>DATBGU010000297.1:0-13339 GCA_036557825.1 Gemmataceae bacterium
GCGTCGTCGTCGGAGGGTTCCGCAGGTGCGGCATGTCAGCGAGGTCATTGGCTACCACCAGCGGCGGAACGAGCAAGCAACAAAATCCCACAAGAAACGGCGGCGTAGATGCGTCATCTAAAGCCGCGCTGTACTGTTAGGCGAGTTCTCGAAAAATGACAATTCCCCCATCTTTTTTCTTGCGGTTCCCTTGGACTGCCTCTATAGTGATGAGAGAAATGGAGTAACAACCTATCTTCCTGGGAGAATCGGCTTGAGCAATCTTCTTGCGAACCCTTCGCCTTCCAATCGTCTGCACCATTAGCCCAAAAACTCGCTCTCTTCGGATAGCTCGCTGTCGAGCGCGTTCAACGCCTTCCCCATGCGCGTGGGTTGAAAGGCGGGATCTGTATTGTCCCGTCCGGTTGTTATCGGGCCGCGATCTGATTGCACCCCTGTCGAGGTTGAATGCATGGTCGGTTCCGTACGGCGCTCGGGTTTTACCCTGATCGAACTGCTCGTCGTCATTGCTATCATCGGCGTCCTCCTCGGCCTGATGCTGCCCGCCGTCCAGAAAGTCCGCGAGGCGGCGGCCCGCGCCCAGTGCGGCAGCAACCTTAAACAAATCGGCCTGGCCGCGCACCACTACGCCGACGTTCACAATCGCCTGCCGCCCGGACAACTCGGTCCCTATCCCGACGTCGGCATGGGCCTGCCGCCGATCAACACTCAGTTTGTCGGCTCCCTGGTGTATTTGTTGCCGTACATCGAACAGGACAACACCTATCGCGCCCTCCTGGAGGGGCTGCCGGCCGACTACCTCAATCCGTGCAAGGTCTATCCGCCGTGGTGGAACTACAGTTCGGTCTCCAGCGTCGCCCAGACGCGCATCAAGCTCTATGTCTGCCCCTCGGACGATCCCTATTCCAACACGGACACGACGCACATTCTGACACACACGTTCCGGCAGGCCAACAGCTTTGAGCTGTTCGTCGGCGGCTTCGGCGTCTCGGCGGGCGGTGCGCCCCTCGGCCGGACCAGTTACGTCGGCGTGGCCGGCTACGGCGGACAGATCAACAACTCGATGGTCGATCTCTACGCCGGCCTCTTTTGCAACCGCTCGGCCGTCAGCCTTCAGCAACTGACCGCCGCCGACGGCAGCAGCAACACGCTGATGTTCGGCGAATGGCTGGACAATTTCGACGGCGGTTCGCGTCTGTATTCTCCCGCCTGGATTGGGGCCGGTTCGCTGCCGGCGGCCTACGGAACCGCGAGCAACAAGGACACCGGCTACTTCCAGTTCAACAGCAAGCATACGGGTTTGATCCAGTTCTGCATGGGCGACGGCTCGGTGCGCGGCATCCGCAAGGGCATCGCTCCGGGTACTGATGCCTACAACGCCTTCATCGCCGCCGCCGGCTGGCACGACGGTGCCGTCGTCGATTTCACCGCCATCGGCAACTGAGGCATCGTTCAACGGTTCCTTCGTTTCGCCGCGCCGCGTTCGCGCGTTGTCCCGCCGCGCCGTTCGGCTACAATCGCAATACCGCCGATGTGCCTCCTTCGCCAAAACCACCCTGGAGATCCACGGTGAAATCTCTCTATCTCCCCTTCCTCATGTGTTGCGGCCTCGCTGTCGCCGATTCCGCGTGGGCGGCGGACGCCTTCGCGCTGGCCGACGGCGATCGCGTCGTCCTCGTCGGCAGCACCCTCATCGAGCGCGAACAGCGTTACGGCTACTGGGAGACGGCGCTGACGCGGCGGTATCCCGATAAGTCAATCACGTTTCGCAATCTCGGTTGGAGCGGCGACACCGTGTTCGGCGACGCCCGCGCCGGCTTCGGCAGCACCGCCGACGGTTTTCGTCATTTGAAAGAGCACGTCCTCGCCCTCAAGCCGACGGTCCTCATTATCGGCTACGGCACGAACGAATCGTTCGAGGGTCCGAAGGGTTTGCCGCGCTTCGTCAAGGGACTGGAAACACTACTCGACACCTTCGCCCCGACGAAAGCGCGTATCGTTCTGCTGTCGCCGCTCAAGCAAGAAAAGCTAGAGCCGCCGCTGCCTGATCCGGCGGGGAACAACAAGAACCTGCGCCTGTACGCCGATGCGATTCGAGATGTGGCGAAGAAACGCGGCCATGTCTTCGTGGATCTCTACGACTTGCTTAGCAAGGAGAAGTTGTCGCTGACCGACAACGGCATTCATCTGACCGCCTATGGCTACTGGCACTCCGCCAAGGTTCTAGAACGCGCTCTCGGACTGCCGAGCACACACTGGGTCATCCAGATGAATGCCAAGGGGAAGGTAGAAAAGGCGGAAGGCGCGCGGGTGGACAAGATCACTAATGGCCCATTGCGGTTTGAGGTTACCCCGGACCTGCTCCCCTTCACACCTTCTCCGGGAATCGAGTTCACAAACGAGCTACGGGAACCGTTCTTGAGTATAAAAGACCTACCCGCTGGAAAATATAGTCTGCGGATCGACGGCAAGCGCGAGGTCGTGGCGACCAGACGGGATTGGGCGCACGGGGTATTCATGCTCCCCGATCCCAACGAGGCGCAAACCGAGTCTCTACGCCAAGCCATTATCGCCAAGAATCGCCTCTATTTCTACCGCTGGCGTCCGGAAAATGAGACGTATCTGTTCGGCTTCCGCAAGAAGGAGCAGGGCCAAAACGCCCGCGAGATCCCGCAGTTCGATCCGCTCATCGCCGAGAAGGAAAAAGAGATCGCCAAGCTGCGCGTGCCCGTCGCCCACACCTACGAACTGAAAGCGGAGAAGAAGCCATGAATGATACACTGCCCCGCCGCTGGGCGATTTCGCTTTTGTCTTCTCTGTGTCTCTGTGTCTCTGTGGTTAGCTCTTCCGCCTTCGCCCAGCGCGATGCCAAGGTGCCCGATCCCGATCCGGAGATCGAGCGCAAGGCGCTGCAAATCGCCGACGGCTTCGAGGTCAATCTGTTCGCCGCCGATCCGCTGCTGGCCAAGCCCATCCAGATGAACTTCGATTCGGCTGGCCGGCTGTGGGTGGCGTGCAGCGAGGCCTATCCGCAGATCAAGCCCGGCCAGAAGGCCAACGACAAGATCATCGTCCTCGAAGACAAGGACGGCGACGGTAAGGCCGACAAAACGACTGTCTTCGCCGACGGCCTGCTCATCCCGACCGGCCTGGAGCCGGGCGACGGCGGCGTCTATGTCGGCGCCAGCACGGATTTGCTGCATCTGTCGCGGCCGGACGGCATGAAGGGACCGCTGCGCCGCCGCGTCGTCTTGTCCGGCTTCGGCACCGAGGACACGCATCACATGGTCCACACGCTGCGCTGGGGCCACGACGGCATGTTGTACTTCAATCAATCCGTCTATATTCATTCGCACATCGAGACGCCCTACGGTCCGCGGCGGCTGGGCGGCGGCGGCGTCTGGCAGTTTCGGCCGGAGACGCGCCGGCTGGAAGTGTTCGCGCGCGGCTGGTGGAACCCGTGGGGCCATCACTTCGACCGCTGGGGCCAATCGTTCGTCACCGACGGCGCCGGGACCGAGGGCGTCAACCCCGTCATCGTCGGAGGCAGTTACGCCGCCACGCCAAACGCGCCGCGCGTCCTGCAAGGACTGAACCCCGGCCATCCCAAGTATTGCGGCTGCGAGATCGTCAGCGGCCGGCACTTGCCGGAGGCGTGGCGCGGCAACCTCATCACGCCCGATTTTCGCGGACACCGCGTCTGCCGCTTCACGCTCGCGCCGGAAGGCTCCTTCTACACCGCGACTTTGCAGGCGGATCTGATTCGCAGCAATCACCCCGCCTTTCGCCCGGTGGACGTGAAGATGGGACCGGACGGCGCTATCTACATCGCCGACTGGTACAACCCGATCATCCAGCACGGCGAGGTCGATTTCCGCGATCCGCGCCGCGATGTCAGCCACGGCCGCATCTGGCGCGTCACCGCCAAGGGCCGGCCGCTCGTGCCGCGCCCGCAACTGGTCAACGCCAAGACCGCCGATCTGCTCGACGCGCTCAAGGCGGACGAAGACTGGACGCGCCATCATGCTCGCCGCGTGATGAAGGAACGCGGCAAGTCCGTCCTCCCCGAATTGAAGGCGTGGACGGCGAAGCTGGATGGCGGGCGGGACGCCCGCGCTCCGGAGCGCGAGGAGGGCAGCGGGCGGGACGCCCGCGCTCCGGAGCGCGGGCGTCCCGCCCGCCCTCGCGCCAGCGCCGAACAGGAGTCGCTGTTGCTCGAAGCGCTGTGGACGTATCAAGCGCTCGACGTGGTCGAGCCGAACTTGCTGGCGTCGTTGCTGCACGCGAAGGATTACCGCATCCGCGCCGCCGCCGTGCGCGTCGTCACGGCCTGGCGCGATCGGCTGTCCGACCCGCTGGAGTTGCTGGCGCCGCGCGTGGCGGACGAGCATCCGCAAGTGCGCCTGGAGGCGGTGCGAGCGCTCGGGCAGATCCCCAGCGCCCGCGCGGCGGAGACGGCGTTGAAGGCGCTGGATAAGCCCGTCGATAAATATCTCGATTACAGTCTGTGGCTGACGATGCGCGAGTTGGAACCGCACTGGCTGGCGGCGTTGCAGGAAGGGAAATTCGACGCGGGCGATTCGCGTCATCTGCTGTTCGCGCTGCAATCGGCGGACTCGCGAGCGGTACTGCGGCCACTGGTCGAGTTGGTGCGCTCCGGCAAGGCCGGCGAGAGCGCGGCCGGCGTCCTGGCGTTCATCGCCACGCTGGGCGGGCCGCCGGAGTTGGCCCTGCTGCTCGATCGCGTCGCGGACGCCTCGCGTCCCGCCGAGGAGCGCACGCGCTTGCTGGAGGCGCTGGAGCAGGCGACACGCCAGCGCAACGTGCGGCCGGCCGGCGATCTCGCTCGCATCGTCCCGCTGCTGAAGGAAGACAACGAGGCGTTGCGCACTGTGGCCGCACGACTCGTGGGAGCCTGGGGCGTGGAGGCGGCGCGGCCGCAACTTTTGGAACTGGCCCGCGCCGAGAAGACGAGCGATTCCCTGCGGCAAGCGGCCCTCGATGGGCTAACGACGCTGGGCGGCAAGGACAGCGCCTCGGCCCTGGAGCAACTCGTCGGCGCGGAAGGTTCCCCGGCGCGGCGGCGTCTGGCGCTCGTCGCCCTGGTGCGGCTGGACGCGAAGGCCGCGGCCGGACGCGCGGGAGCGGTGTTGGCGAGCCAGCGCAAGGACGACGAAGCCGCCGGCATTTTCGAGGCGTTCCTGCAACGCAAGGGCGGCGCCGCCCTGCTCGCGGCCGCACTGCGCGATCAGAAGTTACCCAACGACATCGCTCGCATTGGGGTGCGCATCGTGCGGACCTCCGGCCGTCCCGATGAAGGACTGGTCGAGGCGCTGACGAAGGCGGGAGGCTTGACGTTCGGCGCGCGAACGCTTTCTCCGAAGGAGATGCAGGCGATGGTCGCCGACGTGGGCCGACTCGGCGATCCGGCCCGCGGCGAGAGCGTCTTTCGCCGCAAGGACCAGCTGTGCCTGAAGTGCCACGCCATCGGCGGCGCCGGCGGCCAGGTCGGTCCCGACCTCAGCAGCATCGGCGGCAGCGCCCAGGTCGATTACCTCATCGAGTCGTTGTTGCTGCCCAACAAGGCCGTCAAGGAGAACTATCACTCGCTGCTCGTCTCCACGAAGAAGGGTTTGCAATATACCGGCGTCAAGGTCCGCGAGACGAAGACCGAATTGGTGCTGCGCGACGCCGAGGACAGGGAGGTCGCCATCCCCGTCAAGGACATCGACGAACGGGCGCCAGGCGGTTCGCTGATGCCTGACGGCCTGACCGACACGCTGACGCGCGGCGATCTGCTCGACCTGGTGCGTTTCCTGTCGGAATTGGGCAAAGTCGGTCCCTATGCCGTCGGCCCGCAGCGCGTCGTCCGCCGCTGGCAGACGCTCGAACCGACGCGCGAGGCCTGGGGCTTCCTAACGCTCGGCGGCGGCCTGTCCACCCCGGCGAAGAACGAACGCGGTTTGCAGTGGGGGCCGATCTACAGCACCGTCTCCGGCGTGCTGCCCGTCGCCGACGCGCCGCTGTTCCAGCTCGGCAAGGACAAGCACGGTGTCTCCCTGATCCGCTGTCAACTCGATGTCACCACGACCGGCCCGTTCGTCGTGCGGCTGAACTCCGCCAAGGGACTGAAATTGTGGGTCGATCAGAACCCCGTAGCGCTCAAGGAAACGGTGGAGATGAACCTGCCGGCCGGCCCACACACGCTGACGTTCGTCGTCGATCGTGAGGAGCGGCGTGAGGCCGTGCGGTGCGCGGTGGAGGACAAGCCTGGCTCGCCGGCGCGCGTGCGGGTCGTAGGTGGAAAGTAAAACCTGGCGAGCGGAGAGTGCCAGCGGGTTTACAGTCACGAACGAAATGCACAACGAGCCCGGAGCGCCAGCGACGGGCGCTCGTCGCTGGCGCTCCGGGCTAATCGGCAAAATGTTAGCTTCTTGGTCACAACGGAAAGCGCTCGAAAACCACATAACCGGCCGCCTCTATGCCCATGCTGCGATACGTCTCCTGAGCGATGTGGTTTTCGCGCTCGACGTACAGGCGCAGGCCGATCACTTCCGGGTCCGCCCGCGCCGCCTGCTGGACGTGCTCGAACAGCGCGCGGAAGACGCCGCGCCGCCGCGACTCTCGGCGGACGTAGACACTCTGAATCCACCAAAACCAGCCGTTGCGCCAGTCGCTCCATTCGGTGGTGAACATGATTTGGCCGATCGCCGCGCCGTCTTCCTCGGCGACGAAGTAGATACTCTTGCGCGGGTCGGCCAGGCCGGCGGCGACGCCGCGGCCAAGGAGGGCCGGATCGAGCGTCTTGCCCTCGCTCTCCTGGGCCAGCAGGCGGTTGAACTCGACGATGAGGGGGGCGTCGGCGGGGACGGCTCGGCGGATCGATAGCGGCATGGTTGCCTCACGGGGCGAAACTTCGTAGGTTTTCCTTCCACCGTCCGTTGCCTCGTTCGTGGAGCGGACGGCACGAAAGGCTCGAGGATGGACCTCACTCGTTATATTCTCTCGCCATCAGCTTATCTCCGCAAGTGACGATAGACAAGAGGTTTGTGACTTCACACCTTTTGCTCAGATTGCCCCCAAAACACCTAGTTTACCGCGAATTAGTGCAAAGTAAGTGCAAGGGTCGCCCCGCCGGGGTTGGGATGTCGGCGGGGCAGGTGTCAATGGGTTGTCACTTCTTCAACTCGCTCAAGCGTTGCTTCTGGGCGTCGGTTAGCACCTTTTCGAGTTCCTTGGTCTCCTCATCCTTGAGTGCCTTTAGCTGTTCCTCCAACTTCTGACGCTTCACGGCGTACTTCGCCTTGGTGGTGAAGACCTTCTTCTTCTGCTCGTCGGTCAGGCCGAGGGCTTTCCAACCGCGCGGCAGCTGGCCCTTGACGAAGACCGGGGCGGGCGTCTCGTCGGGCTTCTTCTTGTCCTCCTTGGTGCTCTTCTCCTGGGCGACGGCCAGCGACAGGCAGGCCAGCAGGACGGCGGCGGAAGCGAACTTCTTCATGGCGATCTCCTTCTTGGGCGAGTGATGCACCGCAACGTCCGGATCTACGCCGACCGGCCGTCGCGGTGCGGGTTGCTCTCAGAACGGTGGATCAAGAGTTGGATCAAAAGGCGGTTGACGGGGGCACGGCACGCCGAGGGGCGGCGGCGGTGCGTCCGCCATTCGCAGGTACACGTCGGCGATGTCCAACGCACACATCGCCAGGCGAGCGCGGGTTTCGGCGAGGGTCTCGGCGGCGGATCGGGCTTGCCAGTGGGGCGCGAGTCCGGCGAGGATGATCGCTCCGATGAATGTCCGGCGATCGACGAGCGGGACGGGCGATTCGTTTTGCATGGTTCGTTCCTCCTGGGGTTGGGGTAACAGTCGCATACGGTTGGGCCTTCGAGAAGCAAAAACGCCTTGACGTTCTCCACCTGCTATCGGTCAGGCAATCCATACCCCCTCCGCGTGTGGCGGACGTGGCCGGACTCGACGAGGGCGGCAAGCCGGGTGCGGAAGTAGCTGTTGTGGCGGTGTCCGGCGGCGCGGGCCAGACGCTCGGATGTCATCGCCCTGTCACCGAGCGCTCGCACGATCGCGGCGTCATACGCGCTCATCCCCTCGGGCACCTGGCCGGGAGGCGTGGCCGGCTGCTGCTGCTGCACAAGCTCTACCTCGCCGCGCACGGCAAAGACGGTCACCGGGTCCGGGCCGGGGCCAAAGAGACGACGGGCCAGGTCGAGCAGCATCCGGCGAATCTCGTCGTCGGACATTCTTCGGGATCGAGCCATTTCAACTCCTCGGTGTGGGGCCGCCCGCAGGGCGGCCGGGCGGGGCTTCGCCCCGCCCGTTTGGGTGACAACCGATTGTCAGGCCGCCTTCGCCTTCCGTGTGCGGCGCCGCGGCGAGGCCAGTTGGGCCTCGAGGGCGGATTGCAGGTGCAAGGCACGTTGGGACACCTCGGCCAGCTTCGCCTCGGCGGCGTCGAGCAGGGCGGTACGGGCCTTCAGGAGCAACACGAACTCGACGGGCAGCAGGCCCGCGGCACGCAGGCAATCGGCGTGCTTGCAGGTTTCGGCCTTGTTCCACTGCGGGCACGTGCAGTTGATGGCCCCATCGGCGGCGAGCAGCACCCGATACACCGGATGCGGGTTCTGCGTCAGTTCGGTGAGGGAGAAGCCCCAGACGAACGGAGTGGCCAGCTGGGCGGCGGGCAGCGGACGGACGGCGTAGCGACGGGTCAAGCCGTCGTCGATCTTCAACGATAGCTGATATGAACGATTCTTCATTTGAATACCCCTTCAAAGAGGGCGGGGGCGGCAGCACCCCCGCCGCGGAGCGGATTAGGCAGCAGCGGGACGGGGAGCGGCGATGGAGACGGCGACGATGCAGCGGATCGGGATGGGCCGATCGCAGGTCCACACCCCGCGGCGACGGCGGACGAGCCAGGAGCGCGGCAGGCGAATACGCAGGCAAACGAGGTCGCAGGTGAAGTTTTGATCGGAGACATGATCGAAGGCCCAGCTGCGGCGCGAGCGACAGCAGAGCCAGACGGCAGGCAGAAGACCACGGGCGAAGCACGGCAAGAGGCCGTGACGCCAGATCGACGCGAGGCAACGGCGGGGGGTCAGGTGGAAGAGGACAACTTGACCACGGCGACGGGAACGGGGAGAATGAGACACGACTCGACTCCTCTAGCCAGGTTTCGGGTCAGGTGGGGTTCAGCTGTAACTGAACCCCACCACCATTTCAGACAACGAAGATACCACAAACCCCCCTACGCTGTCAAGCGAAAAAGCCTGAAAAACAGGCAAAAACGACAAAAAAGCCACCCCGGAGGGAGGACAACCACCGGGGCCGCGAAGCGGCCAGGGCCCCACCCAGGCCGGCCAACGGCCGGCCCAGCTGCCCCCGGCCGCACCCACCCACCCCCACCCAGCGCAGCGGCACAGCGCCGGACCAAGATACCCCAGAGAGCATAGACATGAACACAGGAACATGCGAACCGCCCCGCGCGCCACCCCCACCCCACCTCCTCTCCTCCTCCTCCTCCCACTCCCCTCTTGAGGCGGCCCGGCGACCCCCAAGTACACCTCCGGTCGCCGGGCCGCCGGACGGCATCCATCAATCATGGGCCAAATCCCACACGACGCGCCGCGCAGCCGCGTCTGTATCAACCATCACCGGCGCAGCAACCGGCGTGACAGCGGGTCGTCTACCTCTCCTTCACCTTCCAACTGTCAACCCGCTGGCACGCCGGTTGCCCGGTGATGGTTCATACTTGAGCGAGAATGGAAGCGCCTTGGTCTTCTGGTGTCTCCCTTCTTTTGGGCTAATGGGGGGTGTGGGGGCGGCCGGGGTTGGCGTGCAAAGCTCGTATTGACTCATGGGCCGCCCCCACGGAAGCAAAATACCAACCACCATGCCCCTCTTCGGTGGGATGGTGGATAGGCTGACGTTGACGCACGGCGGCAGGGTTGCCCGGCGAACACGCGGGCGACCCTGCCGCTCTTTTTCGCCCGCGGGGGACTGGCGTGAAAGTCCGATCTCCGCACCCTCCAAAATCCTCGTACCTCGCCGGGTGGAGGATGCCAACCTTATAGGCTAGTCCTACCTGCGGGCCATGAGAAATGCCGTGACGTACACCGAGGCCGAGCAGCGGCCGCACGGCGGCAGGGTCCGGGCGGAAAGCCGCCCGCGACCCTGCCGCTCTCTGTCGCGGGCGGCGGAGGGACGTGGAAGTGACGCGACTGGACGCGCTGCCTCAGCGGCGAGCGAGCGGGGGGTGCAGGGGGGCGCAGCGCCCCCTGCTCAAGGGCCGGCGGGGGGGCAGTCATGGATGTCGCCCCCCCGCCGGCCCTGCCTCCGCGGCAGAGAGCGGGCCTGAGCGGCGAGCGGACGTGGGGTCTCGACGGGGCGTGGGGCACGTCGCCATGGATGGCGGGAGGGCGTGATAATGGTACGCGAAGGCTCAGCAGCCGGTCGCGACCATCGCGAACCGGTCTGCTGCAGCCACGCGGCGGCGTGATGTGTCCGTGTGGGCATGATGGCGCGTCGCGTGACGCGCTGCCGCAGCGGCGAGCGCGGGCGGGATGCTGTAGCTTGGCATTACCAAAAGGCCGGCAGGACGCCGGCCCAGCACGCGGTTCGGGGCAGGACGCCCCGACTCGCGTAACCGGGATGGCCCGGACGCTGACCGTGATGCCGCGATCAACCGTGAGGCATCGCGGAGAGGCGTTATCCTCCGCATGTATTTATGAATATGAAAATGAAACGCAACATGACCCGGAGTGACGTGAACCACGGCGTCAGTCTGGGCAATTGGGTTGACACTCACGGCATCGTTGAGACGTTCGGTCACCGTATCCGGCACTTCGGCGCCGATGCCTCCGTATCGGTGTGCTGACGTCCTTGTCGTCGCCGATCTTGTCGCTTGAGCGGCGTTCAACTTGCTGGCCTGTCACGGAGATGATGAATGACAGTCCCAACCACCATCACCATCGGGAAGCGGACCCTTACCCCCCTGTTCCCGGACCTTCTTCGGCCCATGAATCCGAAGGAGCGGCAGAACCTCAAGGACTCCATCCGCCAGGTTGGAGTGCTGACCTTGATCATCGTTGATGAAAACGACGGCATCATCGACGGCATTAACCGTGCCTCCATCGTGGCCGAGTTGGGCCACCCGCACATACCTAGCGAGCTTCGCAACGGCCTTACCCTCGATCAGAAGCGTGAGCTTGCCGAGTGGTACAACGTCTCGCGCCGCCATCTCACCCCTGCGGAACAAGCCGCCGTCCTTAAGGCACGCCGCGCGCGCGTGGTGCAGAAACGCAAGGAAGGCCAGAGCCTACGGAGCATTGCCGAGGAGGTGGGGGTTGACGTTGCCCAAGTGCATCGGGATCTCAAGGAGTCACCTGTTGCGGCCGCAACACCTGCCGTCCCTCCCCCCATCACCGGCTCGGCGATCGGTGTACCGATCACTCCACCTGCCCCGCCTCTGACTATCATCGGCCGGGACGGCAAGAAGTATGCTGCCACCAATCGCAAGAGGAAGAAAAAGTACACCCGCACCAGGCCGTTGCCCGCACCGCCTCGAATCGATTCCGCCCGCCTGGAAGAGTTCCGCACCCTTTGGGCCACCTTCACGGATGAGGAGAAACGCTTTTACCGGAGTTGGGTGCTCTCGCACTGACCTTCGTAACCATCCGCATCAACAGCGGCATCAACCACGGCGACGGCATGAACACCGGCAGGATGACCGGCAGCGCGATCGCCAGCAGCGGGAGCATGAGCAGCATCCTCATCAGCAGCGGCGGCATGATCCACACCATCCGCATCATCCGCATCCATCGCGGCGGCATGATGGCTAGCGGCGCGATCCACGGCACCAGCACGGCGAGCAGCGACGGCAGCGGCCAGACAGCGGACGACAACACGACGCACTACGGCAGCAGCGTGAACCGCCGCCGCGACCCGACGCGCTGCCAGGCGTCAACCGCGAGGGCGTCGCTGGCCGGCCGAGGCGGGGGGGCGCAGCGGAGGCCCGCCAGGGGCCGCAGCGGAGTCCCCCCCGCCGTTCCTCCGGCCGGCCAGAGGCCCGCCAGGGCCGCCGACGCCCGGCCACCACGCGGACAGCCCCCAGCGGCCGCAGCTCGCGGAGGCCGGCTGGGGGCTGTCCCCATGGGCCACGCGGGGGGAGGGCGTGACGTAGGGCTGAAGTTTCCTTGACGTGCAGGTCCGCCGCAGTGCCGCCTGGGAGGGGCAAATCGGCATTACGCGAGCAACGCGAAGGCCGATTTGCCCCGGACAGGTCTAACAGGGCACGGAGGCGGGGCCACCACGAGGAACTGCCTGCCTGCCGGCGCAGCCGGGTCGGGCAGGCAGTTCCACATGGGCCAAGGGAGGGACGCGAAGCAACCCCACACGATGCTGCGTGTGCGGCCGGGCCGACGCTCGACACCCCACCCACCCGCGCAGAACCTGGGCCGGGGCCGCCCACGCAGCATCCTCCGGTCTGCACACCACCACCCGCAAAAAAACGCAACCGGCCAACGCACCTATCCCGGCTTTACAAATCGCGGCCAAAGAGTGAACTAACGTACAGTAACGGTTCTCCGAATCGTAGCGTTTGGGAAAATCGAGCGGTCGGCGTGGCGTGCAACGATTCTGCAAGAAAGTGCATCAAAGCTGCAAGTCTGGGTCGAAAGACCCCTCCGGAGAATGCCGAATTTGCGTCCTTCGGAGGGGTTTTGACACGATTTCCGGCGTCATCGGAGAGGGGAACCGCGCGTTGTTGGGCGACCGGGCACCATCTTTTCGACCGCTTCGGCGAGACGGTGCAACTCGTCGGCGTGTCGCTGAATCGCCGAAGCGATCATGCGGCTGGCCTCGGCCTGGCTCTCGACGGCCTCTCCGATGGCAGCGAGTGCGTCGGTGGCGTTGACCGTCCGCTCGATGAAGTACTGCGGATCGATGGGCCGGGTGAAGGCTTGACCGATGCTCTTGGCGAGTGCGGTCATAGGGGGCGTCTGGACGGGCGACTCCAAAGCGTCGGCGATGCGTTCGGCGGCCTCGGCCAAGCGATGATCGAGAGTTTCGGGTGGCATAGGTTTCCCCTTTCATGCTGGAAACACGCGCTGGGTTTGATCTGGTGAAACCTACCTCCAACCCCCCCCTCTTTAAGGGGGTTGGAGGTAGGTTTCCCTAACCTAACCTCCAAGACCCCCTAACAGTACAGCGCGGCTTTAGATGACGCATCTACGCCGCCGTTTCTTGTGGGATTTTGTTGCTTGCTCGTTCCGCCGCTGGTGGTAGCCAATGACCTCGCTGACATGCCGCACCTGCGGAACCCTCCGACGACGA
>DATBGU010000298.1:0-8635 GCA_036557825.1 Gemmataceae bacterium
GCAAGGTTTCGAGGTGCTGCCACAAGGCGTCGGTAACCAGGGGTTTCATCGCTCCTCCTCCCTTGACTGGGGATAAGATCGTCCAAAGGAGAAGGCCGCAGCCAGCGTGCCATTGGCTCATTTTTTCCGAACGCTCTAAGCCATGAAGAGATGCGCTTGGTAGCACCACGACTTCTGACAAATGCACCAAGATTTGATGCGATTCAAACGAGGGAATTCTTGCTGAAAAGAGGTTTTCTCCCAGATAATATCGTTCGGTACTACTATCGGCCATTTGACATGCGCTGGGTGTATTGGGAACCGACTACCAAGTTGCTTGATGAGAAAAGGCCAGAATACTATCGGAACTTGTTTCCCCAAAATCTCATGCTTTTCACGACGGGGAGGACTCGCAAAGACCTGATCGAGCCTGCCATCATGACGAAGCGATTGACTGATTTGAACTCGATGGATAGCGGAGCGCGAGGCATCCCTTTGTACGTTGTCCATGATTCGCAAGTGGAAATGGGGGAAATTAGGAATGAACCGCACCGTATCAACTGGTCTACAGAAGCGGAAGGCTATGCGAAGTCATTGAACAGCAAGGAGGATGACCTTTTCTTGCATTGCTTGGTAATCCTCCATTCCCCAACATACCGCCAGGAGAACACACACGCAATAAAGAGTGATTGGCCTCGCATCCCACTACCGGCGACGCGCGATCTCCTCCTCGCCTCTGCCGCGCTGGGCCGGCAGGTCGCCGCCCTGCTCGACACCGAAACCGCCGTCAACGGCGTCACGGCGGGCAAGCCGCGGCCGGAACTGAAAATCGTCGGCGTGCCGGCCCGTGTCGGCGGCGGCAGTCTGAATCCGTCGAGTGAGCTGGACGTGACCGCCCGCTGGGGCATCGCCGGCAAGGGGGGCGTGTGCATGCCGGGGAAGGGCAAGGCCGTCGGACGCGCCTACACGCCGGACGAACGATCCGCCCTCGCCGCCGGCGCCGCCGCGCTCGGACTCGACGCGAACGCGTTCCTGGCGTGTCTGGGAGCGACGACGTTCGATGTGTACCTCAACGACGTGGCCTTCTGGCGCTGCGTGCCGGCGCGGGTGTGGGCATACACGCTGGGCGGCTATCAGGTGATGAAGAAATGGCTGTCCTACCGCGAGCGCGGCTTGCTCGGCCGCGCTCTGACGCTGGGGGAGTTGACGGAAGTGATGCACATGGCCCGCCGCATCGCGGCACTGTTGCTGCTGCAACCGGTGCTGGACGCCAATTACCAAGCCGTGAAGGCGGCGACCTACGTCTGGCCCAAAACTACAGATATTTGAGCGTGCGAAGTGAGAGGGCAAATGGTTGATTGAACTTTGGCGCGAGTTTTGGGACCGTCCGCCTGGCCCCAACGCGGCGGGGCCAGGCGGTTCATTTGCTCAGGGCAGCGAGCGCACGGCCACCCCGATGGGTGTGGCACCGTATTTCGCCTTGTCGGTCACCAATCGCAGCGACGATATTTTCCGCGTCCGAGCATCCCACTCCAGAAAGCCCAGTAGCGGCGCCTCGACGATGCCGTCCGGTCCATCCTTGGATCTGGCGCCCCACAGGTGACGCAGACGGACGCTGCCTTCCAGCCGAGCGCGGACGGTCCCGCTTTCCACCGTTAGCACACGGCCCTTGAGTGTCTGCCGCTCGATGCGGTGCTTGTGTGGTCCCGTCTCGGAGAGCAGCACTTCCTCGCTGGGCGTCGTCGTCTCCGTCTGTGGGAAGAAGTGGGTCAGGATTCGGGAGGACGTGTCTCGGTCGATGTCCCAGGAATCCCCGGCGCGAGGAGGATCTGACGGCAGCAATTTCACCTGCTGCTCCTTCGAGAAAACGATCCAGTCCTCGGAGGGGAACTCATTCCAACTGCCGCGTCCGTTCAGTTTCCGCGCCGTTAGATGCAGAACCAGCGAACCAGCCGGCGTCTTCGGCGGCGCCGACTGCGGCGCGGGCTTGACGAGCGCCTCGCCGGGCGGAAGCTTCAGGTCCGAGACCGTCTTTTCCAGCAGATGAAGCAGATTGTCTTTCTCAAGGGCGGGACCGATGCTCAGCCGGCCCAGCGGTCGCGCGTCCCAGGTCAAGATGTAGGGACTGACTTCCCCCGTGCCGAGTTTGGCGTCCGAGAATGCCTGAAAAATGCGTTGCCGCTCTGCCTGCTCGCGCTTGTCGGCGTCGGCGTCGCCGCTGGCGGCGTTATTCGAGGTGTACGCGCACACGAAGTAGCTGTTGAGAAGAGCGATCACTTTCGGATTGGAGAGCGGACCCGCTCGCATGGCGAAGGCGCCGCCTCAGCAGCGGCCGGCGCTCATACGGCCATCGTGCGTGAACAGAAAAATCGGTCGCTTGTGCTGCCGCGCCAGTCGTTTCGCCTCGCCGATCGAATGACACCAACCGATTTCGTCAAAGCGTTTCTCTTCCGCCGTCGGCTGCCACTCGTGGACGCGATTGTCCACCCATTTCTTGAGGTCCGCATCGCGGACGGGCGCGGTCGCAGGTTTTTTCTCCGCCGCCGCGAGGACCGTCGTCAAGGCCAGCAAGCCAACAATCAGCGCTATCTTTCTCCACATGATGTTTGTGTCCCCCCTGGTTGAATAAAGACTAATTCGGCTCGTAAATGACGAACAAAGCGGGACGGTTCTTGATCTCCTTCGCCTCGCGCGTGAAGGCGGTGAGATAGTCGCGCGAATCGCCGTGGAGCATGAAACCGTGGTTGACGTGCTTGCCGCTCGTCCAGAAGCGGACGGCTTGGGTGAAGTCCCAGACGTTGGCCTGGCGTCCGCCGCCGGGTCCGTAAGCCAGGTAAATCGGCAGGAAGTCGGGATCGTCGCCGTAAAACTGCCCGCCGATCGCCTTCCAGAACTTGTCTTTCGCATATTCGTAGGCGTTGACCTCGTGCTCCTCCCAGGGCCGATTGCACGCTTCGGCGACCCACATGGTCGGCCGTGATTCCGGGTTGTGCTCCTTCAAGAAGTCGCCGGCCCGCATGACCGCCAGCTGAGCTGCGAGAATCTTCGATCCTTGCGGGATGCTCGACAGATCGACGCGCATGAGCGGGCTGCGATGCCGCATGAACACCTCGTGCGAGGCGGCCCGGCCGCGATTGTCGGTTCGCTCCACGGTCATGCCGTCCGGCCCGTGGCTGGACCAGTACGCGTCCTTCCAACCCGTGTAAACCGCGTCCGGATGCGCGGGATCGCCGCCCTTTTGACCGTCGCGGAGAATCGCGAGCAGAGCGTGAGGGTGTTCCTTTTTCACTTGTTCATATTGAGTGCGAAACGCCGTTTCAACCTGCTCGATGGTCCGCGTCTCAGGCTTGCTCCAGCGATCTTGGAGTTTCTTGCCCAGTTCCTGGACGCTGCTCACCGTCCAATCCGTGCCCAGCACGCGAAAGGCGGTCTTCACCGATGGGACGGCTTCCTTGCTCGTCGTCAGACGGATGTTGTCCACCCAGATCACTTCGTCCTTGTGCGGCGCGTAAAGGAATATCTCGAAGCGGACGACCTTGCCCCATTTGCCGCTGATGGAATAGTCGTTGGGAGGATGCAGCACGCCCGTCACTTCATTGGCGCCCGGCCGCAGCAATTCCGTCTTGCACCAGCGACTGACGACGCCGTCCCAGTCGCCGCTGCGCCGGCTCTTTTCCTGGAGAACGGTGAAGCCAACCAGACACGGCCGCGTCACCGTCATGTCGGCCTTGAAGCTCTGATAGGACAGCCAGTCTGCGGGGATTTGCGTCGTCGTCAGCGTCGGCCAGCGACCGCCGGCGAAGGTGATCTTCAAACTGTGCTTGCCGGACGTGACGTGCTCCGTTGAGAGTTCAAACTTCGCGGCCGGTTCCTTCTCCTTGGCATCGGGCAGTTGGAGATTCGACCAGGCCTTGAGATCGGCGGCGTCCTCGAAGTCGAAGAGCGTCTTCACGCCGGCCGACGATTTCGGCTTCTCGACTTGCAACTGCTCGAACGTCTTGTTCAGAATGGGATACTTCCGCCAATCCTTGTAATCGAAGTGCCACCACTCGGCCTCGTACACCGTGAAGCCTTGCTCCTGCATCGCGCGCCGCAGCAGATCGCGATGATAGCGCTGCGACGACGTGCCGCCCAGATAATCCGGATAAGAGCGATCCGACATTTCGTCGTAACCGCCGACCATCTCGACCGGCTTGCCGCTCTTGCGATCGTACAGCGTCAGATCGACGGCGCAGCCGCGATTGTGCCGCGATCCCTGACTCGGATCGGCGACGAAGAGACGCAGTTTGTCCGGCGTCGCGTCCCAGAACATCTTCGTCACCGACCACGGCCGATAGCCGTCGTAGACGAGCAGCCCGTAGCCCTGCTCGGCCAGCTTCTTGTGGACGCGCACCAGCGCCTCCGCGGCCGGCTTCTGCATGAACGCCTTCGCGGAGGAGTAGAACGGCGTCGAAAGGAAGTTGTTCGTCGTGGCGTAGCGGATGTCGAGTTTGATCGTATCGTCGAGGCGGACCAACTCGACTAGCTCCGGTTTGCGGAAATCGCCCTTTTCCTCGGGCGGTTTGGCCTTCAGCGCTTCGCGGCGCAGCTCCTCGACGGGGTGCTGCGGCTTGATCTTGAAGGTTTCGCCGTTCTCGCCGTCGATCTTGCGGCGCTCGAAGACGACGCTGGCCGCCTCGACCTTGGTGGCCCGGCCGCGCTCGTCGCGCGTGAAGATCAGCTTCTCGCCGAGATAGAGTCCGTATTCGGGAAACTTGAACTCGTTGGCCGACACTTCTTCCAGTGGATAGAGGAAGACCCACTCGATCAGGGCGTTGAGCTTGCCGTCGCGCTCCAGGATGACGAGCGTGTTATGGTCCCAGCCGTATTCGCCAAGCAGTCCGCGCCATTTCTCGGGGCACGGTTTCGGCTTCGTCACCGGGACGCGCTCGTAGGTGTCCTTGCCGACGCGAATCTTCTCGTCGTCGAGGGTGAACTTCGGCCCGTAGGACATGCGATCGTCCACGATGAGGTCATCGCCGAGGGCGCGCAGCTCCTGGCGATAGCCGCCGCGCGCCGGCAGCACCCATAGCCGGCCGTCGCGTTCGAGCAGATCGAATTCCTTGTCGCCGGATTTGTAGCGCCCCGCCAGTTTGCGGATCTTCGCGGCGGGGATGCGCGTCGTCTCCTCGATGGCCGGCAGCGGCTTGCCTTCCTTCGCGGCGAGCATCTGCTTGAGAGCAACCTCGGCGATGTGGTTGGTCACACCGTTGGCCACGTCGCGGGAGGCGACGACGACGACGCCGAGCTTTTCCTTGGGCAACGCCTGCAACTGCGTGGCGAAGCCGTAGACGGCGCCGCCGTGGCCGATGCTTTTATGGCCGTCCAGCTCCGAAAGGTAGAAGCCGAGTCCGAAGCCCTCCTTCTCCTCCTTCTTGTCGTCTTTCTTGACGAATTGCAGCGTCCACATTTGTTCGAGCGTCTCCGGCTTGACAACCTGCCCGTGCGGACCCTTGCCGCCGGCGAAGAGGACGCTGAGAAAGCGGCCGAGATCGAGGACGTTGGTGTACATGCTGCCGGCCGGCGACATGCCCAGCTCGAAGGTCGGAGCCGGAAACTCGCGGCCGGGATACGTCCACATGACCGCTTTCGCCAGGTCTTTCGTGAGGGCGGGGTCCGGCTCGAAGCCGCTGTGTTTCATGCCCAGCGGGTCGAGCAGCGTTCGCCACAGGTAGCGGGCGAACGGTTGTTTCTGCGTCTCCTCCAGCACGAACCCGACCGTGGCGATGGCCGCGTTGCTGTACTTCGTCTTGGTCTCCGGCTTGTAAACCAGTTCCGTCTTGTTGAGGCTTTCCACCATCTTCGCCAGCGATGGTCCGGTCGGGTCGAAGTAGTTGCCGATGGGCGGCTCACGAACGAGTCCCGAACGATGGGCCATCATCTGCCGCAGCGTGATCGGCTTGTCAAACGGATTGCCCGGCTTGAAATCGGGCAGATACTTCGTGATCGGTGTGTCGAGGTCGAGGACGCCGCGCTCGACAAGCTGCATGATGGCGAGATCGGTGAACAGCTTCGACACGGAGCCGACGCGATACACCGTGTCGGCGGTGGCGGGAACCTTCGCCTTCGGATCGGCGAAACCAAACCCGCGCGCCCAGACGATGCGTTGATCGTCCACCAAGGCGATGGACAAGGCCGGCAAGTCCTTCTCGCGAACCTCGCGTTCGATAAACGCGGTCAGACGCTCGACGACGCCCTGGTATTTCTTCGCGGGTTCGACGACCGGCTCGGCCCGGATGGAGATAGTTGGACCAGCCAGGAGGATCAGAGCAAGCAACCCGGACAGCCTCGGACAGTGCATAGGGGAACTCCAGAAAAGAGCTTCTCGTCAGAGTTTCGGAACGACTCGCCGACAGTTTGACATTGCCAAAGTCGATTGTCAGGCCAGGCATGGGATCAGAAATTACTTCCGCATCCGGTTGAAAATCGAAGTTTCGGAGCAAATCCCATGTAGTGATGGAGGTGGCATCGTTCATCGCGTGGCCCTGCAATGGCCGCTGAAAAGATCGGAGATAGATAACCGTCGGTGGCCGAACAACTCGCTCTGTTGCCGGCTCATGCGGAGAGCAGCGTAATGGCGCGCAGAACCGTTATTCGCGTGGCCGGTCTGCCGCAGCGCTTTGTTCGGCGGTAGGCGTCCGCTGCCAGCAGAGGAACTCTCGATTCTCGGTAAAGGCCATGGCTTCGATGACCGCGTGGTTATCGAAGTCGGGTAGCTGCTGCAAGTGGCAAAGCAACTCGTCGCTGCCCTTCGCCTCTTGGGGAACAACCAAGATGCCGGTGGCTGTCTCAAGCACAAAAAACACATCGTCGTCGAACGGGCCTTTGTCCGTGGTTCGCATCGACACGCGATGGATCTGCTCCCAAAGGACCATCTCGCGGACACCGCTCCTGCGGACGCAGCGAATACCCCGCTCGTCAACTACCAGGGTCGCTACCCGATGAAACGGCATGTTCGGGAATCGAACGGCAAGCCAGCGTAACAAACCCATCGCTGCTGCGTCCTCCACTTCGCCGAACGACACCGTTCACTTGCCGGGCCGCCTGCAAGGACGAGGTGTCTCGACAAACCGTGATGGCAGCCCGGTCAAGTGCAACGGCTGGTTCGGCCCGGCACCTCGCCTTACTTGGCCTTGCCGAAGAGCTTGTAGAACAACTCCTCGGACTTGGCTCTTCCTGCTTCAGTCAACCCGACAGACTTGTTCTTGCTGACCGGATTCTCGATGTAGCCTTTTTCATGCAGGCGATTGAGTGCGTCCCAGTCGTGACTCTTCCATGAGGCCGCACGGAACTTGTCATCGCATCTGGTCAGGTACAGCAGAGCGAGAACTACTTCGTCGATCTTGTCTGTATCAATCTCCATTTCCCTCTCGCTCCATTGGGCTACTCATTTCTTCGAGTGCTCATCCAGCCTGGATTGGAGAAACTCCTCCAGTCGAAGGCTCTTGTTTCCCCACTTTCGGTCAAAAGGACAAAGGTAAAGCTGCCGATACTTCTCGTCATCAGTCCAAGCGCCGTAGTCGGCAAGGATACCGCCGATATTATGCAGGGCGTCTGCTAAGTCGAAAAGTTCTTCTTGGTCGAGCGCTTTGTCGTGCGAACGACTGCGAAGGAACAGGAAAACCTGATTGAGGAGATCCGCATACGCTCGCAGAACGGCGTCAGGCGGATGAACGACGGATTTCATGGCAACGCTTGAGTTGTGTCCGAACGACGGCGTTCAGTTGCCGGGCCGGCTGCAAGGAACGGGATGTCTCGAAAAACCGTCAGGTCGGCCCGGTCAAGTGCAACGCTTTGTTCGGCTCGAATCTCCCCCAAGCCCCCTTGGGCGAGCTGCCATTTCCCGAGCCGCCGCGCTTGCTGGGTCCTTGGTGCTCCTCAAGGTGCAGACTTCCCTCCTGTCGCCCAGCGACGGAGTGCAAGATGGCCCAACTCCTACTTGTCCTTCTTCTCCCGCTTCCCCGCGATGTCGAACTCCCGCTTCTCGCCCCCGAACTCCACTGCGCCTTTCCCTTTGAGCTTGTCCCCGTCATTCGTCAACTTGTACTCGACGGTGAATTCGTTATCCATGACTTTCCGCACGGCGGAAAACGTCAGAGTACCGTCCTTCAGCTTCAGGTTCTTGAGGTTCGTCTCCTTCTGGTCCGGCCAGCTCATCGTCCCGGCGAGTTTGTCGCCGTCCTTCTTGATCGTCAAGGTGGATGTCCGCTTCTGCCCGCCGATTTCATACTCGCACTTCCACGTCCCGACCGGGTCTACCTTGTCGGCCGCGCCCGCGAGGCCGAAGACCCCGAGTACCAACACCATTGAGAGGATCGCTTTCATGTTCGCCTCCGAGAATGAGTGAAAACGAAGCGGTCGAACGAAGATCGCCACCAACCGTTGACAGCGATTCTATGGATGCCGCGACCACTGGTCAGGCCACAGTAATCTCGACTCGCTCTGCCAACAAGGAACCTCCCAGGCCGAACCCCATAGCTCAGATGGGGATGATGCCGGGTTGCTCCCGCCGACGACAAGTCGGCGGTACTATGGAGTAACCCAGTAACAATCACCCCATCTGGAGCAACCCGGCATGACCACCACTCTACCACTGTTCGTCGCACTCGACTACTCC
>DATBGU010000299.1:0-59038 GCA_036557825.1 Gemmataceae bacterium
ATTGGAAGGACGTGCGCATGGCGTTGGTGAGCGGCCGGCCCATCTCCTTCCAGATGGATCTTTACCAGCCGATGTATGTGCCGCGTCCGGTCGTCGAGATGGAACTGTTCGCCTCGCTGCGTCCCGTCGCCTATAGCGGCGAGATGTTGATGGAGAAGGAGGCGGCCGGCACGCGGCCAATGGCTCCTCGAGAGGAGGCGGCTCCACAACTACAGGCGAAAAAAGCGGACGAGGGCCGGGGGAATCTTGGTTTGGCTTTCCCGCCGCCTGCCAAAGCAGGATTCGGGGCCGCCTTGCGCAAGGATCTCAATACCCCCATGAACCTTAGTTCCGGGGTGTCGTCGGTGGCGTCGGCGGCGAAGCTGGGCGACTTTTTCCAGTACGCCATTGACAAGCCGGTGACACTGGCACGCCAAAAATCAGCCCTGCTGCCCATCCTCAACAAGGACGTGGAAGGCACACGCGTCTCCATCTACAACGAACGCACGCAAGCCAAATTCCCGCTCCTGGGGCTGAAATTCAAGAACACTTCCGGCCTGCACCTCATGCAAGGCCCCATCACCGTCTTTGAAGGCTCCAACTACGCCGGCGACGCCCGCATCATGGACCTACAGCCCAACGAGGAACGGCTGATCTCCTACGCCGTCGATCTGGGCACCGAAGTCAACGCCGTGCCCGACACCGACAACGGCAAGCTCATCCAGGTCAAGGCCGTCAAAGGCATCCTGCATACCACTACCAAGCTGCGTGAGTCCAAGACCTACACCGTCAAGAATCGCAACGACGAGGAACGCACCGTCCTCCTCGAGCATCCCGTCCGCAACGACTTCAAGCTCGTCTCCGACACCAAACCCGTCGAGACAGCCAGCGATGTCTATCGTTTCCAGCTCAAGGTCGCGCCCGGCAAGAGCGAGAAGCAGACCGTCAGCGAGGAGCGGATCATCAACGCGACGGTGCAGTTGAGCAACCTCGACGACAACAGCATCCGCAATTTCCTCAAGCAGACCATCACCAGCGACAAGGTCAAGGCGGGACTAAAGCAGGCGATGGAGTTGCGTTGGGCGATGAACAAGACGCAACGTGAGATCGCCGAGCTGCAGCGGCAGTTGAACGCCATCACGCAAGACCAACCGCGTTTGCGCTCGAACTTGAAGGAGTTGCCGCAGTCGTCGGAGGCGTTCAAGCGCATTGTGGCCAAGTTCAACGAGCAGGAGACGCAGATCGAGACGTATCAGGCCGACATCAAGAAGCTGCAAGGTGTCGAGCATAATCAACGCAAGGAGTTTGACGACTTCCTCGCCGCCTTCACCGCCGAATGATGTGGCGATTCGCCCCTAGCCCGGAGCGCCAGCGACGGGCGCCGCGCCCGTCGCTGGCGCTCCGGGCTAGTGATTTGATTTGAAAATATAAAAAAGACATTTTTTGTTACAATTTCTTCTCACACTTGCAGCACGCCCGTGCGAAACGCTCGGCCGTCATCGTGACGGATCGCCACGGCGAGGGCGGTCAACAGTTCCGCGCGCGACTCGGCCGGAGCGATGATGCGATCCACCCACAAACGGGCCGCTCCGTAGCGCACATCGGTCTGCTCCTGATAGCTCGTCTCGATGGTGCGCCGCAGTTCCTCCATCTCCTCCGCGTCCGGCTCGTGGCCGGCCCGGCGCAGGCCGTTGATGGAAATGTCCAGCAGCGTGCTGGCCGCCTGATCGGCGCCCATGACGGCGAAACGCGCTGTCGGCCAGGCCAGCATGAAACGCGGATCGAACGCCTTGCCGCACAGAGCGTAATTGCCGGCCCCGAACGAGCCTCCAAGAATGAGCGTGATTTTCGGCACCACGCTGTTGGCGATGACGTTGACCAGCTTGGCGCCGGCGCGAATGATGCCGGCTTGCTCCGCGTCGCGGCCAACCATGAAGCCGTTCACGTCCTGCAAGAAAATAATCGGCAGGCGATTTTGATTGCAGTCCATGATGAAGCGCGCCCCTTTGTCGGCGCTCTCGACGTAGAGGACGCCGCCGTACTGCACCGGCCCGCTGGCCGGCCGGCAACGCTTGTGCTGATTGGCGACCACTCCGACCGCCACGCTGCCAAGCCATCCGTAACCGCACACCAACGTCTGCCCATATTCCGCCTTGTACTCGTCGAACGGCCCCGTGTCGAGCAGGCACGACAGCAGATCGCGCATGTCGTACTCTTGCCGTGGATTTGCCGGAAAAAGCTGCATTAGCTCGGACGGCGACTGCGCCGGCGCGATGTCCGTGGATACCTGACCGGCGTCCGGCGGCAACGTATCGATGAGGCGGCGCAGACGGTCGAGGCAGGCGTCTTCGTCTTTTTCGTGGAAATCGATGGTGCCGGAGATGGAGGCGTGCATGGCGGCGCCGCCGAGTTCCTCGCTGGTGACGTTTTGACCGATGGCCGCCTTCACCAGCGCCGGCCCGGCCAGGTACAAGCCGCTGCCCTCGGTCATCAGCAGCTTATCGCACAGCACCGGCAAATAACCGCCGCCGGCCACGCAGTTGCCGAGGATCGCCGCGAACTGCGGCACGCCCATCGCCGAGATGACCGCGTTGTTGCGGAAGATGCGGCCGAAGTCGTCCTCGTCGGGAAACACCTCGTCTTGCAGCGGCAGAAAAACGCCGGCGCTGTCCACGAGATAGACCAGCGGCAAGCGGTTGTCCATCGCGATGCGCTGGGCGCGGAGGACTTTCTTGCAGGTCATGGGGAAGAAAGCGCCGGCCTTGACGGTGGCGTCGTTGGCGATAAGCATGATCTGCCGTCCACAGACGCGGCCGATGCCGGTGACGACGCCGGCCGCCGGCGCTCCGCCCCATTCGCGATACATCCCCCACGCCGCCCACAAGCCCAACTCAAACAGCGTCGTGCCCGGATCGAGCAAGCGGTCGATGCGTTCGCGCGCCGTGAGCCGTCCCTTGGCGTGCTGGCGGTCGATGGCGCGCTGGCCGCCGCCTGTGCGGATTTTCTCTTCTTCGCGGTGGATGCTTTCGACCAGCTGGGCCAGTTCGTTGTTCATGGGATGCTTCACTTCGTTGGAGTGCTCGCGGCCGTCATTTCCAGTATAGTCGGAGGTCGTGCCGTCCGGGGCGATTCGCTTCCCCTGGCGAGTGCTTTGCCCCATCAACTATACTGACGCGGCAGGTTCTCCATGAAATACCGCCGGCGAGGACCGGAGCGATGACGCACGAGGAAGCGTTTCTGGAAGCGATCCGCGACCAGCCGGACGACGATACGCCGCGGCTGATCTATGCCGACTGGCTGGAGGAACATGGACAGCCTGAACGCGCCGAGTTCATCCGGGCGCAGTGTGAGAGGGCGCGGCTGCCAGAAGGCTCGGCGCGCGCCTGGGATCTCGAGCGGCGAGAGGCGGCCCTCTGGGCTACGCACGCAACGGACTGGCTCGGTCCTTTGGCGGACACCGGCGAACGCGATGACTTCCATCGCGGGTTCCTTGAAACAATCCGGGTGGTCGCCTCACGGTTTCTGGCCTACGGCCGCGACTTCTTCCGCCTCGGGCCGATTCGCCATGCGACCCTGTACATATCGAGCGAAGTGATGCCAATGTTGGCCGTCTCACCGCTGCTCGACCAGTTGAGCAGCCTCCGACTCTTCGAGTCCTACCTTGGGCCGGAGGAAATACGGACGTTCAGCCAATCGCCTCAGTTGTCGCGCTTGAACGCCCTGGACCTTCAGTGGAACCCCATCGGTCCGGAAGGAGCTGTCTTTCTCCGGCAAGCTCCGTTCTTCGCCCACTTGAAGTCGCTGAATCTCCACAATACCCAACTCGGCGCCAACGGCATTGAACGGCTGGTTGACACGTCCGAACCTCTTCGCCTGACGGAATTGGACCTGGACACGAACAACCTCGGAGCAGCGGGAGTGCAAGCGCTGACCTCTGCACGCGCTTTCTATCGCGGACTAACCCGATTGACACTGCACGCAAACAAGGTGTCTGCCGCCGGCGTGCGCGCTCTGGCTCGAACGGAAGGCAACCTGGTTCACCTGGATCTCAGTTTTAATACGCTGGACGATGACGCGATCCGGGAATTGACTACCAGCGCAAACCTGGCGCGATTGACCGTACTCCATCTCGACTCGACGCACCTCGGCAGCGCCAGCGCGGAGTGGTTGGCGCAATCGCCTCACCTGCACGGTCTCCGCCGCCTGGACCTGGCGGGCAATCGGCTTGGTCCCAAAGGGGCCGCGGCACTAGCCGCCGCGCCAAACCTCGACCGCCTGACCTGGTTGAACCTGTCCGGCAACGAGATCGGCGATGAAGGAGCCAAAGCGCTGGCGGCTTCGCCCTACCTGACGAACCTGACAGTTTTGCGCCTGAAGGACAACGGCCTGAGCATGTTCGGCGTCGCCGATTTGGTTCAGTCGCCCTATCTGGTCAACCTGCGCACGCTTGACTTGTCCAAGAACCGCCTGGGAGATGAAGCCGCGCAGGTAATCGCCCGTTGGTCGCATCTGGATCAACTCACGCACCTCAATCTAAACTCCAATTGCATTGGCGATCTCGGCGTGCGAGAACTGGCCGAATCGCCGCATCTGGCATGCTTGCGTGTCCTGGAGTTGAATTGGAACTTCGATATTACGGTTGACGGCGCTGCCGCTCTGAAGGCTAGCGGTCTGCAAGACCGCCTCGTATCTCTGGATTTGCGTGAAACGGGGATCGACGAACTTGTCGGCCTCGAGCCACCCCCTAACCCCTGATTTTCCATGCCATCCCTCCGCATTCTGGTTCTGGGCGCTCACCCCGACGACGCCGACTACAAGGCCGGCGGCACCGCGGCCCGTTGGCGGCAACTCGGCCACGAGGTCAAATTCGTCAGCGTCACCGACGGCGGCGCCGGCCATCAAACGGTGCGCGGCGAGGCGCTCGTCGCCCGCCGACGCGCCGAGGCCCAGGCCGCCGGCTCTGTCATCGGCGCCAGCTACGACGTGCTCGATTTCCCCGACGGCGGACTGCTGCCGACGTTGGAAGCCCGGCACCAGATCATCCGCCTCATCCGCGGCTTCCGGCCCAACCTGATCCTGACGCATCGCCTCAACGATTATCATCCCGATCATCGCTACACCGCGATGCTCGTACAGGACGCCGCCTACATGGTCACGGTGCCGGCCGTCTGTCCCGACACGCCGCACTTGCAGCGCGATCCGGTCATCCTCTACCTCAGCGACGACTTCAAGAAGCCGCTGCCGTTCAGCGCCGACGTCGTTGTGGACATCGGCCCGCAGATGGACGCGCTGATTGACATGCTCCACTGCCACGTCTCGCAGTTTTACGAATGGTTGCCGTACAACGGGGGATATGCCGATCAGGTGCCGGCAGCGGAGGGAGCGCGGCGTGAATGGCTCAAGGAGTCGATGCGGCGGCGCATTCGGCCGCTGGCCGATCGTTACCGCGATCGCGTCGTGCAGACCTACGGCGTCGAGCAGGGCCACAAGATCGAATACATCGAGGCGTTCGAGGTGTCTGAGTACGGCTCGCCGCTAGACGCCGCCGCCCGTGCGCGATTGTTTCCGTTCCTGCCCATTGTCACGCCGCTGGGCGACACGGCACCCGTGGAGGATTGGAGCGACCTGCGCGACGATGAGTAGAGCTGCCCCCCTCACCCCCAACCCCTCTCCCCCGAAGCGGGGGAGAGGGGCGTTCGGACGCTCCTCACTTGCTCATGTGTACGAGTTTGCCGCCGACGTAGGTGCGCCGAACGCGCGCGTCCTTGATGTCGTCCACCGGGCACGACAGCAGGTCGCGATCGAGCACGATGAGGTCGGCCAACTTGCCCTCCTCCAGCGAGCCGACGCGATCGTCGAGGAAGAGGATGTAGGCGTTGTTGGTCGTGTAGAAGCGAATCGCCTGCTCGCGGCTGAGCGCCTCTTCCGGATGGAGTTGTCCATCGTACCATTTCGCCTTGCGCGTGATGGTCGTCCACATGCCGAGGAAGGGGTTGTAGGGATTGACCGAGCGCAGCGAGCCGATTTTCTGCATGTGGTCCGAGCCGCCGCCGGCGATCGCTCCGGCTTCAAAAAGGCTCTTCAGCGGCTGGAAATAGCGCAGGCGGTCGTTGCCGAACTGCGCCGTCAGGGTGCGCGTGTCGAGATACAGCCACGCCGGCTGAATGTCGGCCGCGACGCCCAGCTTCGCCATCTTGCGGACGGCTTCGGCGCTCATGAAATTGCAGTGCGTGATGCACGGCCGCGCCTTGCGAATCGGCATCTTGTCCGCCAACTCCTCGTACACGTCGAGCAGTGCGTGGACCGCGCCGTCGCCGACCGAATGAGCGGTGAACTGCAAGCCGGATTCGAGGGTCGTCTGCACGATCGGCAGCAGCCGTTCTTTCGGAATGAACAAGACGCCGCGATATTTCGGATCGGTGATGGAGTAAATCTTGCTCACGCCCCACGGCTGCCGCATGTAGGCGCTGCCGGTGAGCATGCCGCCGTCGAGGTAGGTCTTGATGCCGACGATGCGCAGACGGTCGTCGCCCTTGGCGAGCGGATCTTCGGCCACTTTGCGGATGTTGTTCTGGATCTTCTCGATGGCCCCGATGGTGTCGATGTGGTGCGAGGCGGCGACGCGCACCGTGAGTCGATCTTGCTTGTGCAGTTTGCGGTAGCGGTCGATGGCCGAGGGGCTGGCGTCGCGGTCGCCGATGGTCGTCAGACCGACGGCGTTGTAATCCTTGAACAGTTGCAGCAGCCGATCGGTGCGGTCGAGTTCCGTGGCCTGGCGACCGGCCGGCTGACTCTTGACGTAGCGCGTGCAGCTGCGCAGGATGCCGGTCGGCTCGCCGGTCTTGTCGTCCTTCTCGGCGTGACCGGGTCCGCCGTCGGTCACTTTGAAGTCCTTGTCGATGCCGCTGAGTTTGAGGGCCAGCCTGTTGAGCGAGGCGTCCGGCCCGGTGGAGAAGACGACGGGATTGTCGGGGGCGGCGTCATCGAGTTCGCGGCGCGTCGGATAGCGCTGCTCGCGCAGCCGGGTGATGAAGACCTGACGCACCTCGATCCATTCGCCTTTCGCCAGCGTCTTGGCTCGGCCCTTGATGTAGAACAGCACGTCGGCGATGGTTTCCATCTCCGGGATGGGGTGGTCGAATTCGGTCATGCAGGCGCCGGTCGGATGCACGTGCGAGTCGATCAGCCCCGGCAGCACCATTTCGCCGCCCAGATCGACGAGGCGGGTGTCCGGTCCCTTGGTCTTCATCACCTCCTCGTTGCTGCCGACGCGCAGGATCTTGTCGCCGCGGACGGCCAGCGCCTGGTGGACGGAGAACTTCTTATCGACGGTGACAATCTTGCCGTTGTGCAAGATGAGGTCGGCATCGGCGGCGCGGGCCGACAAAGGGAACAAGGCCATTAGGCAAACGGGAATCCCAACAATTGAGCGGTGGGTGAGCATGATGCGGTCTCCGAGGCGTCTGCGGGCGGTGTCGATAGAGTAACGGAGCGCTCCGGCATCCACAACGAATAAACTGGAAGCGGCGACGGTGATCCAACCGTTGGTCAGATCGGCTCGACTTGTCCCGAACGCGCCGAGCGGTAGGCGGCATCGAGCAGCAGCACCGAACGCATGGCGGCCTCGCCCGGCGAATGGTTGACGCTGGTCTTGCCCAGGATCAAATCGACGAAGTTATTTGGCGGCCCGTCGCAGGTGTACGCTCCGGCATCCGGGGCGAGTTCGACGCGCCGATGCTGTCCGTCGTGGCGCCGCAGCTCCAACCGGGCGCGTTCGCAATCGAGCATCAACAACCCTTCCGAACCAAACAGGCGCAGATCGACCTGATACGCGGACATGCCGTCGGGCGGCACGGTGCCAGCGCCGGAGACGGTGCCGATCGCGCCGCCCTCGAAGCGCACGCTCAGCGCGTCGTATAGATCAACGGGTGCCTCGGGCGCGGCCATCAGGGCGTACACCGACTCCGGCATCAACCCCGTCAGCCAGAACAGCAGTCCGGTGGAGTGCGAGAGTTGAGCGTGGCCGTAGCCGCCTCCGGCCACCTGCGGGTCGGACCATGTCTTCGGGTCCGGCTCGAACAGCACGCCGCCGGCCTGCCCGCTGTTGTCCTCGACCTTGAAGCCGCGTCCTTGCAGCAGATCGCGGATCGGCGAAGCCATGTGGCAGAGGACGTACTGGAGCGAACCGATAGCGCCGTCGTCCATCCAGATTTTCGCCTGCTGGATGAATGTCTTGTAGTGCCAGCCGTAAGGCACGAGCAGGTGCCGGCCCTTTGCATGAGCCAGCCGCACCAGCTCGTGGGCCTGCTCGCCGCGCGTACACATGGGCTTGTCGCAGAGAACGTGCAGGCCATGTTCCAAGGCAAGGCGGGCGTGTTCGTAGTGCAGCGTGTGCGGCGAAGTGACGAACACCCCATCGAGTCCGGGTTGATTGACCAACTCCTCCGCCGATTCGGTGGCGAAGGGGATGCGGAAATGCTCCTGCACGCGCCGCAGCTCCTCGCCTCCCAGGCGGCACACGGCGGCGAGTTCCACGTCGTCGCGCTGGGCCAGCAGCGGCAGATAATTCGCCGTCGCCCACCAGCCGGCGCCGATGAATCCAAGACGAGCCTTGCGAGAGGTGGACATGGTTTCGTTCCGCGAGAACTCGGATGCTCCAACCGAAGCATTTCGGGACATTGTAGCGGACGCAGCGGCGGTATCACCTGTCTGGACTGTGCGCTCGCGTCGCCGACGAAAAGTTCCCGCCGCAGAACAGGGACAACATCCTTCCGCTGCGCATCGTGATATGGTTTGCTGCGTCCGATGGAACATCAAACGGCCGGACGATCCCGTGCCGGCCGATTCCCCTGGGAGGAACCCATGTTTCGTCTTTGCAAACCCTTGATCACGGCCGGATTGCTGCTGATCGTACTTGCCCCCACCGATCGAGTCCGAGCGCAGGATGGTTCTTGCGGCGCGAGTTGCGCCAGTTGCGGTGGCGATTGCGACAGCTGCGGCGGTTGTGGCGGTTGCGGCCGCCTTGGCATCTGCGGCCGGTTGAGCGCCTGGAAAAACTACGAACCGAACGTCACCTGGTACGCTCCTTATCCCTTCTGGTGGCCGCAATATTTCGGTCCCCCGCACACCGATTATCTGGCCGTGCAGTACATCGCCTCGCCGGCGGAAACGGCGCTGATGGTCAAGGAGCGCATCCTGGCGATCAATGGCGCCAACCCCGTCCTGCTGCCGTTCTCCAAGGAACCGCTGCCGTTCCCCAAGGGCGACAAGGAGCCGGTCAAAGGCAAGGAACCGCCCCTCACCAAGCTGCCGTGAGGACGATCCCTCTTGAGCGCCGAAGCGTCCTCGCCGGCGCTCGGAGGGGTTCGTTTCGTTTCCGTTCAGCGCGGATTCCAGTCCGGTTGAAAGAGTCGATTGTTGGCCTGCACTGTCTGCCAGGCGATTCCCTGTAACCAGGCGGCGTCGGGGGCGGAGACGGTGAGTTGGGGTGGCAGTCCCTCGGGACTTATGCCGTAGACGTGGCCGTAAAACACACAGGCGGCGAGATACGTCCCGGCTGGATTGGGATGGCTGCCGTCAGTTTCGTGCAGCACCAATGAGGGCTTGCTCGTCAGGGAAGTTTGCCACGCCCAGCCGACCGGGGCGACCTCCGCGTGCAATTTCTGCGCGATGTTCGTATAAGCCCGTGTCAATTGTCCCTGCGTTTGCGGCAACGATTGTCGCGCCCACGTCATGAAGAACAGCGTGATCGCGCCTTGTTTCCTGATCTCCGCGTCGAACAGGTCGGCGTACTGATCGAACACGGCTTCATCGTAGATGGGCCTCTGGCTCTGTTCTTGCAGCACGACGAAGTCCCAGTTGCCCTGCTGGATCTTGCTTAGCGCGATGCCTTCGTTCCAGTGCTGTTGCAGAGTGGCGCCGCCGACGAGTTGCGTATCGTAGGTGAAGGCGGGGGCGTCGCCGGCCGCGCGCGCGAGCGTGGCGATCATGTTCGGCAAGTCGTTGACGAAGGTGTAACTGTTGCCGATGAACAGGACGCGGTACGGTGTGCTGCGCGGCACCGTCTTGCCGAGCGTGCGCATCGTCGCCCAGTTCTGTTTGTCCACGCGCTGCTGCGTGGTGGACCAGGCGCGCAGGGCGGCGGCCGTGCTCAGCGCGAGCAGAATGGAGAGGATGGCCAGGACGACGAGCAATTCCAGCAGCGTGTAGGCCGCGACGCGACGGCGAGACAGAGACGAGCGATTCCGGCGCATGGAGCGAATCTCCGTGGATAGCAATCCCATCATCGGATGGCTCCACATTATCGCCGCGTCGCCCCTCAATCGAGCAAAAAGAAAAACAAGCGGCCCCTCTCACCAGCCCGCAGCGCGAGCAAGTGAGAAGGGCCGCGAACGACCGAGCGCGCCTCCTTGAGGCGTTACTTTTTCTTCCCCGCCTTCTTGGCCTTGTATTCGTTGATGTACTTCTCCGGGTTCTCCTTGAAGGCGTCGGCGCAGCCGGAGCAGCACACATAATACGTCTCACCCTTATAGCTGATCGGCATGGTGCCCAGGCCGCCGGAGACGATGCACTCGTTCTTCTTATCCACCTTGCCCAGGCTCACGCCCTCGCGCGTGCAGCCGATCATGTAGTCCTTCTTCCAGATCGTCGAGTCCTTGCCCTTATGTGCGACGCGGTAGACGAAACGGTCGCCCTCGGCGGCCGTGTTCATCTTGATCTGCTGAACTTCCTTGCTGTCGGGATCGACGCGCTCCAATGTCAGCACCTCGCTCTTGAGCTTGCCCTCGAAGACCAACTTCTTGTCTTTCTGATCGGTCGCAGTCAACTGGTAAACCTTCTTGTCGGGGAGAAAGCGCAGCTCGCCGGACTTGAAGAGTTTGCCGTCCTTGACGTTCATGCTCATCCAGGCGTCGTCGCCCTTGAAGCGCCAGCTCCAGCTGACGGTTTCGCTCCAAACCGTATCACGCGGGCCGGGCCGCGGCTTGTCGGGTCCACCATTGCCCTTCCAGCCGCCGATGAATTCTTGCAGTTCCTTGAGGGCGTCTTTCGCCGCCGTCTTCTCGTCCGAATTGGCCGCCAGGGCCGGCACAACCAGACCAATCACACCGAGCAGGAAGCCCAACGCCACAAATCGTTTCATGGGATCTCGCTTTCATGGGTACGGAGGGAGAGCGCTGGCAATGAGACGAGGCGATCGACGGATTGGTTCCCGGACTCGAATACTTCGAGGCGCTAACCCGCATGAACTCGACCAACCCAAAGCGCCAGCGACGGAGCGCGGAACCCCGTCGCTGGCGCTCCGGGCTGGTCGGCGAAAGTTGACGCTTTTATGGGCAATCGAGCAAGTAGATCGTGGCATCGGTGTTGCCGGTCGCGACGTGTTTGTCGTCCGGCGTGAACACCAGCGCATTGACGAACGAACGGCGATCGCCCTCGCTGCCGCCGGTCAACACCGGTATGTGCAGATCCCATTGGCGCAGTTCCTTGCCGGTCGCGCGGTCCCACAGTTTGACGATGTTGTCGGCGCCGACGGTGGCGAAGCGGGCGCCGTCGGCGCTGATGGCCAGGGCCATGATCTTCTGCTTGTGAGCGGCGATTGTGTGCCGCGCCTTGCGCTGGGCGAGATCCCACACTTTGACCTCGCCGGAGATGTCCGACGTCACCAATTCCTTTTTGTCCGGGGTCAGCGCCAGATCGGCCAACTCCTTCTCGTGCGCCTTCAGGTCCGCGCCGCTGCGCTTCTTTCCGGCGATGTCCCACAGACGAACGACGCCGTCGGTGTGCCCGACGGCGGCGATGGAGCCATCGCGGCTGATGGAGAGGCACTTGATGTTCGTGCGGTCGCCCAGATCCAACTCGGCGGTCTCCTTGCCGTCGAGGACGTTGAAGGTGCCGACCGAGGAGCGGGCGAGCCAGGCGACGACGTGCTTGCCGTCGGGCAGCGCCGTCATGAACGGAATGCCTTCGAGCTGCGGGCCTTCATTTTTGATGGTGCGGATTTCCTTGCCGGTGGCGGCGTTCCACACCTTGAGCGTGCTGTCCTCGTCGGCGGAAACCAGCGTCTTGCTGTCGGGCAGGAAGGCGAGGAAAGTCAGCTCCTTGGCATGGCCTTCCAGCACGAACAGTTCGCGGCCGGTGGCCAGCTCCCACAGACGGACGGTCTGATCGGCGCTGCCGGAGGCGAGCAGCTTGCCGTCGGGGCTGACGGCGAGGGCGCGGACCTCCTTGGTGTGGCCGAGGCTGGGTCCGCCCTGCTGTCCGGCCAACTCCCACAGCTTGATGGTTTTGTCCACGCTGGCCGAGACGAGGTAGTGGCCGTCCGGACTGAACGCGACCGAACTGATCCAGTTCTGGTGGCCCTGATAGGAGTGCATCTCGACGCCGGCCTGCGCGTCCCAGAGCTTGACGACCCGATCGCCGCCGCCGGAGGCCAACAGCTTGCCGTTGGGGCTGAAGGCCACGGAACTGATGACGCTGGTATGACCCTGAAAGGTCCGAACCGGGGTGGAGCTGTTCACGTTCCACAGCAGAATGCGTTGATCGCCGCCGCACGAAACCACTTGCCGGCTGTTGGGGCTGAAGGCGACGGCACTAACCGCTCCGCCGTGGCCCAGCAGCGTGCGCTCCTCCTTCATGGTGCCGGCGTCCCACAGGCGGACCGTGTTATCGCCGCCGGCCGAGGCGAGAAGTTTGCCGTCGCGGCTCCACGCCACGGCGCCGATGACTGAATGTCCTTGCAGCGAGTGCAGTTCCTTGCCGCTCTCCACGTCCCACACCTTGATGAGATGGTCCGCCGCCCCCGAAACCAGGCGCTTGCCGTCCGGGCTGAAGGCGGCGGAGGTGACGGCGGCGGTGTGGCCTTTGAAGGCGCGTACTTCCTGGCCGGTGCCGCTGTCCCATAGTTTGAGCGTCTTGTCGCCGCTGCACGTCGCGATGTATTTGCCGTCGGGGCTGTAGACGGCCGCCGTCACCGGCGACGAATGGCCTTTGAGGACGTGCTCCTCCTTGCCGCTGAGCGTTCCCCAAACGCGGGCCGTCTTGTCGGCGCTGGCCGAGACGATGTGCTGGCCGTCCGGACTGAACAGGGCCGACCAGACCGACTTTTTGTGTCCGGCCAACTCGCGCGATTCCTCGTCGCCGCTGACCTCCCACAGATGCACCGTCTGGTCCAGGCTGCCGGAGGCCAACGTCTGACCGTCGGGGTTGAACGCGAGGCAGCTGACTTGCTTGCTATTGCCGCCCTGCAAAGCGCGCAGCGCTTGGCCGGTGGCGACGTCCCACAGGCGGATGCTCGTGTCGTCGCTGCCCGTCGCCAGCCGTTTGCCGTCCGGGCTGAAGGCGACGCAGACGACTTGCTTGCTATGCCCCTCGAAACTCTGCTGCTCGCTGCCGTCGGCTACCGAGAGCAGCTTGGCCCCGTTGGGGTCCGTGGTGCCGATGGCGAAGCTCTTGCTGTCGGGGCGGAAGGCGAGGCAAAACAGGTTGCCGCGCGTCGGCGAGACGGCGTAGCGGTCCGTCCACGTCGCCGTGTCCCAGCAGCGCACGAGTTTGTCGGCGCCGACTGAAACGAGATTCTTCCCGTCGGGGCTGAAGGCGACGCCGCGGATGAGGAGGTTGTGCCCGCGCAGGTTTTGCTTAACGCTGGCGGTGCCGACATCGTAGATCCACACCTGTTTGTCAGCCCCGCCGGCCGCCAGCAACTTGCCGTCCGGGCTGAAGGCGAGGCTGAGAAGGAAGTCCTTGTGCCCTTTCAGTCCCTTGATCGGCTTGCCGGTGGCGGCGTCCCAAAGCTTGATGTCGATGCTGGTCTTGTCGGCGGAGGCCACGGATTTGCCGTCGGGGTTGAAGGCGACCGCGAAGACGCCGTCGCTGTGGCCGTTGTACTGGCAGACCTCCCGGCCGTTGTCGGTGTCCCAAACGCGGACGATGCCATCGCCGCTGGCCGTGGCCAGGCGGCTGCCGTCGGGGCTGTAGGCCAGGGCCAGCACCGGACCACTGAAACGCAGACGGGCATCGCCGAAGATACGGCCGACATGCTCCGGCAGGTGCGGCGGCATACCCGGCATGCTCCAGCGAGCGCGGCGGAAGCTGTCGCGCGCCTCGACCAACCGACCCGCCTTGAGCGCCTCCTCGCCCTGCTTGGCCAGTTTCGCCGCCTGCTCGTACCATTCGGGATCGAACTTCTTCGTCAACCCTTCCTTGTCGGCGGCGGCTCGTTCCTCCTGGTATTTCGCGTGCAGTTGCCGTACCTTCTCGGCGGTGAGCTTTCCGGGCGCATCGGCCCCGACCACCATCGCGGACAGCAGGCCGAGACCCAGCACGGAAAAAAACACACGGGTCGCTCTCGACATGATGGGGGACTCTCCATGAGGGTTGGCCGGCCCAGCTGGCCGCGTCCCGGCCAACTGGGGGAACAGAAGCGGTATGAAATGAGTATAAAAGGCCAGTTGCCTCAACGGCAAGCGGGGTTTCACCGGCCGGCCGCCGACGAGAAGTTCACGGCTGGGGAACGCGGAGCGGCGCCCAGGGAAGAGTGTGGTAACTCGTGGCGAACTCCGTCACTTCGATGGCCCGATCCACCGGCACATCGCGGAAAACCTGTTTGGCGCCGCTGGTCGGCCAAGTGACTTCCAGCGACGCGATCTTGTCCGCCGCCCCGATGCCAATGGTTTGCTGCAACGGGTTGGCTCCGAAACTGCTGCCGCTGGTTACGTGCCGGTAGATGGTTTGCCCCGAAGGGAGCGTTAGCTTGATGCCCGCGCCGATGGCCGGGCGATTGCTTTTCACGCCGGCGAGTCGAATCGTGATCCAATGCCCCTCTGTAGTGGGATTTTGAAAGAGCAGACTGCGCGCGCGGTCGCCCGGGACGGCGCCGCCCATCTGCACGAAGAGGTCGATCCGGCCATTGCGGTCCCAATCGCCGCACGCGACGCCGTGTCCTTTTTGCAAATGTCCCGTGCCGCTGGACATCGTGATGTCGGCGAAGCGCTTGCCCTGGACGTTTTTGAACATGCGATTGGGCACCAACGCGGAGTAATTGGACGTGCCCGTGCCCAGGTAGAAATCGAGAAAGCCGTCGCCGTCGAAATCGGCGAAGTTGGAACCCATCGGCGCCATCGCCAGATCCAGACCGGCCGCGCGGGTCACGTCCTCGAAGCCCTTGCCGCCGCGATTGCGATACAGGCGACAGGAAACGCCCTGGTGCGGTAGGCCGAGATGGCTCTTGACCAGCTCATTCAATTCAAGCTCATAGCCGGTCACGAACAGATCGAGCCAACCATCGTTGTCGTAGTCCCAGAACCAGCAAGAAAAGCCCTGGCGCGGCTCGCGGATGCCAGCGCGGCCGGCGACATCGAGGAAGGTGCCGTCGCGGTTATTGCGATATAGACGCGGCGGGCCGTTCAGGTTGGAGACGACCAAATCGGGATAGCCGTCGCTGTCAAAGTCGCCCCAGTTGGCTCCCTTGCAGACACAACCCGTGGTGTCCACGCCGGCCCGATGGGCCACTTCGTCGAAGGTGCCGTCGCCGCGGTTGTGATACAGCCGGCTCGGCACCGTCTCGCCGCCAACGAAGAGATCCAACCAGCCGTCGTTGTCGTAGTCGGCCCACACGGCCACCTGCGAATCGATCGGCCGCAGCAAACCGGCCTCGCGCGTCACATCGGTGAACGTGCCGTCCTTGTTGTTGCGCAGTAGGCTGGGCCGTTGCGGTTCGAGCCAGGCGCCGCGGCAGACGAAAATGTCGAGCCAACCATCGTTGTTGTAGTCGGCCTGCACGCACTGCAAACCGCCCAACTGCGCCTCCAATCCCGCTTCCTTGGCGCGATCGCGAAAACTTCCGTCGCCCTGATTGTGGTAAAAGGCCATCGCCACTTCCGGGTCCATGGACGTTTCCACAATGTCCAGCAGACCGTCGTTGTCGAAATCGTCCATGATCGCCCCGCCGGAGCGGTGCAAGCGGTCCAGGCCCAGCCGCGGCGCGAGATCGACGAAGCGGCCGATGTCGAACTGGGAGCGAAACGGTTCGAGCGGAATCCGATAGCGGTAGGGAACGCCGTCGGGATAGTCGCCCAACGTCATGTACGCCACGTTCAAGAGCCAACGGACGCCGAGATCGTCCGGTTGGTTCCGCAGATATTCCGTGAAATAACGGATGGCCTGGCGCGATCCCTCCGGCCGGAGATGGAACGCGCTGGGCTGCAAGGGGAAGATGCAGCTCGATTGGCACGAACATGTGACGCAGTTCTCCACTTCGCCCCGGCGAAGATTCATCAATCCTTGAAGGAACACCAGGGTCGGCGTCGTCTTGGCGAAGCGTTCCGGCTCGCGCGCGACGACCGACCGTCCTTCCTCAAGGGCCGCGACCGCTTCGGCAAACGCGCCTTCGTAACCGTAGAGGAGCGCCTTCTGGATGGATTGTTGCAGCCGTTGCTCCGGCGAGAGGTCCGGCCCCGTCTCAAGCCGTTCAATCGATCGATAGCCGATCCGATGAAAGGCGGCGCGAATGCTTTGCAACGAGGTGGGATCGTGATTCGATTCCGTGATCCGCCGCTTGGCGATGGAAAAGCCGGTTTCGTCCAGCAGAACGCGCCGATAAGGTTCCGGTGTCTGCACGATCAGTGGCGGATGAGTGAGCGGCGCGGAGTGGCCGGACGTGAAAATCGTCGCGCCCAGGACGATGGCGACGATACCGAGACAGAGAAAGGCCAACAACCAATGCTTTCGCGCATTCATGCCTCGATCGCCCCTCGCCGTGAAGGTTCTCGTCGCAAGCACGGTCCCAGCGGGCCGAAAGCATTATCAACAAATCGTATGAGAGCATGATTATAGGATGATGAAAATACGCTCATTAATTTTTATATTACGAAGTTGTAATATTCATTCGTCGGAGTGGTTCTTGCCGCGCGGCCGGGGCAGAGGGGTGAGTGAACCGGAGACGACTCCGGAAAGCGTGGCCCAAAAAAGCGCGGAAACGTAGAGTAGTCGGGTGGATACGCTGTGTCCGTGGAGTGGCAACCGAAGGATGATCTGCCGATGACGACGCGAATCCTCGTCCTGTCGGCCTCGGTCGGCGCGGGTCACTTACGCGCCGCCCAGGCCGTCGAATTGGCCTTGCGCGAAGTCGCCCCCACGTCGCTCGTGCGTAACGTCGATGTCTTGCAGATGACCAACGCGGCCTTTCGGCGGCTGTACGGTAAGTTCTACCTCGATCTGGTCAACAAGGCCCCGCACGTCCTCGGGTTCTTCTACGATATGCTCGACCAGCCAAGCCGTTCAGGCAAGAACCGCACCGACCGCTTGCGCTTGGCAATCGAGAAACTCAATCTCCGCCAGTTCATCCATCTGCTGAAGGATGAGCCGTGGGATCTGGTTATCAATACGCACTTCTTGCCCGCCGAGATCATCGCCTCGCTGCGCCGCAAAGAGGAACTGTCGCTGCCGCAGGTGACGGCCACCACCGATTTCGAGACGCATCGCCTGTGGGTCAATCAACCGTGCGATCACTATTTCACGGCCACGACCGAGGGCGCCCTGTACCTACAACACTGGGGCATTCCGGCCGGCGACATCACGGTAACGGGAATCCCCATTCATCCCGTGTTCGCCCGGCCGAAGGACCGGGCGGAGTGCCTCGCCCATCACGGACTGAGCGGGGATCGACCGATCATCCTCCAACTCTCCGGCGGCTTCGGCGTCGGTCCCATCGGCCGGCTCTACCGCGCCCTGCTGGAAGTCGCGCGGCCGATCGAACTCGTCACCATCGCCGGCCGTAATGAGACGGTCCAAAGGGAGTTGCAAGCCATCGAACCGCCGCCGCGCCATCGCGCCAAGGTGCTCGGCTTCACGGATCAGATCGACGAGTTGATGGCCGTCGCGGATCTGGTCGTGTCCAAGCCGGGCGGATTGACGACTTCGGAAACGCTGGCTCGCGGGGCGGCGATGGTCATCGTCAATCCGATACCCGGACAGGAGAGCCGCAACAGCGATTACCTGCTGGAAAACGGCGCTGCCATCAAGGTGAACAACATCGCCACACTGGCGCACAAGGTCGATGGACTGCTGGAAGATCCCGCCCGCCTGGCTCAGTTGAAGGCCAACGTCGCCCACCTGGCCCGGCCGCGGGCCGCTTACGAGGTGGTGGAACATTCGCTGAAGTTGCTGAATCGATAGGACCGCTTGTGGAGGTTCCGATGCGCTACGGATCATCTCTCTTTCTTCTGTTGTGTCTGTCCGTCGTCGTTGTCGCCGACGAGGCCAAACCCGCTGAGGAGGCGCGCTTGCTGCGCTTCCCGACCATCCACGGCCAGCGCCTCGCTTTCAGCTACGCCGGCGATCTGTACACCGTGTCCGCGTCCGGCGGCATCGCGCGGCGGCTGACCAGCCACGCCGGCTACGAGATGTTTCCGCACTTCTCGCCGGACGGCAAGTGGATCGCCTTCACCGGCCAGTACGACGGCAACACCGAGATTTACGTCATCCCCGCCGAGGGCGGCGAGCCGCGCCGCTTGACCTACACCGCCACGCTCGGCCGCGACGACGTTTCCGACCGCATGGGGCCGAACAACATCGTCGTCGGCTGGAAGCACGATAGTAAGCATGTGCTGTTTCGTTCGCGCATGAATTCGTTCAACGATTTCATCGGTCAACTTTACCTCGTTCCGTTGGCGGGCGGATTGGCCGAACCGCTGCCGCTGCCGCGCGGCGGCTTCGCCTCGTACTCGCCTGATGACACGAAGCTCGCCTACAACCGCGTCTTCCGCGAGTTTCGCACCTGGAAGCGCTATCGCGGCGGCATGGCCGACGACGTGTGGCTCTACGACTTCGCCACGAAGAAGACGACGAACCTGACGCACAACGCCGCCCAGGACATCATGCCCATGTGGCACGGCCAGCACATCTACTATCTGTCCGACCGCGATTCCAACCGCCGCATGAACCTGTTCGTCACTAACCTGGCCGACAACACGACGCGGCAGCTAACCAAGTTCACCGACTTCGACATCAAGTTTCCCTCGCTGGGCGACAAGGCCATCGTCTTCGAGAACGGCGGCTGGATTTATCGTTTCGACCTGGACGGCGAGAAATACGAGAAGGTGCCCATTCGCATTCTGGAGGACCGCGCCGCCGCCCGCGCCGGCCTGACGAACGTCAGCAAGAACGTGACCAACTACGAGATTTCGCCCGACGGCAAGCACGCCCTGTTCGGTGCGCGCGGCGACGTTTTCACCGTACCCGCCAAGGAAGGACGCACGCGCAACCTGACCAATACCTCCGGGGTTCACGAGCGCAATTCCAAGTGGTCGCCCGACGGCAAGCTCATCGCGTATGTTTCGGATACCAGCGGCGAGGACGAAATCTATGTCGTGCCGGCCGACGGCAAGGGCAGCCCGCGCCAACTGACCACCGGCGGCGACACCTACAAGTATGAAATCCACTGGTCTCCCGACAGCAAGAAAATCCTGTGGTCGGACAAGAAGCTGCGCGTGCAGTACGTCGAGGTCGAAAGCAAGCAAGTCAAGCCGATCGTCAAGGCGAAGGTGTGGGAGATCCGCGATGCCGTGTGGTCGCCGGATAGTCGCTGGGTTGCCTACTCGCAGCAGGAGCGCGAGAGCATGAATCGGCTGTACCTGTTCTCGGTGGATCAGGGCAAGACGTTCGCCGTCACCGATGGTTGGTACACTTCCACGCACCCGGCGTTCAGCGGCGACGGCAAATATCTGTTCTTCGTCTCGAAGCGCGACTTCCGCCCGATTTACAGCGAGACGGAATGGAACCACGCCTATCGCGACATGGCCCGCATCTACTTCGTGACGCTGAGCAAGGACACGCCGTCGCCGTTCCGGCCGCGCGGCGAGGAGAGCGCCGAACCGGCGAAACCGAAGGAGGAAGCGAAGCCAAAGGAGGACGCGAAGAAGAAGGAGATGATGCTGAAGGTGGATACGGACGGATTGAGCGAGCGTGTCCTGCGTTTGCCGATTCAGCCGGCGAACTATCGCAACCTCGCATCGGTCGGCGGCACCATCTACTACATCCGTCAGGGCAGCAAGGACGGCAAGCCGGCCCTGCAAATGTACGACCTCGCCGCCCGCAAGGAGACGGCCCTTGGCTCCGTGAGCGGCTTCGAGATCTCCGCCGACGGCAAGAAAATGCTCGTTTCGCAGGACGGCAAGTACGGCATTATCGATTTGCCGAAAGGCCCCGTGACAATCGGCGAAGCGCTGAACCTGTCCGGCATGGAGATGCGGCTGGACCATCATCAGGAGTGGCAGCAGATCTACAACGAGTGTTGGCGGCAGATGCGCGATTTCTTTTACGATCCGAGCATGCACGGCGTGGACTGGAAGGCGATACGCGCGAAGTACGCGCCGCTGGTGCCGCACGCCGGCCATCGCGCCGATTTGACCTACGTCATCGGCGAGATGATCGCCGAACTGAACGTCGGCCATACGTACGTGGGCGGCGGCGACATGGTTCATCCGCCGCGCATTCCCACCGGCCTTCTCGGCGCCAAACTGCGCCGCGATCCATCGGGATATTATAAGATCGTCAAAATCCTCAAAGGATCGCGCTGGGAACCGTCCCTGCGCTCGCCGCTGGACGAATTGGGTCTGAACGTCAAGGAGGGCGACTTCCTCCTCGCCATCAACGGCCAGCCGGTCAACGAGATGCGAACGCCGTTCGAGGGACTGGTCAACCAGGCCGGCAAGCAGGTGACGCTCAAGGTCAACACGGAGCCGAAGGAGAAAGGCAGCCGCGAGATCCTCGTCGTGCCGATCGACAACGAAGCGGAGCTGTATTATCACGAATGGGTGACGGACAACATCAAGAAAGTCGGCGACGCCACGGACGGCAAGGTCGGCTACCTTCACGTCCCCGACATGCAGGCGCGCGGCCTGAACCAGTTCAATCGCTACTTCTACCCGCAGACGCACAAGAAGGCGATGATTATCGACATGCGCGGCAACGGCGGCGGCAACGTATCGCCGATGCTGATCGAGCGTCTGCGCCGCGAGATCGCCATGATCGACATCGCCCGCAATAGCGTGCCGGACACCGACCCCAGCGCGATGGTCTACGGCCCGAAGGTGTGCCTGCTCAACGAATTCTCCGCTTCCGACGGCGACCTGTTTCCCTATCGATTCCGCCAGCACAAGCTCGGCAAGCTGATCGGCAAGCGCAGCTGGGGCGGCGTGGTCGGCATTCGAGGCACGCTGCCGTTACTGGATGGCGGCTATCTCAATCGTCCGGAATTTTCGTGCTACGACGTGGACGGCAAGACGTGGATCATCGAGGGCGTCGGTGTGCCGCCGGACATCGAGGTGGACAATGACCCCGCCCGCGAATACGCCGGCAAGGATGATCAACTCGATCGCGCCATCCAAGAGATTCTCACCGAATTGAAGACGAAGGAGAAGACGATACCGCCGGTGCCGCCGTATCCGAAGAAGTAGGGCAAATTCGGCTCGCGGCATCTATTCTAAAGGAGATCGTCAATGTCACGATACTCGACGCTCCCGCCCTTTTTCGCCATCTTGGTCCTCTTAACGGGACAAATCGTACAGGGTGAGCAGCCGGCAAACAATTCGCCGCGAAAGGATCGCTACGGCGATCCACTGCCGCCCGGCGTCCTCGCTCGTTTGGGCACCACGCGTCTGCGTCATTTCGGCCGTGCTTTCGATGTGGCCTTTTCGCCGGATGGAAAAGTCCTCGCCTCCGTCGGCGAAGATCATCGCATCCGCTTGTGGGATGCCTCGACAGGCCGGGCGCTACGCGCGCTGCCAGGCCACCCGGCATGGGTGCGAAGCATCGCCTTTTCCCCCAACGGAAAACTTCTGGTCTCCTCCGGCAACGACAACACCGTCCGCTTGTGGGACGTGGCTACGGGACGGCAGATCGGTGAACCGATCTGGGCACACCCCCTCTTCGTGGCCTTTTCGCCGGACGGCAAATACCTTGTTTTCACGAGACCCGGAGCGCCGACGGGGCAGATGGAACCGACGGACCCTCTCTGCCTCTGGGACATCGCGGCGGCCAAAGTTCTCCGCACCTGGACCGTGACGGCCACACCTTATGCGGGTGCGATCTCGCCCGATGGCCGGACCTTGGCCCTCGCCACGAACGAGTGGATTCCAAGAAAGGACGTGAAGAAGGGCGACAAGGTCAAAAATATCGGTACAACCAGATCCTTTATCAGCTTGTGGGAGACGGCGACCGGAAAAGAGCTTTGGCATTCGCCGGGACGACCGCAGGCGCTATTCTCGATCGCATTCGCTCCCGATGGCAAGAGACTGGTATCGGGTGGCGTCCAGAAGGATCCCGAAAAGGGGGAAGGGCAGGGCGAGATCAAATTATGGGACGCGGCCAGCGGCAAGGAACTTGGCGAATTGCCCGGACTGGCGGGTCGCGTCGGTTGCGTTCACTTTTCGAGCGACGGCAAATATCTCGTATCCATGTGCGGCGGAGGGCGGCTCATCCTCTGGGACATGAAGACGGCCAACGGTCCTCGCCGCGTGGGGGAGGTTGCCGCTGACGGTTGGAACGCCGCATTCTCGCCGGACAGCCGCCGGCTCGCCTGGTGTACGCGGCAAGCGATTCGCACCCTCGACCTCCCACCCCGAAAGGGCCGCGACGAACTCGGCGGACATACTGGCTCCATGCCGGCTGCTTCCGCCTCTATTCCGTTTGTCGCCTTCGCCCCAGACGGCAAGACGGTAATATCCGCGGGCGACCGAGTGCGCATCTGGGATGCGGATACCGGCAAAGAGTTGCGGGCCTCCGCTGAGCTTCTCCGAGATTGCTCGGCCGCCGTGCTTTCTCCCGACGGCAAAACACTGATTACGGGCAGCCGTGGCAGCACGACACTATGGGACTTGGCGACCCTGAGGCCGCTGCGCACGTTTGCTACCCCGAACGATTATGTTCTGGCAATGGCCCTTTCGCCGGACGGCAAGACCTTGGCGACCACGATGCAGCATGTGATCGAAGAAAAAGGACGTGTCACGACAACTCGGGAGAGCATGGTTCGACTTTGGGACGTGGAGACCGGCAAAGAGAAGCCGTCGATCGGCAAAGGGACGCATGCGCCGCAATTGACTTTTTCGCCGGACGGAAGCCGGCTGGCCTGCGTGACCATGTATTTGAATGGGATTATCCGCGTCTGGGACATGAAAACAGGGAACGTGAGCCTGGACGTGAAATCCAAGACGAATTGGGGTCCGGGACAGGCGCTCATTTGTTTCTCTCCCGACGGCAAATTGTTGGCTTCGGCGGAGCAGGACTACACCATTCGCTTGTGGGACGCGCATTCCGGTAACGAAGTTCGTGTTCTCCGCGGCGGTCCAGAATACATTCGCACGCTGGTCTTTTCTCCCGATGGCAAGACGCTACTGTCTGGCGGAACCGAGGACACGGTACGGCTATGGGACGCGGCCACAGGCAAACTGCGTCACGAGCTAGTCGGCCATGCGGCGACCGTGGCGGCGGCGGCGTTTTCGCCCGACGGCAAACGCATTGCCTCGGCCAGCGAGGACACGACCATCTTGATCTGGGACGTGCCTGGATTGGACAAGCTGGTTCGGCCGCCTCCGCCGCCGTTGACCAAAGACGAGCTGCAATGCCTGTGGAGCGATTTGGCCGCGCAGGAGTACACCGTGATTCAACGCACGAGCCGTCGTCTCCTGACCGCGCCCAAGACGGCCATCGCATTCTTGAAGCAGCGTCTGAAACCAGACCTGCCGCGCGATGATCGGCTGGTACACCTTCTGGATGATCTTGATAGCGACGCCTTCGCGGTGCGCGAGAACGCCTCGCGGGAACTGGCGCGGAGGGGCAAGAGCATCGGACCCCAGTTGCGGAGGGTGTTAACCGAGGATCTTTCGCCGGAGAAACGCCGGCGCGTGAAGGCGCTCGTGGAGGCGCTTCCGCTTCCGCGGCCACAGCGGCCGTTCCGCGGCATCGCGGAGGAGGAACGCCGGCTGCTCAACGGGGTCGTCTTGCTGGACCGGATGGGAACAGCCGATGCACTGGACTTGCTGCAATATCTCGCCCGCTCCTCCGAACTGTCCGCGCTGATAGCCGACCCCTCCGTTTGGCTCGGCGAAGCGCGCGACGCAAAGGCCGTGCTGACGCGGCGGGCAATGCTTCCCGAGAAATCGAAATAATGGAGCCTCTATCATGACGCGAGCTTGCCTTGCTCTCTTCGGTATCTGTTTCGTGGGTATGATGCCGGGGTTGCATCTTCGCGCTGCGGAATTACAAGCCGGCGTCGCCGTGGTGGACATCACGCCGCCCAAAGGCTATCGCATGGCCGGCTATTTCAGCGAACGCCTCAACACCGGCACGCACGACGCCTTGCAGGCCAAGGCGCTCGTTCTCCATCAAGGCGACGAGCGCGCCGCTCTGGTGTTCTGCGACCTCATCGGCATTTCGCGCGAGGTATCCGACCGCGCCCGCAAATTGGCGACGAAGAAGACGAGCATCCCGGCGGCGAACATTCTCATCGCCGCGACGCACTCGCACACCGGGCCGCTTTACATGGGAGCGCTCCGCCGCTATTTCCACGACCAAGCCGTCGCGGCCAAGGGCGAAGATCCGCACGAGAAGATCGACTATTCAGCCGTCCTCGCCGACAAACTCGCCGAGGCAATCGACACGGCCCACAAATCCGCTCGACCCGTCGCGCTCTCCGCCGGCGTGGCGCGGCAAGAAGGGCTGTCGTTCAATCGCCGCTTTCACATGAAGGACGGCACGGTGCAGTTCAATCCGGGCAAGCTCAACTCGAATATCGTGCGCACCGCCGGACCCATCGATCCCGACGTGGGCTTGCTGCGCGTCCGCGACGGCGACAAGGATCTCGCCCTGCTGACCGTCTTTGCTCTACACCTCGACACGGTCGGAGGCACGGAATACTCGGCGGATTATCCCTTTCACCTCGAACGCAAGCTCCGGCCCGCGCTCAGCGCGGAGGGCGTGTCACTGTTCGCAGCCGGAACGTGCGGCGACATTAATCACATCGATGTGTCCAAAAAAGACCCGCAAAAGGGACAACTCGAAGCCGGACGCATCGGCGCGACGCTCGGCGAAACGGTGGAAGCGGCGCTGCCGAAGCTGCGGCCGGTGCGTTCGCCGCGCCTCGCGGTTCGCGGAAGCATCGTCAAGGCGCCGTTGCAGAAGTACGACGCCGAGACGATCGCGCAGGCGAAGAAAGACATGGCGAAGATCGGCACGCGCGATTTGCCGTTTTTGAAGCAGGTCGAGACGTACAAAATCGTCTCGCTGCAAATGCTGCCGGGCGACACGCTGCCAATGGAAGTGCAGGTGTTCCGCCTGAGCGATGACGTGGCCGTCGTCGGTCTGCCGGGCGAAATCTTCGTCGAATTGGGATTGGCGATCAAGAAAGCGTCACCGTTCCGGACCACGCTGGTTATTGAGTTGTGCAACGATGCGCCCGGCTATGTGCCGACCGCGAAGGCGTTCAAGGAAGGCAGTTACGAAACGGTCAATTCGCGCGTCCAGTCCGGCGGCGGCGAGAAACTGGTCGAGGCCGCCACACGACTCCTCAAGGAATTGGCGGATTCGCGCCGTCCCTAATGACCGCCCATATCTTCGATTCCTTGCGGCCAGCGGTCGCGCGGCTCGAAGCCGAGCAATTGCTTCGCGGTATCGAGATCGTACATCGCCGTCCGCACGGGCCGACTCGTGGCGTAGACGATGGCGAACTTGATGTCGGCGGGCGCCTCGACGGCGCAGGCGAAGAAACGGCCGGCGTCGCCGGGACTGAGATACACGTCCTTCGCCCAGTCGATGGAGGCCAACTCCTCGACGTGCTCGCGTGAGCGCGGCACCCAACCGAGGCGCACGGCGAGAACGCTGAGGCCGTGGCTCTCGGCGCACATGCGGCCGGCCGCCTCCAGGAAGACCTTGGCCGCCGCGTACCAGCCGCGCGGCGTCGGCGGATCGTCGGCCTTGATCGGCAACGGGCCGCGCTGCCGTTGCCACCACACTACTTGTCCGCTGCTGGCCAGAATGAGCCGGCGCACCCCCGCCAAGCGCGCGGACTCCAGGACGTGATAGACGCCGATAAGATTGTTGGGGGCGAGCTGCGTCAGGAAATCGTCGTCGTCCGGCGTCGCTGCCAGATGAATGACGGTGCCGACTCCTTCAACGGCCCGCCACACCGCCGCCGCGTCCGTGAGATCGCCGACAATATTGTCCGCCAGGCCGGGCGTCGGAACGCGGTCGAAGCCGCGCACCGGCTTGCCGCGCGCCTGCAATTCGGCCACCACCGCCCGCCCAATCCGGCCGGCCGAGCCGGTGACAAGAACAATCGACGATCCGATCATATATTTATGTGTCCAATCGTAAGGATGTTCGTTCGCGCGTCGCCGCGAAACCGTCTTGGTTCAACAATATACGAACGGCCCGAATCGGTCCCGCAACCCTTGTTGCTCCTTTTCTCCAATGTCGTTGCGCGGCAGGTCCAGACGAACCAGGTGGGACAACGAAGGCGAGTCGATCAGGGCTTGCGCGCCCTTGCAGGTGATGCGATTGGCGGTCAGATTGAGCCAGGTCAAATCCGTCAGCGCCGTGGATTGGGCGAGGGCGCGCACCCCCTCATCGCCGACACCGTTGAAACGCAAGTTGAGCGCGCGCAGTTTCGTGCAGCGCGACGAGAGCGCCAGGGCGGCGGTCCCCGCGTCGCAACTGATGTTGCCGAACAAACCGAGGGAGAGCAACTCCGACAGTGCGGGAGTTTCGGCCAGCGCCCGGATGCCGGCCGCATGAATGTGATTGTGCCGCAGCGTCAGCCGTTTCAGTCGCGGCAGAGTGGGCCAGTCGCGCATCGCCAGCGCGCCCGGATCGCCCAGCGCATTCGCGTCGAGACGCAGTGTTTCCAACTGTCGAAGCAACCGCCCTTCCCCCAGGACGCTCACGGCCACATGCGTCAGGCCGTGACGGTTGGCACCGTTACCGCTGAGGTTCAATTCCGTCAGATTCACCAAAGAGGACGACCGGGCCAGGATGCGGAGATCTTCCAGAGGGAGGCTGGTGAGAGCGAGGTTGAGCGATGTCAGGTCGGCCAGGCGCGGCGTCTCGGCCATGGCGCGAATGACGCGCGAGGATAGATGGCTCTCGCTGAGGTCGAGGCGGCGCAAGCGCGGCAGGTGCGGCGACTCGCCCCACTCCAACAGAACCTCTTCATCCAGGTGGACCCCCGATAACTTCAGTTCGGTCAGTTCCCTCAAATGGGGCGAGTCGGCGAACGCCTGCAGGTTGTGCCGGCTCAGTGGGCGGCTCAAGCTCAACCCGGTCAAATGCGCCAGCAGCGGCGACCGAGCCACCCGAGCGATGGGACCATCGGTATCCCCTTCGGGCGCGTCGGCAGACCCTTCACGCCGGCGCAGGCACATGTGCCGAACGGGCGCCTGCTCGAAGAGGCGGTCAGCGGAGTTGAGAAACTCCTCCGGCGTCAGGGTGATTTCCTCGACGAAGCCACGGCGAAACGTCCACGGACCATCGAGGCTCCACAACGGCAGCCATTCGGACTCGTGTTCTTGCAGAAATTCGCGCTCGCGCTGTTCCAGCGGCCAGCGGCGCGGATCGTCGTCGCCGAGTTGGGCGAGCGCGCACTGCGCGCGGATGAATTCGCCGCGCGGATCGTCGTGTTCTTCCAGCCAGTCGGCGTAGATCAGGCGCGGCGCATCGTCGTCGGGATGCGCCAAAATGTCCTGTAGAAAGGCGTCTTCGATGCCCATGTCCTACGTTTCCAGCACCACCCGGAAGCCCACGCGATAGAGATGGTCGCCCGGTTCGAGTTTGCCGCGGTAGGCTGTGCGGCAATTGCTGCCGGGACTGCTCCAGCAGCCGCCGCGCACCACACGGCGATCCCCCGTCGCCGGACCCGGCGGATCCTCCGCGGGACTCTCCTGATAATAGTGCTCGCCGTACCAATCCTGGCACCACTCCCAGACGTTGCCGTGGAGGTCGTACAGTCCCAGGGCATTGGCAGGATACGATCCCACTGGCGACGTTCGCTTGAGGAACGCGCCGCGCGGCGCTCCTCCGCACGGATAATTGCCGTCGAAATTGGCGAGCGTGGACGACAGCGACAATCCCAGGTGAAACGGTTGCAGGGAATCGCCGCGACAGGCGTACTCCCATTCGGCCTCGGTCGGCAGACGATACTTGCGGTCGTGGCGTTGCTCTTCGGGCCACTCCGACAGCTTGCGACAGAACACGACGGCGTTGCCCCAAGTGACGCGCTCGACCGGCAGCGTTTGCGGGTCGATATCCTTGATGAGCTCCTTGCCGCGTCCACTGCGGCAGAAGTGGCTGGGGTTGGTGCGCATGACGCGCTGATAATGGGCCTGCGTCACCGGGTAAATCGACAGGTAAAAGGGCCGCGCGATTGTTACCTCATGCTGCGGTCCCTCATCGGCGCCTCGGCCGGACTCGTCGGGCGGCGAACCCATGACGAAGGTGCCGGCGGGAACGAGGACGAATTTCATCCCGAGCGTGTTGGCGATCTGCTTGGGCAGCGACCGACTCGGCTGCACGACGCGCTTCGGCTTCGGTGTGAGGACGGTTGGGGCGGCCGGTGGTGGCGAGGGCGAGGTGGGGACGTCAGCCCTCTGTTCCTTTTTCGTCGCAACAGGGGGCTGACGTCCCCCGCTCGCCCGTTTCGCGGTTTGCGCCCCACGCAGACGAGTTAGCTCCTCGGCGAGCACGGCGGCATCGGCCGGCCGCTTCTCGGCCTTCGACGCCAGGCACGCGCCCAGCAAACGCAGCACGTCGTCGGACACGCCCTTGTCCTCGATCTCGTCGCGCCAGTCGGCGGACGCCCCGCTCAGCAAATCGCCGGTGAGCATCTGATACCAAATGACACCCAGCGAATAGACGTCGTCGCGCGGGTCGGGGGCTTCGCCGCGCTGCTGCTGCGGCGAGGCGTACAGCGGCGTACACGCTCCGCGCAGCGCCGTCGCCAGAAACGCCCCGCGCGTCACGCCGCGCGTCGCCTGCTCGCGGGCCTGCCGGGCGGCGATGCCGCCGATACCGAAGTCGGCCACACGGGCACGCACACCACCGTCGCCGGTTGGTTGTAGGAGGATGTTGGCCGGCTTCAGATCGCGGTGGACGATCGGCGGATCGAGTTTGTGGGCGAAGGCCACGATGTCCGCCAGCTCGTGAGTCAGGCGGCTGCATTCGGCGACGTGATCGCGCGGCGGCGTGTGCCGCCACTGACCGATCAGGCCCGATAGATCGCCGCCCGTGACGTACTCATATTTAAGACAAGGAGGATCGCCATTGAGGTAAGTGTCGATCAGCGGCACGATGCCGGGATGTCGGCCCTGCGACATGACGCGGCCAAGCAGCGCCGCCTCGTGCCGCAGCCACTGGGCCGCCTTGGGATCGAGACAGAACTTCAGGGCGACGGGTTCCGTCAGGTGCGGGTTGCGGGCGCGCCATACCTCGCCGAAGCCGCCGACGCCGAGCAGTTCCTCCAACTCCCAGTCGCCGATGCCCGGCGGGCGGTCGCCGGGTTGATAGCGCGGCATCTGCGACGGCAGTAGTTGCAAAACATCGTCGGACTTGACCAGCGACAGACCGAGCAGCATGGTTCGGCCGCTGGGGTCGGCGGGACAGCGCTGCGATTGCCGGATGGCGGCCGGCACCTGAGCGAGGTAGGCCGTCAGCGCCTTGCGGACTGCTTCGGGTTGTCCGGCCGCCTCCTCGGCGACGACCTGCTCCGCCTGCCGTCGCGCTTCCGCCGGACTCAGCTGGGCCACCTGCTGGACCTCGGCGTGCAACTCGGCGGCTTTCTTGTCTTTGCCCCACCAGTTCCAGACATCGCGCGCGACCTCCGGCAACACCTCGACGGCCAGTTCGCCGGCCACGCCGAAGCCCACCGCATTCAAGGCGGCCTTGGCGACGAATTTCATCAGCGCGTAGGGCGTGTTCCTGAACATGGCTGCTCTCGTGAGTCCCGCGTCAATCTCCCCATGCTACTCGATTCGGCGAGCGCTGCAAATGTCCGCCGCGAAACCTTCCGCGTTTGGGAACCCGCGTCTCTCTCACCGTTGGAAATCGCCATCTCACCTGCGAGAACTTCGCCCCCCCGAACGGGCCTTGTTTCGTCGCGTCCTTCGCATTTCCTCGATGTCCGCGCACATGATGGCGCTGACAAACCGTTGGCACATCATTTGCAAAACTAATCCGTTTTCTCAGGCTGGTTGCTGAAGGGTGCCTAAGTCTATAGATCAGCTTGCGGGGCCATCGCCCGCGGCTTCGAGTGAGGTGACATTCGATGCCCCAGATCTTTCACCGAAGTTTCAACACCATCTCCAAGGTGACGATCTTCGGCGCCGTCTTCATCGCGGCCGGTCTGTGTTGGTTCGCGGCCATTTTTTATCGTTCATCCTACGTCACCGAGTCGCACCTTGCCTACGTCCAGCCGGTGCCGTTCAGCCATGCGCATCACGTCGGGCAGCTCGGCATCGACTGCCGCTACTGTCATACCTCGGTCGAAACCTCATCGTTCGCCGGCATCCCGCCGACGAAGACGTGCATGAATTGCCATCAGCAATTGTGGGTCGGCAGCTCGATGCTCGAGCCGGTGCGCGAAAGTTTTCGCAGCGGCAAGTCGATCCCGTGGGAGCGCGTCCACAACTTGCCGGGTTTCGTCTACTTCGATCACAGCATTCACATCGCCAAGGGTGTCGGCTGCGCCTCGTGCCACGGACGCATCGACGAGATGCCGCTGACTTATCAGCAGAACACGCTGTTGATGGAATGGTGCTTGCAGTGTCATCGCAATCCGCAGGAGCATCTTCGGCCCAAATCGCAGGTGTTCAACATGGGTTGGGAACCGTCTCAGGAAAAAGACCCCAAAACGGGAAAACCGTACACCCAGGCCACGCTCGGCCAGGAATTGCTCAAGGAACACGGCATCCGCACGCCGCGCGAGTTGACCAGCTGCTCGACGTGCCATCGGTAAACAAAAAAGATTCAACCACGGATGACACGGATAACACGGATAAAGAATGAAATGAACCTTCGATTTTTTCTATCCGTGTTATCCGTGTTATCCGTGGTTGAAAAATGAGGACGAATATGTCCGTCGATTCGCAAGGCCGACGCTACTGGCGCAGCCTGGAGGAATACCTGGAGACGCCCGAATTCCAGGAGATGCTGCACCGCGAATTCCCCGATCAGGCGTCGGAATGGGCCAATCCCATCACGCGCCGCCGCTTCCTCACGCTGATGGGCGCGTCGCTGGCACTGATGGGGCTGAACGGTTGCTCGACGCAGCCGGCGCCGCGTGAGAAGATCATGCCCTACGTGCGGCAGCCGGAAGCGATCGTACCGGGCAAACCGCTGTACTTCGCGACGGCCATGCCGCTGGCCGGCGTCGCCACCGGCATTCTCGTCGAAAGCCACGAGGGCCGGCCGACGAAGATCGAAGGCAACCCCGGCCACCCGGCCAGTTTGGGAGCCAGCGATCTGCTGATGCAGGCGTCGATCCTCGGCCTGTACGATCCCGACCGCTCGCAGAGCGTGACCTATCGCGGCCGGCCGCGCGCCTGGAACGAGTTTCTGTCCGCCGTCCGCAGCGCGCGCGACAACCTGAAAAACGACGGCGGCGCGGGGCTGTACATCCTGACGGAGAACGTCACGTCGCCAACGTTGGCGGCGCAGATGAAAGAGTTGCTCGAAGACGATCAGTTCCCGAAAGCGAAGTGGTTCCAGTACGAGCCGGCTGGCGACTCCAACACGCTGGAGGGAGCGAAGCTGGCATTTGAGGAGCACGTCAATACGCACTACAACTTCGCCAAGGCGGACAGGGTGCTGTCGCTGGACGCAGACTTCCTGCTGGCAGTGCCGGGCACGCTCCGCTACACGCACGACTTCACCGATCGCCGCCGCGTGCGGACGAAGGAAAAGAAGCTCGACGACATTGCGATGAATCGGCTGTACGTCGTCGAATGCGGACTGAGCAACACCGGCGCGGTCGCCGATCATCGTCTCGCCCTTCGGTCCTCACATATCGAGCCGTTCGCGCAGGCGCTGGCCGCCGAGTTGGGTGTATCGGACGCGCCGAAACCCGAGGGCGAATTGCCGATGGAGGCGCGCCGCTGGCTCACGCCGCTCGCCGAGGATTTGCGCGACCATGCGGGCAAGTGCATCGTCCTGGCCGGCGACGGCCAACCCGCCGGCCTGCACGCGCTGGTTCACGCCATCAACCACAAACTGAAAAACGTCGGCGAGACGGTCCTGTACACCAAGCCCATCGAAGCGAAGCCGGTGGACCACAGCCGGCAGATCGGCGAACTGGTCGAGGACATGGTGGCGAAGCGCGTCAAGATGCTCGTGATCCTCGGCGGCAATCCCGTCTACAGCGCACCGACCGACCTGAAATTCGCTCAGCGCCTGGCGAACCTGAGATATAGCGAAGAAACGAAAGAGAAGCCGGCGCTGCGTGTCCATCTCGGACTATACCAGGACGAGACGGCCCGGTGGTGCGATTGGCACATACCGGAGGCGCATTATCTCGAAAGTTGGAGCGACGCTCGCGCCTATGACGGCACCGCCAGCATCATTCAGCCGCTCATCGCGCCTTTGTATACCGGCCGCACCACTCATGAGGTATTGGCGGCGCTCAGCGAAACGCCGGAAAGCGCGGGCCTGGAAATTGTCCGCGAGCACTGGCGTGACTGGTGGAAGGAACAGAAGAAGTCCGGCAGTTTCGAGGAATTCTGGCGGCACGCGCTGCAAGAGGGCGTCATTGCGGGATCGGCCTTCACGCTTCAGGACCACGCCCCGAAAGCGGGCTGGGCGGAGCGCGCGGCGAAAGCGAAGCGCGGCGAGCCGGGAGCGTTAGCGACCGGAGGCGGCAAACTCGAAATCGTCTTCCGTCCCGATCCGACGTTGTTCGATGGCCGCTTCGCCAACAACGGTTGGCTGCAAGAACTCCCCAAGCCGCTGACGAAGCTCACTTGGGACAACGCCGCCATTATGAGTCCGAAAACGGCCGAGAGGGAGCTCGGCATCTCGTACGTCAAGGGTTCCTCGTCGAGCTTCAGTTCCACCGGCGGCGAACACGGCCACGCGCTCGTCAACGTGGTCGAGTTGACCTACCAGGGCCGCAAACTTAAGGCGCCGGTGTGGATTCAGCCCGGCCACGCGGACGACTCCGTGACGGTTCATCTCGGCCACGGCCGCACGCACGCCGGCCACGTTGCCAACGGCGTCGGCTTCAACGCCTACGCCCTGCGCACCAAGGATGCGCTCTGGTTCGACGGTGGACTGGAGGTTCGCAAGCTGCCGGGTGAGGAACACGCCCTGGCCTGCACGCAGATGCACCACAACATGGAGGGGCGCGACCCGATCCGCTTCGCCACGCTGGACCGATTCAAAGAGAATCCGCACTTCGCCGAGGAACCCAAACAGGAAAGCTCCGACAAACGGCTGACGCCGTTGACGCTGTACGACCAGGCTCGCAAGGAGTTTCCTTACAACGGCTACAAGTGGGCGATGGCCATCGACCTGACGACCTGCACCGGCTGTAGCGCCTGCGTCGTCGCCTGCCAGTCGGAGAACAACATTCCCGTCGTCGGCAAGGAAGAGGTGACGCGTGGCCGCGAGATGCACTGGCTGCGCATCGACCGCTATTTCAGCGGCGACGATCCGTTTGATCCCAATCAAGTTTCCGCCCACTTCCAGCCGTTGCCGTGCATGCACTGCGAGAACGCGCCTTGCGAACTAGTCTGTCCCGTCGGCGCCACCGCCCACAGCCACGACGGACTCAACGACATGGTCTACAACCGCTGCGTCGGAACCCGCTACTGCTCGAACAACTGCCCCTATAAAGTGCGGCGCTTCAACTTCCTGCAATACGCCGACTTTTCCACGAGCAGCCTGAAGCTGATGCGCAACCCCGAAGTGACGGTGCGCTCACGCGGCGTCATGGAGAAGTGTACTTATTGCGTGCAGCGCATCCGCGCCGCCGAGATCGAGGCGGAGCAGGACGACCGGCGCATCGGCGACCGCGATCTGCTGACTGCCTGTCAGGCCGCCTGTCCTGCTGGGGCCATCGTCTTCGGCGATCTCAACCAGGACAGCGCCGTCAAGCAGTGGAAGGAGGAGCCGACCAATTACGACCTGTTGGGCATTCTGAACACGCAGCCGCGCACCTCGTACCTGGCCGCGCTGCGAAATCCGAATCCGGAACTGGAGAAGAAGGTGTAGGTCCGGCGAGCCGAGCCGGACCAAAGGGTGCCGCTCGGCTCGCGGCACCTACAGGAGTAGCCCGAACCTCGAACGCAAGAAGATGTAACCATGCCGCAGGAAACCGCGCCCCCCTCGACCCGACCCGGCGAGACCGGCGACGGCGCTCCGCCCGTCATCGGGCCGGGCTATACGTTTCGCTCGGTGGTGGACAAGATCAGCTCCATCACTCTGGCGCGACGGACCCCGCGCGGCTGGTGGTTCGGCTTCCTCATCGCCTTCACGTTGACGATGGTGATGCTGTATACCATCGGTTACTTGCTCTACGAAGGCGTCGGCATCTGGGGCATCAACATCCCCGTGGCCTGGGGCTTCGCCATCGTCAACTTCGTATGGTGGATCGGCATCGGCCATGCGGGTACGCTGATCTCGGCCATTCTGCTGTTGTTGCATCAGAAATGGCGCACGTCGATCAACCGCTTCGCCGAGGCCATGACGCTGTTTGCCGTCGCCTGCGCCGGCCTGTTTCCGCTGTTGCACATGGGCCGGCCGTGGTTTTTCTACTGGCTCTTTCCCATCCCCAACACGATGGACATTTGGCCGCAGTTTCGCAGTCCGCTCGTGTGGGACGTTTTCGCCGTCTCGACCTACGGCACCGTGTCGCTCTTGTTCTGGTACGTCGGACTCATCCCCGACCTGGCGACGCTGCGAGACCGAACGAAGAACCGGATCGTGCAAGTCATCTACGGCATCCTGGCGATGGGCTGGCGCGGCTCGGCGTACCACTGGAAGCGCTACGAGATCACCTACCTGATCCTCGCCGGCTTGGCGACGCCGCTGGTCGTGTCGGTGCATACGGTCGTCAGCTTCGATTTCGCCGTGGCGATTCTGCCCGGCTGGCATTCGACGATATTTCCTCCCTATTTTGTCGCCGGGGCCATCTACTCCGGCTTCGCGATGGTGCTGGTGCTGGCGATCCCGCTGCGGGCGTTCTACGGCCTGCAGGACTTCATCACCATGGCGCACTTGCAGAACATGGCCAAGGTGACGCTCGCTACCGGCCTGATCGTCGGTTACGGCTACGGCATTGAGGCGTTCATGGCCTGGTACAGCGGCAACTTGTACGAGCAGTTCTCCCAGAGCAATCGCATGCTTGGACCCTACGCCGTCGCTTACTGGTGCCTGATTGCCTGCAACGTGGTCATCCCGCAACTGCTGTGGTTCAAGGCCGTCCGCAACAATCCGCCGTGGCTGTTCCTCGTCGCCCTCATCGTCCTCGCCGGCATGTGGTTGGAGCGCTACGTCATCGTCATCACCAGCCTGCACCGCGATTTTCTACCGTCGTCGTGGGCGATGTACTCGCCGACCGTGTGGGACTGGAGCATGTACCTGGGCACCATCGGCTTCTTCTTCGCCCTGATGTTTTTGTTCATCCGCTTCCTGCCGATGATTTCGATCGCGGAGATGCAAACGCTGTTGCCGGAGTCGAAAGTGCAGCACGACGGTTCGCACGAGGAGGCGCACTGATGGCCGCCAATCCGGGGCTTTACGGTCTGGTCGCCGAGTTCGACACGCCGACGGCGCTGGTGCAGGCGGCCCGCGCGGCGCGCGAGGCCGGCTACACCAAGATGGACGCCTACACGCCTTTTCCCGTCGAGGGGTTGCCGGAAGCGCTGGGTTTTCGGTGGACCAAGATGCCGATGTTGATCCTCATTGGCGGCATTGTTGGAGCGATCTCCGGCTTCGCCCTGCAATACTACTGTGCCGTCATCAGCTATCCCATCAACATCGGCGGCCGGCCGCTCAACAGCTGGCCGTCGTGGATTCCCGTGACGTTCGAGTTGACGGTGCTGATCGCGTCGCTGACGGCGGTGTTTGGTTTGCTCGCCCTGTGCGGATTGCCGATGCCGTATCATCCGCTGTTCCACGTGCCGCGCTTCGCGCTGGCGACGCGCGATCATTTCTTTTTGTGCATCGAATCGGCCGACCCGCGCTTCGATCGCGCGGGAACGATGGATTTTCTGAAGGGCCTCGATTCGCGCGAAGTATCGGAGGTGCCGCAATGAATGGACAAATCCCTGCCAGCCCGCAGCGCAAGCAAGGGAAGGAAAAACCCTTGCTCGCGCTGCGGGCTGGCAAGTCAAGCTTCGCTGCGATCCTCCTCCTCTGCCTGCTGACAACAGCGTGTCAGCAGGAGATGGCCCGGCAACCTTCGTATCGTCCGTTGGAAAAGAGCGATTTCTTCGACGATGGCCGTGCCTCGCGTCCCCTGGTCGCCGGCACGGTCCCGTGGCGCGGCCGCGCGCGCGGCGACGAGACGATCCTGACCTATCGAAAGGGTTCCGAATACGCCGACATGAACGCCTTCGCCACCCTGCTGCCGTCCATCAGCGGACCCGGCATCGCCGACTACGTCGATATCTGCCCCATCGCTATCGACAAGAAGGCGCTGGAACGCGGCCGCGATCGTTTCAACATCTACTGCGCCGTCTGTCACGACGCCTTGGGCACCGGCAACGGTAAGATCATCGAACGCGGCTACCTGAAGCCGCCGAACTATCACAGCGATTACTCGCGCGGCTTCGAGCGCCGCGGCCAGAAGGTGCTGCTGCGCGAAGCGCCGATCGGCTATATCTTCGAGGTCGTCACACGCGGCTTCGGCGCCATGCCCGATTACGCCAGCCAGGTTCCGCCCGACGATCGCTGGAAGATCGTCGCCTACGTCCGCGTTTTGCAGCGCAGCCAGTGGATGCCCTTGCAGGATTTGCCCAAAAGTGAGCAGGACCGGATTCGCGGTGAATTGAAGCCTGTGGAGGAGCGACCGTGAGCAGTGCCATCACCCCGGCGAGCAGCGTGACGGGCGTCCAACGCGGCGAAGTGTCGGCCGCGGAATGGGAGCGCTTCCGCCGTCTGGCGCTGTACGCCGCCGCCGGCGGAGCCGCCGCGTTCGTCGTGCTGGCGTTGCTTCTGTGGGCCATGCACGGAGTCGATGCCCCGAAGCAATTCTTCGTGTCGTACATGGTCGGCTACAACTACTGGCTGGGCAGCGCGCTGGGCGGACTGGTGTTCCTCATGCTGCAATACGTCACCGGTGGCGCCTGGGGGTTGCTGCTGCGGCGCATCCTCGAAGCGTCGGCCAGCATGGTCCTGCCCTTGGCCGTGCTGTTCGTTCCTCTCATCATCGGTTTGCCGTTCGTCTACGAGTACGGGCAATGGGCGCCGGTGAAGACCGAACCGAGACTGCAAGCCAAGGCAATCTGGCTCAGCGCGCCCGCCGTGACCATCAAGGCGATCCTGTTCTTCGCCTGCTGGATCGGCATGGCGTACTTGTTCCGCCGCTGGTCGCGGCAGCAAGACGAGGGAACAGGTGGAAACGTCCTTGAACGCTGTGAAGGGCTGGGCGCGCCCGGCATCGTGGTGTACGCGCTGACCATCACCTTCGCTTCGATCGACTGGGTGATGGCGCTGCTACCGGAGTGGTTCTCGACGATTTATCCGGTCATGTTCGCCGTCGGACAACTGCTCAACGGTTATGCCTTCGCCCTGACAGTGTTCCTGTTGTTGGCGGATCGGCCGCCGTTCGCCGGGTCGATCCACCCCGCGCACATGCGCGACTTCGGCAGCCTGCTCCTGGCCTTCGTCATGTTCTGGGCATATATGTCGTTCTCGCAGTTTCTGCTCATCTGGGTGGGCAATTTGCCGGAAGAGATCCCCTGGTATCTACAGCGCGGCCGCGGCGGCTGGGAGTACGTCATCATCTTCATCGCCATCTTTCACTTCGCGGTGCCGTTCATGCTGCTGCTGCTGCGCGACATCAAGGAGCATCGCCATCGCTTGTTGGCGGTGACGGTCGGACTGCTGGTGATGCGTTTCATCGACCTGTTCTGGTGGATCGAGCCGTCGCTCGACCACGCGGGCGAATACTTCTACTGGCTGCTGGACCTCGCGGCCTGGGTCGGCGTCGGTGGCCTGTGTGTGTGGTGGTTCCTCGGACAATTGCGGAGCCGGACGCTGCTGCCTTTGAAGGATCCGTATCTGGCGGAGGCGCTGAAAGATGAGTGAGCACATTCAGCAGGCTCCCGGACCGCACGTCGCGCCCCCCACCGCAGAGGCGCACGAGAACACGCCTGGCGTGAGCCGCGAGAGCGCCTACTTCAACTTCTGGCTCATCGTCAAAGTCGGCATCGGTCTGGCGGTGACGGCCGCGATCATCCAGGTGGCGGTCTGGTATCTGCTGCATGGGCTGAAAAAGATCGAAACGCAACCTGTGGGGACGGAGTCCTCGTTGGCCCTGGCCGACGCGCAGCGCCCGCTGGGACAGCGCCTGGAGAACGTGCCGCCGCCGCTCCTGGAGGGCATCGAGCGCGAGAGCAGTCAACTCATCCTCGGTGTCGGGGAGGACAAGGAAGAGCGGTTTTACGTCGCCTCCGATGTCAAGGTGCATCTCGGCGAGAAGGAGAATGCCCGCTTGTTCGAGTTGCGTGAGGGACAACGAGTGACGGTCGCTTACCACATGCCCGGAGGCGTGGCCGGAGGCATCGGCGTCATCACCTCCGTGACAAGCCCGCCGGTGAAGTCCGACACGAATGGACAGCCAGAACTACCCGATGCCACGCGGACGCTCACGGCAACCGTCGTCCGGCTCGTACCGCGCGGCATCGCGGCGTCGCGCGAATGGGCGGAAGTACAGATGGAACGCTACGGGTGGGCCGACCGCCGCAAAGAGATCGTTCATGTCCCGATCGAGCAGGCGATGGAGGACGTTTTGAAATCGAAGGAGTTCCGCTCGGAGGGTGGGAAGAAAAAAAGCTCTGGCCGCACGCCGATGCCGACGCGCTCCAGTTCCGGCCGCGAACCGAGAGGAGGTGGGCGATGAAGTACCGGACGCTGTTGACCTGTACGTTGGTCCTCCTCTCCGCTTCCGCTCGTGCGGATGAAACCGATGGGCCGCCGATCCTGCGTGAGGTGACGCTGCGACAGAAACTCGATGCGCAGGTGCCGCTCAACCTGGAATTTCGCGACGAAAACGGACAAACCGTCACGCTGGCCGACTGCACCGGCGGCAAGACCACCATTCTCGTCCTGGCGTACTTCCGCTGTCCGAAGCTGTGTACGCAGGTGCTCAACGATCTTGCCAAGGGACTGCGCGGCGTGCCCTGGAACATCGGCGACGAGTTTAACGTGCTGACCGTCAGCTTCGACGACCGCGAGACGCCGGAGATGGCGGCGGCGAAAAAGAAGTCCTATGTCGAGGACTACGGCCGGCCCGGCGCGGACAAGGGTTGGCACTTCCTCACCGGCACGCAACAACCGATCCTGAAGCTGGCCAACGCCGTCGGCTTCCAGTTCCGCTATGACCCCAAGAACGATCTTTTCGCCCATCCCAGCTGCATCATCATCCTGACGCCGGAGGGCAAGGTGGCTCGCTATTTTCTGGGTCTGCAAGATCGGACGTTTTCGCGCGATCTTCGCCTGGGATTGGTCGAGGCCTCGGAGCACAAGATCGGTACGCCGGTAGTCGATCGCGTGACGCTGTTCTGTCTGCGCTACGACCCGGAGACGGGCAAGTACACGATGACGGCGTTGAATGTGGTACGCGCCGCCGGCGCGCTCACGGTTGTGGTGTTGGGATCGCTGCTGTTTTGGGCGTTTCGACGCGACCGTCGCAAGTACAAGCCCGGAGCGCCGGCGACGGGTGACACAGCGCCCGTCGCTGGCGCTCCGGGCTAGTCATTTGAGAAATTGACCTGGGGACGATGTGATGTTTGCCGAAGTACCCCTATTCCCCGAACAAGCGTCCACGATGGCTCATCGCGTGGACGCGCTGTTCCTCTTTCTCTGCGTCGTCACCGGCACCATGGCCGTGTTGGTTTCGGGGTTGATTCTTTTCTTCGCCTTCCGCTATCGCCGCCGCGCCGAGGACGACCGCACGCCGCGCATCCTCGGCAACGACCGCCTCGAATGGTTCTGGACCATCGCGCCGCTGTTCGTCTTCCTCATCATGTTCTTGTGGGGAGCGAGCATTTATACCTCGGTGGCCAGGCCGCCCGAGGACGCGCCGGAAGTCTTCGTCATCGGCAAACAATGGATGTGGAAGATTCAGCATCCCGACGGTCAACGCGAGATCAACGAGTTGCACTTGCCCGTCGATCGACCCGTCAAGCTGACGCTGACCTCCGAGGACGTGATTCACAACTTCTCCGTGCCCGCCTTCCGCACCAAGATCGACGTGATTCCGGGCCGCTACGTGCAGACGTGGTTTCATCCGACGAAGATCGGCGAATATCACTTGTTTTGTTCGCAGTATTGCGGCACCAGCCACTCCAACATGGTCGGCACGGTGGTCGTCATGAAGCGCGATGCGTACCGCGAATGGCTCGATGACCACGCCGAGGGATCGCTGGCGCTGCAAGGCCGCCAACTCTTTTTGAAATTGCAGTGCGTCACCTGCCACAGCGCCGACGCCGAGGCCCGCGCCCCGGTGCTCGAGGGACTGTTCCGCCGGACGGTGACGCTGCGCAACGGCCGAACTGTCGCGGCCGACGACGCCTATCTGCGCGAGTCGATCCTGTATCCGGAGGAAAAGGTCGTGCAGGGCTGGGAACCGATCATGCCGACCTTCAAGGGGCAGGTGGACGAGGAGGATCTCATCAAGCTGCTCTCCTTCATCCGCTCGCTCAAACCGGGACAGACGCCCGTCCGCAACGAGGAAGCGTCGCCTCCGATCGGCGCTCCGACGGTCCCGCCCGGCGGGAACCCCAAAGCGCGCGACGCCGTCCCGACTTCCCGGCCGAAAGGAAAGAGCAGCCAACCGTAGACCAACAAGGAACGAGCCGCAACCATGAGCAGTGCGATTACGACCGAGTTTGTCCCGCAAGCGAAGGCGCGCCCGCCGCGTTCGCCGGAAGTGAATTATTTGAACGCGGCGTTCGGGGTGAAGTCGTGGCTGCTGACCACCGACCATAAGCGCATCGCCATCCTGTACCTGGTTACGCTGACGGTCCTGTTTTTCCTCGGCGGGGCGGCGGCGACGATGATCCGCCTCAACCTCATGACGCCCAACGGCGAACTGATGCCGGCCGACACCTACAACAAATTGTTCTCGGCGCACGGCATCATCATGGTGTGGTTCTTTCTCGTGCCGGTGGTGCCGACGGTGATCGGCAATTTCATCCTGCCGATGATGATCGGCGCCCGCGACCTCGCTTTTCCCAAGCTGAACCTGCTCAGCTGGTACATCTTCACCATCGGCGCCGTCATTACGTTGTGGGCCATTCTCGCCGGCGGCGTCGATACCGGCTGGACGTTCTACACGCCGTTCAGCACCAAATCGGCCCGAACCAACGTCATCCCGACCATCGTCGGCATTTTCATCTCCGGTTTCTCGTCGATCCTGACCGGCCTGAACTTCATCGCCACCATGCACACCATGCGCGCTCCGGGTATGAACTGGAAGCGCATGCCGCTGTTTTTGTGGTCCACCTACGCCACCAGCGTCATCCTGGTGCTGGCCACGCCCGTATTGGCGACGGCGCTGCTGCTCCTCATGGTCGAGCGCGCCTGGGGCATCGGCATCTTCGACCCCAACCTCGGCGGCGATCCGGTGCTGTTTCAACACCTGTTCTGGTTCTACTCGCATCCGGTGGTCTACGTCATGGTCCTGCCGGCGATGGGCATCGTCAGCGAGATCATCACCTGCTTCGCGCGCAAGAACATCTTCGGCTACACCTTCGTCGCCTGGGCCAGCGTCGGCATCGCCGTGCTGGGATTTCTGGTGTGGGCGCATCATATGTTCGTCGCCGGTCAGTCCGTCTACTCGGCCCTGATCTTCTCGGCGCTGAGCTACCTCGTCGCCGTGCCGTCGGCCATCAAGGTCTTCAACTGGACGGCCACCCTCTACAAAGGCTCGATCACGTTCGAGACGCCGATGCTGTTCGCGCTGGGCTTCATCGCCCTGTTCACGATGGGCGGACTGACCGGGCTGATGTTGGCCGCGCTGGGCGTGGACATGCATGTTCACGACACCTACTTCATCATCGCGCACTTCCACTTCATCATGGTCGGCGGCACGGTGATGGCCTACATGGGCGGCCTGCATTACTGGTGGCCGAAGATGACCGGCCGCATGTATTCGGAGTTCCTCAGCAAATTGGCGGCGCTGATTATCTTTGTCGGCTTCGTGCTGACGTTTTTGCCGCAGTTCGTGCTGGGCTACCTCGGCATGCCGCGCCGCTATCACGTCTATCCGCCGGAGTTTCAGATCCTCAACGTGATGTCCACGGCCGGCGCGTCGATTTTGGCGGTCGGCTACGTACTGCCGCTGGTCTACCTGTTCTGGTCGCTGTACGCCGGCAAGGAGTCGGGTCCGAACCCGTGGGGAGCGACCGGCCTGGAATGGCAGACGCCATCGCCGCCGCCGCCGCACAACTTCGACGAAACCCCCATCGTCACCAGCGGACCTTACGAATATTCGACGGAGGGCACTGAAGTTGTCGGCTAACCATTCCGTCCTGGCCCATCATTTCGCCGACCTCGAGCAGCAGCGCGAGACCGAGGCGTTCGGCATGTGGATGTTTCTGGCGACCGAGATCCTCATCTTCGGCGCCCTGTTCACGGCCTACACCGTGTACCGCCTGAAATACCCGCACGATTTCGAGGCGGCCAGCGCCAGGCTCAACGTGCTGATCGGCTCCATCAACACCGTCGTGTTGCTCTCCAGCAGTTTGACGATGGCCCTGTCCGTCCACGCCACGCGCGCCGGCCGGCAAACCATGCTGACGACCTGCCTGCTGCTCACCATCCTCCTCGGCGGCACGTTCCTCGGCTTGAAGGTTGTCGAATATTACATCGACTACAAGGAGAACCTCGTCCCCGTCCTGGCCTTCGATCCGGGAGAATGGACGAAGCCGGGCGAGGCGGAAGGGCCGGTGAGCCCGCAGCGCGTCCAGTTGATGCTGGCGTTCTACTACATCCTGACCGGCCTGCACGCGGTCCACATGATCGTCGGCATGGGACTGCTCGTGTGGCTCGTCTCGCGGGCGCGGCGCGGCACGCTGACGCCGGTGCGCTACATGGCCGTCGAGGTCGTCGGCCTGTACTGGCACTTCGTGGACATCGTGTGGATTTTCCTGCTGCCGTTGTTGTACCTGACCGGCACGCACCACCTGTCGGATCTGCATTTCATGAAATAGGGAGCGATCATGTCGGAATCGATCACCCCCACGCGGACCTATTACACGGTGTTCGCCGCGCTGATCGCGCTGACGCTGCTGACGGTCGGCGTGTCGTTTCTGGATCTGGGAACGTGGCACACGACGGTCGGCGTGCTTATCGGCGCGGCCAAGGCGACGCTGGTGGTGCTGTTCTTCATGCACTTGCTGCAAGCCTCGAAGATGTCGTGGCTGGCCGTGCTGGCCGGGCTGTTTTGGGTGGCCATCCTGATGGCGCTGACGCTGTCGGACTATCTCTCGCGGCACGTTCTCGCCTACTGACATCGTCTGTAGCCGAATTCGTAAGAATTCGGACGAGGGGGAAAACCGAATTCTTACGAATTGGGCTACGAACGGGGAAATGACTCCTCTTCACTAGATGCTGAGGGGAACATGTCCCCCTCGCGTAAGGATGCGTCATCTGTTATACATGAAAGGGTAGTGACGCGGTCCGAGGGACCGCCTCTCCTCATCGCCGAACTCAATGAGGAGCGTTGCATGTCGTTTCGCGCCATTGCCGCCCTCGCCCGCCGCTTTTTATCTCTTCTGGCCAGCGCCGCCGTCCTGGGCGTGCTGATCGGTCTTCTCCTATGGGGCCGCGTTTACAAGTGGAAGGTACCATCGTTTGCCGTACTCACCGGCGTCGCGTCGGACGAGGGAGCGAAGGTCGAGGACGCCTCCAGCGGCGCGGGCACGGAAGTCGAGCGCCTCTCGGAAGGTAACCCTGCGGCGGACGGCGAAGAGCCGCCCCTCTATCAGGTGCGCCTGCGCAGTCTGGAAACCATCCACAAGGCCGGCATCCAGACCGCCAAGATCGAGGAGCAGGCCTTGGCCCAGTACGTCATCGCCAACGGGGCCATCGAGTTCGACCAGACGCAGTACGCGGAACTATCGCCGTTGGCGTCCGGCAAAGTCTGGCGCGTGCTCAAAGACGTGGGTCAACACGTACGCAAGGGCGAAGTCCTGGGGTTGGTGGCCGCGCCGGAAGTGGCTACCGGCAAGGCGCGTTTCCTGCAATGGTTGCTGCAAGTCGAGGTGCGGTCGAAGCTGCTGAAGCGTTTGAAATCCGTCGATGAGGGCGTCGTCGCGGTGCAGCGACTCAAAGAGACCGAAGCCTCGCTGGCCGAAGCCCAACTCAGTCTCTTCGAAAGCACGCAAACCCTCACCAACCTCGGACTGCCCGTCGATACCGAAGAGATGCGCAAGCTCTCCGAGAAAGAGCGGAACCAGCGTCTGCGCATCCTCAGCGTGCCCGAAGCGATCGTCCAGAAGACCGACCCACTCCGGCTGCCGACCAACCTGCTGCCGCTGGTCGCGCCGTTCGACGGCGAAATTGTCATGCGCGACATGGTGGAAGGCGAATACGTGACCAGTTCGCACGTGCAGATGATCGTGGCCGACACCCGCCGCATGTGGATTCGCCTGGACGCGCGCCAGGAGGACGCCCCGGAATTGAAACTCGGCCAGGAAGTGCGCTTCGAGCCGGACAATCCAGGGTTGGCCAAGGCCACGGGACATATCACCTGGATTCGGCGCGATACCGACCCCAAGACGCGCACCGTGCATGTGCGCGCCGAGGCCGCCAACCCCGATGGCTTACTGCGGCCGAACACCTTCGGCACCGGCCGCGTGCTTGTCCGCTCCTCGGAGCGCGTCGTCGCCGTCCCCACCAAGGCCATCCAGCGCGAGGGCAAGAACTACTTTGTCTTCGTGAAGGTCGGCGACACCCTCTTCGAGCAGCGGCTCGTCACCCTCGGCATTCACGCCGACGATTTCACGGAAGCGCGCTCCGGCGTTCGCCCCGGCGAAACCGTGGTGACGGCTGGCAGTCACCTGCTCAAGTCGGCCATCGTCCACAGTCGCCTTCTCGGCGAGAAATGACATAATTCGTGAATCGTGGATCGTGCATCGTGAATCGAAAAGACACACGATCCACGATTCACGATCGGACACGTTGGAGCACTCCATGCTGGCCTGGCTCATCACCTGGTCTTTACATCATCGCTATCTCGTCCTTCTTGGTTCGCTGCTCATCGTCGTCTCCGGCGTCCTATCGCTGCGCGCGCTCAACATCGACGCCTTCCCCGACACGACGCCGGTGCAAGTGCAGATCAACACCGTCTCGCCCTCGCTGGTGCCCGAAGAGGTCGAACGGCAGATCACCTTCCCGGTTGAACTATCCCTCAACGGACTGCCCGGACTCAAACAGGTCCGCTCGCTGTCGCAGTTCGGTCTGTCGCAGGTGACGGTGACGTTCGATGACGGCACGGACATTTATTTCGCGCGCCAACTTATCAACGAGCGTCTGGGAACCGTCGAGTTGCCGCCCGGAATCGACCGTCCCGAAATGGGGCCGGTCGCCACCGGCCTGGGCGAAGTGCTGCACTACCTCGTCAAGAGCGACGGCCTGGATCTGACCGACCTGCGCACCTATCAGAACTGGAAGGTGCGGCCGGAGATGCGGCCGGTGCCGGGCACCGCCGAGATCAACTCCTGGGGTGGCTTCGAGAAGCAGTATCAGGTGCGCGTCGATCCGCTGCGCCTGCTCAAGTACGACCTCGGTTTCGCCGAGGTCATCCGTGCCCTGCGCGGCAACAATCTCAACGTCGGCGGCGGCAATCTGGTGCAGACCGGCGAGATGTTGCTCATCCACGGCGTCGGCCGAACCAACACCGTCGAGCAGATCGAGAACATCATGATAACCGCCCGCGAGGGCACGCCGATCCGCATCCGCGACGTGGCGAAAGTGGAGGCCGTCGGCCAGACCCTCCGCCGCGGCGCGGTGACGGCCGACGGACAGGGCGAGGCCATCCTCGGACTCGGCTTCATGCTCATGGGCGAGAACAGTTACACCGTCACGCACCGTCTCCGTGACAAGCTGGAGGAAGTCAAGAAAGACACGCCGGTCGGCGGCCGCATCGAGACGGTTTACGATCGAACGGAATTGGTCGATCAGGTCATCGAGACGGTGCGCGACAACCTGCTGGAGGGCGGATTGCTGGTCGTCACCCTGCTGTACATCCTGCTGGGCAATCTGCGGGCGGGGCTGATCGTGGCGACGGCCATTCCGCTGTCGATGCTGTTCGCCTTCAACGGCATGTTGCAATTCGGCATCGCCGGCACGCTGCTCAGCCTCGGCGCCATCGACTTCGGCATCGTCGTGGACAGCTCGGTCGTCGTCGTCGAGAACGTCATCCGCCACGTGGCCCACGGTGAGACGGCGCACAAGAGCCGCGAGGAGGTGGTGCGCGACGCGGCCATCGAGGTGCGCAAACCGACCGTGTTCGGCCAGCTCATCATCATGATCGTGTACATTCCCATCCTCACGCTGGAAGGCGTCGAGGGCAAGATGTTTCGGCCGATGGCGCTGACGGTCGTTTTCGTGCTGATCGGCTCGCTGATCCTGTCGCTGACGCTGATGCCGGTGCTGGCTTATATGTTCCTGCCGAAACGCATGGAAGAAAAGGACGTTTGGCTGATCCGGCTGGCGCGGTGGCTGTACACGCCGTTTTTGCGGTTGGCGATGCGGCTGCGCTGGGCGACGGTCGGCCTGGCCGCCTGTCTGCTGCTCCTGGCCGGACTCATCGCCCTGGGCATGGGTTCGGAGTTCGTCCCGCGTCTGTCCGAAGGGGCCGTCGTCATCGGTCTGCTGCGAATGCCGGGCACCAGTCTGGAGGAATCCACCCACCTGAACACGCAGATTGAAAAAATGCTGCTGCAACGCTTCCCCGACGAGATCGAGCACGTCTGGAGCCGCACCGGCTCGCCGGAGGTGGCGACCGACGCCGGCAGCGTCGAGGAAACCGATATGTTCGTCACCCTGAAGCCGCGCGAGAAGTGGACGGCCAAGAACAAGGACGGCAAGCGCGTCGCCACCCAGGATGAACTGGTCGCGCTGATGGAAACGGCGGTGGACGACATCCCCGGCCAACTTGTCGCCTTCACGCAGCCCATCGAGCAGCGCATCAATGAGATGATCTCCGGCGCGCGCTCCGACATCGCTCTGAAACTGTACGGCGAGAATTTTGCCACCCTGGTTTCCAAGGGACAAGAATTGGAGTCGGTGCTGCGCGAGATCGACGGCTGCGCCGACCTGTCCCACAAGCAAATCGCCGGCCTGCCCATCCTGCGCGTGCGGATCAAGCAGGACCAGATCGCCCGTTATGGCGTGTCGGCCGAGGCGGTGCTGGACCTGATCGAATCGCTGGGCGGCAAGGTGGTCGGCAACGTGATCGAGGGGCAGCTACCGTTCCCGCTGCTGGTGCGCCTGCCCGATGAGATGCGCCAGAGTCCCGAGTCGATCGCGTCGATCCCGGTGGCGACGGCGAGCGGCGAGCGCATCCCTCTCTCGCGTCTGGCCGAGGTGAAGGTGGAGAAGGGGCCGAAGATCGTCTTCCGCGAATGGAGCAAGCGTTATCTGACGATCCAGGCGAACGTGCGCGGCCGGGACATTGGCAGCTTCGTCGCCGAAGCCCGCGAGAAGATCGCCGAAAAGGTCGAGTTGCCGGACGGTTACCGCCTCGACTGGGGCGGCCAGTTCGAGAACATGGAGCGCGCCCAGAAGCGGCTGATGATCGTGGTGCCGGCCGCATTGGCGATGATCGTGGTGCTGCTGTATTTGACTTATCGCAACGTGGTGGACACGGCGTTCGTGTTCGCCAGCGTGCCGTTCGCCTGCGTCGGCGGCGTGCTGACGCTGTGGGCGCGGGGGATGCCGATCTCCGTGTCGGCGGCGGTCGGCTTCATCACGCTCTCCGGCGTGTCGGTGCTAAACGGCATGATCCTCGTCTCGTTCCTGCGCAATCTGCTCAACGAGGGGCTGCCGGCGTGGACGGCGGTCGAGAAGTCGTGCCGGACGTGCCTGCGAACGGTGCTGATGACGGCGTTGGTGGCAAGCGTCGGCTTCATTCCGATGGCGACGAGCACCGGCATGGGCGCGGAGGTACAGCGTCCGCTGGCAACGGTGGTCATCGGCGGCGTCATCACCAGCACGGTCTTCACACTGTTCGTGTTGCCAGTGCTGTACCTGTTCGGCCGCTCGCGTGATGTGTCCGGGGCGGCCGTTGCCTCCGCCGACTAGCCTGGAGCGCCAGCGGCGGGCGGCCATCGCTGGCGCTCCGGCCTAGCCCACCATGCCCGCTGGTGGGCCGGCGCAGGGGGGCCACCGTACGGAGATGCACTTCCGCCGACTCCGGCGCTTGCACGGGCAAAGCCGCCGAGTTAGAGTTACAAACATGCTCTCCTAATTCGCTGATTGCATTTGGGGCCAGCCGATGGATCCTCATACTGCCAAACTCGCCGAGTTCGTTCAGTACGTTCGCACCTATCTCCAGGGCGATGAAAAAGGCGAGGCGCATCTCTTCTGCGATCGACTCATGCAAGCCTTCGGCCACCCCGGCATCCGCGAAGCGGGGGGAACGCTGGAATACCGCGTCCACCAGGGCAAGACCACGCGCTTCGCCGATTTGCTGTGGCGCCCGCGCCTCCTCCTGGAGATGAAGAAACGCGGCGAAAAGCTGCAAAAGCACTACCAGCAAGCGTTTGAATACTGGCTGCACCTCGTTCCCAACCGTCCCGAATACGTCGTCCTGTGCAACTTCGATGAGTTCTGGATTTATGATCTCAATCAGCAGCTCGACGAACCGATGGACCGAGTGGATCTCGACGATCTTCCCATCGCTTCACGGCCCTGAATTTCCTCTTCCCCGTAAAAAAAGAGCCGCTCTTTCACAATAACCTCGTCGCCGTCACTCGGACTGCCGCCGACAAGGTGGCCCGTGTGTTCAACGCCTTGCTCAAACGCGGAGAGGACCGCGATCGCGCCCAGCGCTTCATTCTGCAATGCGTCGTCGCCCTGTTCGCGCAGTCCATCGACTTGCTGCCGCACGGACTGCTCTCCGAACTGCTTCAAGAGTGCGGCAAGGGACGCAGCTCTTACGATCTGGTGGGCGGATTGTTCCGGCAGATGAACAGCGCGACACCGGCCCGCGGCGGCCATTTCGTCAACGTGCCCTATTTCAACGGCGGGCTGTTCGCCGTCGTCGATCCCATTGAGTTGACCGGCTTTGAGCGCGATCTGTTGACCGACGCCGCCTCGGAAGACTGGGCCAAGGTCAAGCCGCCTATTTTCGGCACGCTGTTCGAGGGCAGCATGGACGCGGAGGAGCGGCACGCCTTCGGTGCTCATTTCACCAGTGAGGCCGACATCCAGAAAGTGGTTCTGCCGACAATCGTTCGCCCCTGGCGCGAGCGCATCGCCGCCGCCAAGACGGCGCGTGATCTTCTCGCCCTACGGCGAGAGCTTCTGCACTTCCATGTCCTCGATCCGGCCTGTGGCAGCGGCAATTTCCTCTACATCGCCTACCGCGAGTTGAAGCGCGTCGAGATGGATCTGCTGGACAAGATCTCCACCAGTGTCGGCAAGAAATATCGCGGCCCCGTCCGCGAAATATCGGCCGTCAGCGCCAGTCGATTCCACGGCATCGACATCAAGCCGTTCGCCGTCGAACTGGCCAAGGTCACGCTCATGCTCGCCAAGAAGCTCGCCCTCGATGAGAGCGAGGCCCACATCGCCTCCGGGCCGGCCGATCTGCCTTTCAATCTCGACGAGCATGCCTTGCCGCTGGACAATCTCGATGCCAACATCCGCTGCGACGACGCCCTGTTTTGTCGTTGGCCCAAGGCGAATGCGATCATCGGCAACCCGCCGTATCTCGGTTCGCGCTTTCTCGCCAAGGAGCATGGCTACGAATATGCCCGCAAGCTCCATGCGCGGTTCGCGGACGTGCCGAAGATGGCGGACTATTGCGTGTACTGGTTCCGCCGCGCTCACGATGCATTGCCGGCCGAGGGTCGCGCCGGTTTGGTGGCGACCAACACGATTCGGCAAAATGAGAGCCGGGAAGCTGGCCTCGATTACGTTCTCGACAATGGCGGGACTATCACGGAGGCCGTGTCCACCCAGGTTTGGAGCGGCGAGGCCGCCGTTCATGTCTCGATCGTCAACTGGCTGAAGGGAGAGGAGCCGGGACCGAAAAAGCTGTTTACCCAACGCGGCGATAATGTGGACAGCGAATGGACGGTGGAGGAAACGGAGCGAATCAATAGCTCGCTCTCCACGCGAACGGACGTTTCCAAGGCGTTAACGCTCCAGGCCAACCGAAATCCCAAACGATGTTTCCAAGGACAAAACCCGGTCAACGAGGGCTTCTTCCTGGCCCCCACGCAAGCGGAAAGGATGCTGCGGCAAAATCCACAACTCCGCGAGGTCGTATTTCCCTACATGATCGGCAGAGATCTGGTGGAGAACAACGGCCCTTCTCGTTGGGTCATTGATTTCAGCCAGCGGGATCTGCTGGGAGCGATGCGCTATACCGAGGCGTTCGAGCGTGTGAAGATGCTCGTCATGCCGGCCGTCTTGGCGAAAGCGGAAAGCGAGAAAAAAGCGACAGGCAAGGAAAGTACGCGCTGGGTCCGCATGGCTAAGCGTTGGTGGCAGTTTCGAGACTATCAACCGGGAACCATGAACGCCATCGCCACCATACCTCGTTATATCGCCTGCCCGCGCGTCACCAAAAGGCCAATCTTCGAGTTCATCGACAAGAACATCCATCCCGATACGGCCTTAATCGTCTTTCCGTTCGCCGACGATTACTCCTTCGGTATCTTGCAATCCGGCATCCACTGGGCCTGGTTCACGGCCAAATGCTCAACCTTGACGGAACGATTCCGCTACACCTCCGACACGGTATTCGATACGTTCCCCTGGCCGCAGGCGCCGACGATCGCGCAGGCACGGAAGATCGCCGCGGCGGCAGTTTCGCTGCGCGTTCTGCGTCGGAAGGTGATGAGCGAGAACAACTGGTGCCTGCGCGAACTGTATCGTTCGCTCGAACTGCCCGGTCACAACCCGCTGCGCGACGCTCACGCCGAACTGGACGCGGCCGTGCGTGCGGCCTATGGCATGAAAAGCAAGGATGATCCGTTGGCATTTTTGCTGGCCCTGAACGCGACGGCGGCCGAATGCGAAGCGCGCGGCGAACCCATTACCGCTCCCGGCCTACCGCCGTGCATCGCGGATGCCGCCCCCTTCCTCACGACCGATTGCATCCAACCACCGCGATGAGAAGAGTGCATTTTGTCGCGGGGTGTGGTGGGCCTCCTTCGTCGGCCCACCCTACGAACGGTGCCCCGTCGCTGGCGCTCCGGGCTTGTCGTTCACTTTGTTTTTGCCTCTTGGATCAAAAATCGTACTTGTCCACGTTGTCCTTGTTGAAGCGGATCGGCTCGCCGAGCAGCACTTCGCGGTCCTTGACCTTGATCTCACCAAGTCGCCCGGCCGTGATGGTGCCGTTGTCCGGCATCTGCCCCTTGCGTTTCAGGTCGGCGACGTACACGGCCAGATAACCGAGATCAACCGGGTTCCACAGAATGAACTCGGTCACGGTGCCGTCCTTGACGTAATCGCGCATGTCGCGCGGCGTGGACACGCCGCCGACCTTGATGTCAAGGTCGCGCTGCTTCCGCTCTTGCCGCACCGCCTCGGCCGCGGCCGGCACCGCCACCGAGGTCAAGCCGATGATCCCCTTCAGGTCCGGGTTGGCCTGGATCAGTGCTCGCGCCTTGGTGATGCCGAGGTCGCGGTTCTCGCCGTGCTCCGTTTCCTGCAACAGCGTCATGTGCGGATATTTTTCCGCGACATACGTTTTCATACGTTTGGCCCATTCGCTTTGATTGGGCGCTTGCACGCTGCTCGTCAGGATGCTGACCTTGCCCGTGCCTTTGGGCGTCAGTTGCTCGGCCATCGAATCGACCATCATCCGGGCGACGCTGTCGTAGGTCGCCATATTGACGAAGAAATCGCGCGCCTCCGGTTTGCTGTCGGCGTCGTAGGTGACGACGGTGATTTTCTTGTTGCGGGCCTTTTGCAGCGAGCGGGCGATCTGGTCGGGATCGTTGCAGGCCACGCATAGGCAATCGTATTCTCCCGACGCCGACCACTGATCGATCATGCCGATCTGCTTGGTCACGTCGGTTTCGGTCGGCCCGTTGCAGACAAGTTCAATGTTGAGTTCCTTCGCCGCCTCTTCCGCGCCGCGCTGGCAGGCGTTGAAGTAGGGTATGCCGACGAGTTTCGGCATGAAGGCGACCTTGACGGGACGCGGACCGGAGCGATTGGCACAGCCGAGCAACGGCAGCACGAGCGCGAGGCAAAGCAGCAGACGGTTCATGATGTTTCCTCCCACGTATCCCTAACTATATCGAGCGGCGAGCCGGGCGGCGGCCTCGTTGGCGACGGCGACGCCGATGAGCAGCACGCCCAGCACCATGTCGCGGCCGTTGGGCGGCACCTCGTTGAGTCCGGCCAGCAGAGCGGCCACCGTGATGGTGCCCAGCAGCGTGCCCATGACGTGGCCGGCACCGCCGGTGATGCGAATGCCGCCGAGCACCACGCAAGCGATGGCGGTCAACTCCAACGATTTCTCCGCATCGGCCTTGGCCGCGCCGAAGCGCAGCACGAGGGCCGCGCCGCACAGTCCCGCCAGCGCGCCCGATGCCGCGTAGATCGCCAGCTTGATGCGACGTACCGGCACACCGGCGAAGCGAGCGGCCGTCTCGTTGTCCCCAATCGCGTACAGCGCCCGGCCGATCCAGGTGTGATGCACGAAGACATACACCACCGCGAGCAGTACGCCGATCACCAGCAGAGGCAGCGGCATGCCCAGGATCGGCGCATCCCAGAGTTCGCCCAGCTCGGCCGGCAGCCGTGTCGGCGGCGTATCCCCGGCGAGCGAGAACGCCAGGCCGCGAAAGAGTTCTCGCGTCGCCAACGTGACGACCAGCGGTATCACGCCCACAATCACGAGCATTCCATTGAGCAGCCCCGCCAACAAGCCCGCGAGCAGACCGGCGAGCATCGCGGCGGGGATGGACCAACCGGCGTCGCGCAGCAGCACGCCGATGACCACGCTGGCGAAAACGGTCACGGAGCCGATGGACAGGTCGATGCCGCCGGTCAGCACGATGGGCGTGAGCGCCAGCGCCAGCACCGCCGGAGCGAAGTATTGCTCGCCGAGACTCAGCCAGTAGTCGATTCGTTGGAACGCCGGCACGTAGCGCACCGTGGCGGCGAGGATGAGCACCGCCAGCAACCAGGGCAGATGCCCTAACACTAACCGCAAAACCGATCGGCTCACGTCTGCCTCCGTCGCCACAGGGCGTCGAGGGTGACGGCCGCGACCATGACCGCGCCGACGAGAGTGCGCTGCCAGCTCGTGAGGATGTGCAGAAGTTCGCAGGCCGGCGGCAGGGCGGAGAGAAACAGACAGCCGAGGGCGACGCCGAGGACCGTACCGCGTCCGCCGGTGATGGCGACGCCGCCGACGACCGCCGCCGCGATCGCCTGCAAAGTCGTGTCCTCGTAGCTGACCGCTTGCAGCTGTCCCGAGCGCGTCAGATACAGCAGTCCCGCCAGTCCGGCCAACATGCCTTGCAGAGTGAAGGCCGCCACCCAGGTACGCGACAGCGAGATGCCGGCCCGTACTGCTGCGGTGGGATTGCTGCCGACGGCGTACATCTGCCGGCCGAGTACGCTGCACCGCAGGAACACGCCCGCCAGGAGGGCGACTCCGAGGCCGAGCCACACCAACAGGGGCAGACCCGCCAAAGGTTCCACGAAGAGATTGCGCGCGGCGCCGGGGATTTGCACGTCCTCCTTGAGCAGCCACAGCGCCAGGCCGCGATACAGGCTGAGCGTGCCCAGCGTCACCACAATGGGATGGACGCGCCCAAGGAGGCTCACCGCCGCGTTGAGAAATCCTCCCAGCCCGCCCACTCCAATGCCAACGAGCAACACGAGGCTAAAGGGGCGGCCTTCTTGCCACATTTGCCCGGCAACCGCGGCGCTCAGGGCCATCAGCGATCCCAGGGAGATGTCGATGCCGCCGACGAGCAGAACGATCGTCGCTCCCAAGGCGCAGAAACTCAGCAAGGCCGCGTCGGTGGCCAGCGACGGCAGATGTCCGACGGTCGCCGCGTAGCCGCTGCGTCCACACAGAATGGCGAACAGCGCGACCAACAGAACGAACAAACCGGCTTCGCGCAGCGGCAGCCAGCCCGCAGCGCCAGCAGGAGTTGCCCTTGCTGGCGCTGCGGGCTGGCGAGGTTCTTTGACTCCCTCGCCAGCAATCGGCAGTGCCGCAGCCGCGATCTCGTTGGCGGAGTGTTTGCGCGGGTCGAACACGGCGGCCAACCGGCCTTCGCGGAAGACGCCGACCCTATCGCTCTGCGACAGTATCTCCGGTAGGTCCGAGCTGATGAGCACGATGGCCCGCCCCTCAGCCGCGAGGCGGCGGATCAGGGTGTGGATCTCCACCTTGGCCGCCACATCGATGCCGCGCGTCGGCTCATCGAGGATCAGCGCGTTGGGCTGTCGCTCCAGCCAGCGACCGACGACGACCTTCTGCTGATTGCCGCCCGAGAGCGTGCCGGCGGCCTGCTCGATGGAACGCAATCGCACCGCCAGCGCCTGCACGGCCGCCCGCGTCCGCTGTACTTCGGGACGACGAATCAAGAACCCGCCGACGCTCAGCTGCCGCAGCATGGCCAGCACGAGATTCAAGCGAATCGGCAGTCCGCGACAAAGTCCCTGATGCAGACGGTCCTCCGGCACGTACGCCAATCCTCGCCGCGCCATCGGTCCCGGCCCGCGCGGCGTCACCGGCCGATCGTTGATCTGGATTTCGCCGGAGGATAACGGCAGCAGCCCGAGGACGCCCTGTGCCCACTCGCTGCGCCCCGCGCCGATCAGGCCGTACAGGCCAAGAACCTCCCCGGCATGGACATCGAGGTTGATGCCGCGGAAACTATCATCCGCCGCCGACAGATTGTGACAACGCAAACGCACGGGACCGGCCGCGCCCTCCGCGTCGCGTGGCTTCAGGTCCACGGCGCGGCCAACCATGTGATGAATGAGTTGCTCCGACGATGTGTCCACCAGCGGCCCCGTCCACACGCGCCGGCCGTCGCGCAGCACCGTCGCCTCATCGGCGAGGGCGAAAATCTCCTCGAAGCGATGGCTGACGTACAGGATGGCGGTTCCTTGAGAACGGAAGCGGCGCACCTGCTCGAACAGCACTTCGGTCTCAGCGGCGGACAAACTGCTGGTGGGTTCATCGAGGATCAGCACTCGCGCCCGCTCCGTCAGCGCGGCGGCGAGGATGAGCAGCTGCCGCTGCGCTGGCGACAATCCAGCGGCCAACGCCTCGGGCGGTAGGTCCGCCCGCATGACAGCGAGAGCCTGGCAAGCGCGGCGGGACTGTTCGCGGCGGTCGATCCAGCCCCAGCGCCGCGCGGGCATGCCCTGTTCCAGGGCGATGTTTTCCGTCACGGTCAAATCGGGGAACAGATCGACTTCCTGATGAACGGCGACGATGCCGAGACGATGGGCATCGTGCGCATCGGCGAAGCGCACGGGCCAGCCGTCGAGACGGATTTCGCCGCCATCAGGAGTGAGGCTGCCGCCAAGGATGTTGATGAGCGTACTTTTGCCGGCGCCGTTTTCGCCGACCAGCGCGTGAACTCGTCCCGGATGCAGGGCCAAGTTCACGTCTTGCAGCGCGACAACACCGGGAAAGCTCTTGCCGATGCCGAGCAGTTCGATCGTCGCGCTCATACTGCCGGATACCCGCGGTCCGATGGAAGGAGCCGAATCACTGCAAATCTTATCGTTCCCCGCGGATGAGGGCGAGCGACTTCCGCTTGGTCACTTGTACGCTTCGTACTCCTTGCCCAGTACGGCGGCCGCGATCTTCAGCTTGAGGATCTCATCCGTGCCCTCGTAGATACGGCAGACGCGCACGTCCATCAGATGCCGGCCGACGCGGTAGAGGGTGGACCAACCCCGACCGCCGTAGACCTGCACGGCGCGATCCGCGGCGTCCCAGGCGGCGTTGGCGGCGAACAGCTTGGCCTGCGCCGCCAACAGTTCGGCGCGGCCGCGCAGCTCGGCGTCCGCCGGGGCGGCGTTGCTGGCATCTTTGGCCGCGGCGGCTTGCATTATCAGCGCGTCGGAGGCGACCCGCGCCATTTCGATGGCCGCGATATGTTCCTGCACCAGCTGATGGCGGCCGATGGCCTTGCCGTGCTGTTGTCGCTCCTTGGCGTAGGCGGCGACTTCGGCCAGACAATCCTCGATGACGCCCAGGCAGCCGGCCGCCACGCTGAGCCGGCCGCTCACCAGCGTGCCCATCGCGATGCGGAAGCCCGCTCCCTCCTCGCCGAGCAGGTTGCTCACCGGCACCTTGCAATCGCGCAGCTCGAACATGGCCGTGTTCGCCGACGGCATCCCCAGCTTGGCCGTCAGATCCTCGCTGACAAATCCCTCGCCCCGGTCGATGATGAAGGCACTGATGCGCCCGCCACTCTTGGGATAAGCGAAGCCGACCACGGCGTCGGCGATACCACCGTTGGATATGAGATATTTGACACCGTTCAAGATGAAATAATCGCCGCGCCGCTCGTAGGTGGTCTGCATCTCCAGCGGATTGCTGCCGGCTTCCGGCTCGGTCAGGCCGAAGGCCAGCACCTTCTCGCCGCGGCAAGCGGCCGGCAGATAACGGCGTTTCTGTTCCTCGTTGCCCCAGGTAAGGATGGGGTACTCGCCGATGGAAGTGTGACCGGAGAAGAAAGTGCGCACACCGGTGCCCTCGCGGCCGATGCGGGCCAAGGCGCGAGCGTAAGTCACCGTGTCGGCGTCGCGGCCTCCGTATGCTGTGGGGACCGGAATGCCCAGCAGGTTGTACTTGCGCGCCAGGGGGATGACCTGATCGTTGAAGCGGTGTTCGACATAACACAGCTCCTCAATGGGCCGAATCTCCTGGCAAAAGGCCTCGACATCCGCGAGCAACTGCTTCTGATCCGCCGGGGACATGCGCGACTCCTTCACAGGTAGGGGATGGCTACGCTCAGTGTAGCCTTGACATGGAAGTTCGCACAAGAGGGGTGGCACCCTCGCTTACGCCGCAGGCTCCGAACCGGGCGTTGCGGCGAACCTCAGAGCTGCACACCTTCGAGGCGCTGAAGCGCCTCGGCGTGGATGTGTCCGTTGCTGCCGAGCAATCCGTGGCGCTGCCAGGCTTCCGGCAGGCCGTAGCGTAGTTCTTCGCCGTGCAATCCCGTCACCACGCCGCCGGCCTCGGTCACGAGCAAGTGGCCCGCCGCGATGTCCCAATCGTGGAATTGCGTGTAATCGTTGACGTACAGATCGACCTCGCCGCGCGCCACCATCGCCAGCTTGATGCCGGCCGAGTACGTCTCAACGACGCGCCCGGGCTGCACCGCCTGGGCCATGCGCGACGGTACGTCCCGATTGCGCGAATGGCTCTGCACCATGACGGCCGTCGTTAGGTCCGTCGCGGACGACACCCGGCAAGCGATGCCCTCTCCGCCGCCGTCCTGCCGCCAACAACCCTGACCGCGGGCCGCGTAAGTGCAGCGTTCCTTGGCCGGCTCCAGCACGACACCGACGGCGATCCGGCCATTCTCGACGAAGGCGATCATCACCGAAAACTCGCCGTTCTTGCGAGCGAAGCCGCGCGTGCCGTCGATCGGATCGACGACCCACTGCCGCGCACCGACGCTCGCCGCCCCGGACAACGCCGGTGTCTGTTCCTCGGCGCACAGGGCGTCTCCCGGAAAGAGCTTTTTGAGATGGCTCAAAATGGTTTCCTGGGCCTGGCGGTCGGCTTCGGTGCTGATGTCGATGGGCGCGTCGGGAATGGCCTGGAATTGGGCGTAGGCTTGCGAGACGACGCGCCCCGCCTGACCGGCCGCGTCGAGGGCGGCCTCCAACTCTCGTTCGTGGGCCATGAGGCTCCTTCCGATTCATCAAGAATGGATTACTACGCTTGCTCCACCATCTCGTTGAATTCCAGGTAGTGCAGATGGCGGTACAGGGGGTTCTGGGCGAGCAGTTCCTTGTGAACGCCGGAGGCGACGACGCGACCCTTGTGCATCAGGAAAAGGATGTCGCACGAGCGGATCGTGGAAATGCGGTGCGGCAGGAAAATGACCGTGCGGCCCGGCAGCACGCGCGACCAGGTGTCGTCGAGCAGCGCCTTGGTTTCCTCGTCGAGGGCATCCTCCGGTTCCTCGATGATGAGCAACGCGGGATCGCGCAGGATCGCGCGCGCCAGGGCGATGCGGAACTGCTCGCTGACCGACAACGAATGGCCCAACTCGCCGATCGGCGTCTCGTAGCCTTGGGGAAGTTTCTGGATGAAGTGGTGCGCGTGGGCGACCTTGGCCGCCTCGATGATCTGCCCCAGCGTGTAGGCGTTGTCGCCGCAGCCGATGTTGTTGGCCACCGTGTCGTGGAAGACCAGGTCGTTCTGCATCACCATCGCGATCTGCGCCCGCAGCGAGTCGAGCGTGACCCAGCGCAGGTTGTGCTCGTCGATGCGGATCTCGCCGGCGCTGGGGTCGAGCAGGCGCGGGATCAGGTAGACCAGGGCGTACTTCTCCAGGTCGTCCGGGCCGATGAGGCCAATGCGCTGGCCGGCCGGGATGGTCAGCGACACCTCTTCCAGGAGCATCCGGCCGCTCCCGCCCGGCTCGCGGAGGCTGAC
>DATBGU010000300.1:0-11499 GCA_036557825.1 Gemmataceae bacterium
TCCGCACCGTGGTGGTGCAGGAACAGATTTTGTCCATCGCCTCCCAGGGCGACAGCGACCGGGCCATCAAGGTCATCGACCGCCTTTTCAAGGATCCGTCGAGCAACTGGCTGTCGCTGGACCTGAAGGCTCGCGTTTACCGCATCGTCGGCAAGAACGAGCAAGCCGTCAAGACCTACGAGGACGAGTTGGAACGGCTTCAGAACGATAAGAAACTGGACAAGCAAGACAAGGAAATCCTCATCGATGAAACGCGCTATTTGCTCAGCGGTTTGTACATCGAGGTCAACCAGATTGACAAGGCCGCCGAGCAGCTCAAGACGCTGCTGGAGAAAGACCCGGATAACCCGACGTACAACAACGACCTCGGCTACATCTGGGCCGACCACGACATGAATCTGGCCGAGTCGGAGAAGCTGATCCGCAAGGCGCTGGAAGAGGACCGCAAGCAGCGCCGCAAGATCAACCCCAAAGACGACAAGGAGAACGGCGCTTACCTCGACAGCCTGGGCTGGGTGCTGTTCAAGCAGAAGAAGTACGAGGAAGCAAAGAAGTATTTGCAGCAGGCCGTCGAGCTGGAAGAGGGCAAGCACATCGAGATCTACGACCACCTGGGAGACGTGCTGATGGCGATGGACCGGAAGGCCGAGGCCGTCACCGCCTGGAAGAAGGGTGTCGAATCGGCCGGCGACAGCAAGCGCGAGCGGAAACGCAAGGAAGAAGTCAACAAGAAGATCAAGGCCAACGAGTAAACGAAGAAAAGAGCCACCACGAATAACACGAATCACACGAATAAAGACAAAAATCAAAGAGTAGATTTAATGTCTTTATTCGTGTGATTCGTGTTATTCGTGGTGGCTCTTCTTTTGAAAGGTCCGTTCAATGCCTGTGCTCCCTCTGGCCGAGCGGCTGGCCGAGTACGGCGGCCGTCTTCGCTTCGAGCAGCTGCCCGCCGCGACGGTCCACGAGGTCAAACGTCGCTTCCTCGATTCGCTGGCCACCGCCGTCGGCGCCATGAGTTCCGACGCCTACGCCATCGCGCGCAAGTGCGCCCTGCGCGTGCGCGGCCAACCGGGAGCGGGGTTGCTCGGCGGCGGCGAGAGCAGCGTCGAATGGGCCACCTTCGTCAACGGCCTGCTCATTCGCTATCTCGATTACAATGACACCTACCTGTCCCTGGAACCGGCGCATCCAAGCGACAACCTGGCGGCGGTGCTGGGCGTCGGCGACATGGTGAAGGCCGGCGGACCCGCTCTGATCGCGGCGACGGTACTGGCCTACGAGATCCAGTGCCGGCTGTGCGACGCGGCCAGCCTGCGCAAGCACGGCTTCGATCACGTCACCTACGGCGCCCTGTCCGCCTGCGCCGCCGCCTGCAAGCTGCTCGGACTCGATGCCGTCCAGACCACGCACGCCCTGGGACTGGCCGGCGTCTGCAACACCGCTCTGCGTCAAACGCGCGCCGGCGAACTGAGCATGTGGAAGGGCTGCGCCTTCGCCAACGCGGCGCGCAACGGCGTGTTCGCCGCCCTGCTCGCCGCCGAAGGCATGACTGGACCCGCTCCCATTTTCGAGGGCGAACTCGGCATCATGAAACTGCTGACCGGCCCCTTCGAGCTGCACGGCTTGGGCGGCGAAATGCACGACGGCAAGACGCTGCCCTTCATGATCGACCAAACCTACATCAAATTCTGGCCGGCGGAATATCACTCGCAGAGCGCCATCGACGCCGCCCTGCAACTGCGGCCGGAGATCGGCGATCCGAAAAAGATCCAATCCATCGACATTCACACCTTCAACGCCGCCGTGGACATCATCGGCAAAGATCCGGAGAAGTGGCGGCCGCAGACGCGCGAGACGGCCGATCACAGTCTGCCGTACTGCACGGCCGTCGCGCTCATGGACGGCGACGTCACCGAGACGCAGTTCGCGCCGGCGCGCTTGCGCGATCCCGTGCTGCTGGATCTAGTCGCCAAGATCAGATTGCACCGCGACGCGGCCCTCAACGAGCGCTATCCGCGCGGCATCCCCAACCGGCTCACGGTGACGCTGGCCGATGGGCGAAAGCTGGTGCGCGAGGTCGAGTTCCCGCGCGGCCACGCCCTCAATCCGATGACCGATGCCGAGGTCGAGCACAAGTTCCGCATCATGGTCGAGCCGCGCTACGGCAAGGAACGCGCCGACCGCATCCTGGCCGCGTGCTGGGAACTGGAAAAGCTGAAGGAAGCCGGCGAACTAATCCGGCTGCTCGATAAAATGAACTAACCACAGCGTCTCAATCCACTCGACAGGGGAAAGACCATCATCCGGAGCAAGCCCTCCCCACGGACCTGGAGTCGCCTCATCGCACGAACCGCATCTCGATGGCTTCAACGTCCACCGGGAATTCCCATGCCACCCATGCCCATGCCGCCCATGCCCATACCCATGCCACCCATGCCCATACCACCCATATTCATGCCGCCCATTCCCATGCCGCCCATGTTCATGCCACCCATGCCCAGGCCGCCCCCGCCCATACCGTAACCACCTATGGTCCCCATGCTGCCCCCACCCATACCGCCCATGCCCATGCCTCGCATGGAGTAGTAGTGCGAGTAGTTCCCGAACGCGACCGGATGGCCGGTCGTCGCGCCGAGCGCACTGCCTGTGGCAATCGCTTGGCCCTGGAGATTTTGCTGCGTCTGTAACTGGCCGATGGCCTCGTTGAACTGAAGTTGCGGCTGAACGATGTTGAAGTAATTCACGGCCGCCGGCGCCCCGCCGCGCAGAATGTTGATATAGGGATTGATGGGAGGCTGGTACGGCCCCATCTGCGCTTGAGCCTGGGAACCTAGACCCGCCGCCAGCACTCCCAGAATCGCCACGGAACCTCGCCAAGTTTGCCTCATCATTGTAATCTCCTCTTGTTTGGAACCATTTCGCCCTTGAAGGACCACCTCTCCACTATTCCATGTTTCTCGTCATTCGGCGTAGTCCTCCTCGCCACAAGATGCGGCAAACCGGGTATCGCGCCACGATGGAGATGTGCATTACAAATGCTCCCCCTCCAACTCTACATCCAAGTTGGCAAGACGCCTAGCGAAAACCGCCGACACCACCGACACCACCTCCCGTCCCGTTCTTGAACTCCAGTATTGTGCTCTCGACCGACCCGACGGTGGCCGAGCCCAGCAAAGTGAAGCCGAAGACACGCTCGATCGGGCTGAAGAACTGATTCAGGCGGTTATTGAGGGCGATCAACCGGTTGGATTGCACGAACAGCCGATCTCCCGGCAAGAGCTGATAATTCGTCGCGGGCGAACCACCCTGGGTGAGGGCCGGCCAGTTGATGGGGAACATCTGCATGTGGCCGGGGTCTTTGCCGTTGGGGCGCGCCAACCAAATGCGCTCGTTGGAGGACATGGCCAAGGTCCCGAACATCTGGCTCATGGCATCGAGCACCGTATCGCGTCCCGTGATCGGCAGGCGGAAGATCGTCTGTCCAAGACCTCCCCGGTCCTCTATCACGTAATACCACTTGCTGTTGTAGGCATAGACGTCGAGCGAAATCTCCGGCGCCAGCAAGGTCTGGCTCAGGTGCGACTCGATGGCGCGGCGCGCCTGGTCCAGCGTCATGCCCGTGAGGTAGACGCTGCCGTAGACGCCCAGGCCGATCGTCCCATCCATGCGCACCAGATGATCGCCTTGAATCTGCTGGAGGCCACGCGAGGACGCCAACGACACCTGAACGCGCGTCTTTTTCAGCGTCTTCTCCAGATGCTCCTTGATCGCCGTCTGCGCCTCCTCGATCGTCATTTCAGCCACGCGAACGGTCCCATAGGCCAGACCGAGGTTGATTTTGCCGTCCGGCTCGATCCCGTAAGCCCCGCTGATGGGCAAATCCGGCAGCGTATCGCTGGCCTGGACGTACAGCGCGTCGAGGGGCTGAATGCGATAGGGCGGCTTGGGCACGATGTTCGTCGCCCGGATGATGAGGATGTCGGGTGGCTCGATAACGTAGGGCGGCAACGTGGTCATCCGCAATTCCCGCGGAATGGGGGCATCTTGATGGATGGCCGCGTCATCCTTGACGCAGCCGATAACGCCCGCGCAGATTACCCAGGCCAGGTATCGAGCGAGAACCCCGCTTCCTTGCCATCGTTCGCGTCTCATCGGCCCCTCGGCTTGTAACGTGAATGCAAGAAGACTTCCGGCCGCGGACGGGCAGCAGCGCGACCGGATCTTCCATCCGGCAAACCCATCCTCGTTGAGAGGATTCATCGGCACATTCGCGAGAAGGCTTGAGATTTAACCTGTCCATATTCTCGGCCTCATCCGCACATCCGTGTCAAACGAATTCCCCCTGTCGGGGCAACCGATGGAAAGCGCGGGGGTTCGCGCCTCTCTTCCGGTTGCCGCGGCAGGGGAATTGGCTTTTGGACAAGCTTAAGCAGCGACCACCTTCCGCCGGCGTGAGACGATCAGGAAGCCGGCGAGGCAGAGGCAGCCGAAACCGCACAGGACGATGGATGGCGGGGCGGGAGCCACAACTTCGTGGGTGTGGATGATGCCGGTACCACTGGTGCCGAAGAGAAGGTCCACACTGTTGATGTCGGAAGCCGTGAACGAGGATCCTGTAATGTTGAATGTGAAAGTCAGTGAGTTTTGGATGAATGGAAACTTAGAACCACCGAAGGAAGAACTTGGGAAGGTGTTGGGCGCGACGATGCCGTAGTCTGGACTAGCATTGCCTTGCGTGATGGAACTGCCCTTGAAGATGCCGAAGCCGGTGGTCGCGACGCCGGAATTCCCAAGGGTTGTTGAAGTGAGGTCGGCCGTCCAAGAACCACTCAAGGGGCTTGTCGTGCTTGATTTGTTCGCGGACGTCCAGATCGTGCTGCCCGAAGTCAAGGCAATACTGCTCAACGTCAAGGTGGGGGAAGTGCCCGGCGCCGAAATGTCGAACGTGACCCCCGTCAGTGCGTCGCCTTGTCCAGGCGTTGGTGATCCCGTATTTGTGAGGACGACAGTCAGCGTGCTCCCTGATACACTGAAGTCCGCTTCGCCTGATACCGCGTTTTTGGTTTCGGTATTCGTTCCGGCCCCAATGAAACCAGCCCGGCTGAGTCCCGGAGCGAGAAGGATGATTAGGGCTCCATAAACCACTGACCAAGCAAGCGAACGCATGGATAGGTCCATAGGGATATTCCGAGGAAATATGGCACACCATTGTGCTCCTCGTCCATTACGGAGGAAGGGTCATTCCCTTGTTTGCCCAATCCGTCATGGACGCCATTCTTAATATAGAGCAAAATTCGTACCGCAGTTCAAAAAGGACATTTGAACCTGCCGTCCCGTCAATGAGATGGCTCTCATTTTGCTCATGCTCGTCACAATGCCTGCAAGCCAAATGGCTTATGACCGTTGGGCGACCGCTGCTCCACACGGGCCTGGGCGCCCTCGCCACATCGGAAGGTCACGCGGGCAGAGAAAAGCAGAGGGGTGCTGTAACCTTCCGTTGACAGAGAACTGCTACCGTCCGTTGGCAGACGCCCGACAAACCTTTCTTCGGCCATGACCGCTTCCTTGCCGGTTAGATCCTTGAGCCCCCTCTGCCCGCGGCTCTTTCGTTCCTGCTGAAGGGTCGCCGGGCGCTGCGCCGGCCCAGCGTGAACGTCGGTATTGGGCCGGGGTCCGCCAGGCCCGCGAGCAATCAGAGCAGGGAGTGAAGCAACAGCAGAAGGGCGGCGAACGAGTCCAATGCCAAGCTCTGTACCGAGGGATGGGCTGCGGGAAAGAACGCCTGACCGCAGCCGTCAATCCCAAGCTATACTCCAGCAGTGCCCCAAAGGCGGGACGCGTTCTCCCCGGCGTCCGGGGAGGGGTTGCGGAGCAAGCTGCTCCTGCGCGGGAGCGGCTTGGCGACCGCGCGTCCCCGACGCAGGCGAGGTCCATCCCCATGACTGGCCAGGCCAACGGAAATTCCCAGCAGGTACAGTGCATAGATCAGGTGTTCGCAAAGATCGTGGGAGGAGAGCAGCCGGGGATTGCCGCGCCGCCGGTCGTCGAACCGAGGGGCTCCGGCTCCTCATCGGCCTCCTGGTCGGCCCCCGCGGCCTGGCGGGCCGAGTACGAATGGATTCAGGAAGAGAAAAAGCGGCTGGAGGCCTACACGCTTAGCCAGTTCGCGTTGATTCGCCAACAGCGCGAAGAACTCCTCGAACGCAGGAGCAGCACCGAGCAGACGATGATCCAGCGCGAGCAGGAACTCAATCGGCAGGTGCGTCTCTTGGCCGACGCGGTCGAGGTGCTGAAGCGCCGCGAGCAAGCCGTTGCCGAGCGCGAGACGGCCCTGGCGTCGCAAGCCCAGACGCTGGCCCAGGTTCGGGACCAGGTTGTGGTGCTACAACAAGCCCGCTATCAGCTGCAGCGCGAGGTCGATCAACGCGGCCTTCAGCTGGAGCAGCAGCGGCTCCAGGCGGCGCAGGTGGAAGAGGCGACCCGAGCGGCGCGTACCGAACTGCTCAACTTTGAGAAGACCCTTAAGGAGCGCCAGGAGGTCTGGGAGGAGGAGCGGGTGCGTCTGGCGGCGGCACGCGGCCAGCTGGAGCAGCGCAGGGCCGTCCTGGAGAAAGATGAGGAGGCGATGAAGCGGCGCCTGGCGGAGATCGAGGAAATCGAGGTCCGACTGGGCCGCGATTGCGAAATACGCTGACCGTGTCCCAAATTACAACGGACTTTGTGAGGAGCTTTTCTTGACATTTTTGGATTCTTGGATTTTTTTTTTCTTGACAGCTCAAACGGAGCATTTTATGTTGATTTTAGATTTGAGAAGCAAGGTGGCTTCCCAATAATCGGTCGCGGTTTGAAGTGATTTCCCTGCCGACTCGCATCCTCTATCTTGGGGGTGGAAAGTGGGGTTGTGGAATTGCTCCAACCCAATGACTCGATCCCGTCAATGTGAACCGTTGACTCGTCTTTCCTCGATCGTTTCCTTCTCCGGAAGGATTCTGTGTCGAGATGACAACCGCTTTGCATCCCGTCCAATAGTTGAGGCGGCGCATCAGCGTTTCATGAGAAAAGCACTGGATCGGGAAAACGCCCAAAAGTAAGGGAGTGCGGCAGTGTTGCCAGGGATTGATTCAGGGAGTTGAGGGCTATCCCCTATCCGAATGTTTTGGATCTCACTCGCTCAATGATCCGCTGAACCTGCTGCTTTGACAATCCCGCCCACGGTCTCACATTCCCTTCCGGTGGAAGTAGGTTTATTTCACGCTCCCTTCCTTTGCCGGCATTGGCATGTTGGACGCTTTGTCCGTGGACCAATGGTCTGCTTCGTGCGCCGACAGGTCCTCGGACCCTGTGCGTCCACCTCGGCCAGCCATGAGGAGGGGGCTCAAGTAGAGGAAGCCCATGAGCCTTTTTCGTTTGCTTAAGTCTCGCCTCGGATTCACCAAGTCTTCCCGCAATCAACGGCGCAAGCCCGACTCAACCCGCTCCCGGCCGACGGTTGAGGAATTGGAGTCACGCGTCCTGCTGACGGGGCTTGTTGCCGCCTATAACTTTGACCAGGGCAGCGGCACAACCCTGACCGACGTCTCGGGCAACGGCAATAACGGTACCATCAGCAACGCCACCTGGGTTAGCAACGGCAAGTTCGGCGGCGCCCTGCAATTCACCGGCGCCACCAACTCGATGGTGACCATCCCGGATTCGTCAACCCTCAACCTCACCAAGGGCATGACCCTGGAGGCCTGGGTCGAAGCCACCAGCCTCAACAGCCCCGACCAGGGCTGGGTGGCGCCCATCTCCAAGGACAACCTTGCCTCGTCGGCCAACGATGTCAGCTACGCTCTCTACGCCGCCAACGGCACCGGCACCCCGCCCGCGACCCACATCCTGCGCAACGGCAATGACAAAGGCGTGCAAGGCAGCTCGGTCTTGCCGCTGAATACCTGGACCTTCCTGGCGGCGACCTACGACGGCAACACACTGAAGATGTACGTCAACGGCAACCTGGTCGGCAGCCAGACTCTGCGCGGGAGCATCACCACCACTTCCGACCCACTGCACATAGGCGGCGACTGGTCGGGCGAGATGTTCACCGGACTGATCGACAACGTCCGCATCTACAACACGGCCCTGAGTCAGTCGGCCATCAAGAGCGACATGAACACGCCCGTGGGTTCGTCCACGACCTCCCCCACCTCTCCGACAGTGACCTCGGTGACGCCTGCTAATTCCGCCACTGGGGTAAGCACCGGCTCGGCCGTCACCGTGCAGTTCAGCGAGGCGTTGGACCCGACCACCGTAAGCAGCAGCACGATCCAGCTGCTCAACGCATCGGGCACGGCTGTGGCCGCCTCGGTTACCTACAACGCCAGCACCGATACGGCCACGCTGACTCCAAGCTCCGCCTTGTCGGCCGGAAGCACTTACACGATTTCGGTCCACGGCGGAACGACTGGTGCCGTTATCAAGGACGCTGCGGGCAACGCTCTGGCCGCCAACTTCTCCTCTTCCTTCAGCACCGCCGCGGCGGTGGACACCACGCCGCCGACGGTGACCTCGGTGACGCCGGCCAATTTCGCCACTGGGGTAAGCACCGGCTCGGCCATCACGGTGCAGTTCAGCGAGGCGTTAAACTCAAGCACCGTGAGCAGCAGCACGGTCCAGTTGCTCAACGCGGCGGGCACCGCCGTGGCCGCCTCGGTTACCTACAACGCCAGCACTTTCACAGCCACGCTGACCCCAAGCTCCGCCTTGTTGGCCAGCAGCACTTATACGATTTCGGTCCACGGCGGCACCACTGGTGCCGTCATCAAGGACACCGCCGGCAATGCACTGGCCGCCAACTTCTCCTCTTCCTTCAGCACCGCTGCGGCGGTGGACACCACTCCGCCGACGGTGACCTCGGTGACGCCGGCCAATTCCGCCACTGGGGTAAGCACCGGCTCGGCCGTCACCGTGCAGTTCAGCGAGGCGCTGAACGCGACCACGTTAAGCAGCAGCACGATCCAACTGCTCAACGCATCCGGCACGGCCATGGCCGCCTCGGTTACCTACAACGCCAGCACCGATACGGCCACGCTGACTCCAAGCTCCGCCTTGTCGGCCGGTAGCACTTACACGATTTCGGTCCACGGCGGAACGACTGGTGCCGTCATCAAGGACGTCGCCGGCAATGCACTGGCCGCCAATTTCTCGTCCTCCTTCACCACCGCTGCGGCGTCCGCGTCCCAGCCCTTCCCGAACAATCAGACGCCTCCCCCTCTACCCACGCCCACCGGCACGGTGATCAACGTATCCACGGTTAGCCAGCTCCAATCGGCCGTGGCGAACCTGAAATCCGGCCAGACGATCTTGATCGCCCCCGGCACATACAAACTCACGGGCACCCTGTATGTCCCGCAAGGGCTGACGAACATCTCGATCCGGGGCGCCACCGGCAATGCAGGCGACGTGGTGATCGAGGGTGATGCCGTCCTCGACCCCTCGCCGCCCTACACCGGCTCGGCGGTCTGGGGGACAGGCAGCGGCATCTCCGGCACCATCCCGTTCGGCATCTGGTTGGGCAACGTCCAGGGCGTGACCATCGGCGACCTGACCATCCAGAACTTCGTGGACGACGCCATCATTCTGAACGCCGGCGTCCAGTCTCCGCTCATTCACAATGTCGTCATGAAGGATGTCGGGGAGCAATTCATCAAATCGAACCCGAACCCTTCCGGCGGCGGCGTCAACAACGGCATCGTCGAATACTCCACCATGGAGTATACGACCGGCGCACCCAACAACTACACCAACGGTATTGACGTCCACGCCGGCCAGAATTGGATCATCCGCGACAATCTCTTCAAGAACATTACGACAACGAACCCGTTAACGACGACCAACGGCGGTGCGTTGGCTGGCCCGGCCATCCTGTTTTGGAACGGCAGTTCCAACGCCACCGTCGAGAACAACACCTTCATCAACTGCCAGCGCGAGATCGCCTTCGGCCTGAGCGACCCGAGCACGATCACCGACGACAACAGCGGCGGTATCATCGAGAACAACTTCATCTACCGCAGCGGTGGCCAGCACGGCGACGTGGCCATCGGCGTCTGGAACTCGCCCAACACGGAGGTCGCCAACAACACCATCATCCTGAACGGCGATTACGTCAACGCCATCGAGTATCGCTACGCGACCACGACCGGCGTGAAGATTCTCTACAACCTCACCGACGCCGCCATCGCGCAGCGCGACGGCGCCTCGGGGACCGTCACCGGCAACGTCACCAACGGTGCGCAGTCCTCCTGGTTCGTCAACGAGTCCGTTGGCAACCTGCACCTGACCTCCGCGGCAACGGGGGCGATCGGCAAGGGTAAGTTCCTCCCGGAGGTCAGCACCGATTACGACGGCCAGGCTCGACCCAGCAGCGGCCCCACCGACGTGGGCGCCGACGAGTACCAGGCCGCCGCCGACATCCCGCCGACGGTGACCTCGGTGACGCCGGCCAACAACGCCACCGAGATCAGCACCACCACAGCCGTCACGGTACAGTTCAGCGAGGCACTGGACCCGACCACCGTGAACAGCAGCACGATCCAGCTCCTCAATTCGTCGGGCACGGCCGTGGCCGCTACCGTCACTTACACCGCCAGCACCTTCACGGCCACGCTGACTCCCAGTGCCGCCCTAGCCACCAGCAGCACCTACACGATTTCGGTCCATGGCGGCACCAGCGGCGCCGTCATCAAGGACGCCGCCGACAATCCCTTGGCCGCCAACTTCTCGTCCTCCTTCACCACGGACCCTCCCGTGCAGTCCCCGCCGCCACCTCCGGCGTCGCCCCCGCCGCCTCCGCCGCCCACTACCCCGCCGATGGCCAACGCGGGACCGACCGAGTCCGGCAAGGAAGGATCAGCAGTGCAGTTCGCCGGCACGGCCAACGGCGGTTCCGGCAGCCTCAGCTACCTGTGGAACTTCGGTGACGGCTCGACCGCTAGCGGCACATTGACGCCCAGCCACACGTACTCGACCGCCGGCACCTACACGGTCAGCCTCACGGTGACGGACAGCGCCAACGAGAGCAGCCAATCCACGACCACTGCGGCGGTATCCGACGTGGCGCCGACGGCCAACCCCGGCGGACCCTACAGTGCCGCGCCGGGCACGGCGATCAACTTCAGCGGTTCGGGCAGCGTCCCCGACCCGAAGGACACCCTCACCTACCTGTGGAACTTCGGCGACGGCAGCACCAGCACATCGCAGAATCCCAGCCACGCCTACACGTCGGCCGGCAACTACAATGTCACCTTCACGGTGACCGCCTCCGACGGTGCCAAGACGACGGCCACGACCACGGCGACGATTGCCGCCGCCACCACAGCCAGCCAGGATCCTCTGCTCTACCAGGCCAACGTCCAGTACGTCGGCGCCTTCCGCGTCCCGGCCGTAAATGATCCGTTCACGCCCGGAAGTAACACTTACGACTACGGCGGCACGGCCCTGGCCTATAACCCCGCCAAC
>DATBGU010000301.1:0-47607 GCA_036557825.1 Gemmataceae bacterium
TTGGAGGAAGCAAGCACGGTAGCGTCCCAGATAAGCCGCGAAGGCCGGCCCCACGCCGGCAATTTCTTGTTCTGTCATCGGATTCCCTCCCGAATAACAGAGTTATCGGCCATCAGGGAACCCGCGCTGTACTGCTAAAGGGTGTGGGAGGTTAGGTTGATCGCTGCCTGGTTTACGCCAGCGAACCGTCTTGCCGGCGACGTTGCCGGCATCGAGCGGCGGATCACGTTCCAGGCGGCCGACGCGGGCCTCGGCCAGCAGGACTAGGCGTACTTGTTCCAGGCTCGGTTTCGGCTCCTGCAAGCGATCGTGTACTTCGCTCGTCCTGGTCCACTGGTAGTCCAGGACGTCCAGGGCACGCCGGGCCACTTCTTCGCTCCCGACGCCGGCAGGATCGCCGAGGGCGAGCAACTGGCCGTCCGGCTGCTGCTCGTAGAGAAGCTCGGAGGCCTGGATCACGCGGGGGTGCATCTTGATGATGCGGCGGTTGGGCGCCCTGTCCCGTTTGATCTCGAGGGCCACGTCTACGCTTGCGAACAGGGCGTGTCCTCCGGTGATGCTTTCGCCGTTCTCACCGCCCGATTTGCGAGCGTGATGAAGAAGAACAAGGGTCTTTCCGCCCTGGCGTGCGGCTGCGATCCACGGTTTGACAGCTTGCGCCATGAGCCCGTTGGCGTTCTCGTCTACCGGGGTGATGCCCAGGCCACGTAGGGTATCAACGACTACGATCTGTTCCTCGCCTTCCCTCATGCGTGCCAGGAGGTCGAGGGGCAGTTCGCCGAGTGCGAACATCAGGTTCAGCCCCTTGCACGGTACGGGCCGACTGGCGAGGCGCTGTTGCCAGAGGGGACGCGCCTCCTCCGTCATGTACAGGACGCTGCGTCCGGCCTTGATCCACTCGCGGACATTGGCGTAGGAGAGCTCCGTCTTTCCGCACCGTGGAAATCCGGCGATCAGGTGCGACCAACCCTCGACGAGGTATCCGGGCTGTCCCAGGAGCGGGAGATAGGCGAGTTCCTTGACGTCCATCTTCTGGAGATCGTAGGCGTCGATTTCGTCGAACCACTCGAGGAGCGCTGGGCCGTCGCCGGCATCCCCTTGGAGATGGTCGGGATAGGGTTCGGGGCCGGCCGATCGGATTGTGTCGTTGCGGCCCTTGCCGCGCGTGGGTTTGCGGTGCATAATCAAGTGTCTCTCTTCTTGGGCGGTTGGCTACCGCCTCACCGATGTTGTTTGCAGGCAATTACGGCCACTGACATACCGCTGTCAGTGGCCGTTGCCGTTTCGTGCGGGCTACTCGCTGCCCCCTCCGCTACTCGGCGGCACGAAATCGTTGCCACCGCCCCGGTTGGGCCAGCTGCCGCCGACGGTGCCGTCGGGGTTGAAATGCGTCTGGGCCGTGTCCGGCGCCGGCATCGGTCCGCGGCCGCCGACCGGCTCGGGCACGTTGTGCGTGAGGTTCAGTTCGGGCTCACGCGGGATGTTGGTCTTGGACATTTTTCGCTTCTCCGTTTGGAACCGTTCAAGCTGCTCGACCAGTTCGAGCAGCAGCTGGGCCGTCTGTTTGAGGTAGGGCGCGTGCCCCGCCTGGTCCTGGATGTTCGGCGCCTGACGGATGCCGCGGAAGGCAGCCTCGATCCGTCCGCGGATGTCGGCGAGCTTCTTCTGTACCTCGTCGGCCTGGACCGCCCCTGCGTAGTCCCCGGCCGACGCTGCGAAACCTCGAACCATGTCGCTCCTTCCCGTATGGGGTTAGTAGGACTGCGTTGGTTGGAAGACTTTGAATGCCAAGCGATTCCGGCTCACCGCCTTGGCCTGCTCGGACTGCTCGGCCTGCCGGCGTTCACGCTCGTGGGCCCTTTTGATCATCCCGCTGAAGACTTCATTGAACGCCGTGGCGATCGTGGCCGCGAAGGCCACTGTGCCGACCGCCTTCAACCGCTGGATGACAGTCGCACTGTCGCACGGATGCAGGCCGCTGACCTCGGCGAGAACGGCAGTTGCCACGGGATCGGCGAGTTCCACGACGTAGCCTCCCGCTGCCAATCCGGGCACGCGCTCCTTTTCCAGGAGTCGCTGTTCGCCGACGCACCACCCCCTACCTGGGATGGGCCGCAGCACTTTGACGCGGACGTATGCGGACATGTTGATTTTCTCCGTTGTGGCGCCGGCGATGCCGGCCGGGTTGTGCTTACGCTGGTTGGCCCGCGGCTCGGCCTTCCAGTAGCTTCTTGAGAAAGTCGTCGATGTCGGACTGGCGCACGTAGACGCACCGGCGACTTCGCTTCACCAAGGGCGGGAATTCGCCGGTGGCAAGCATCCGGCGAAAGGTCCGCTCGCTCACTTCCAGTTGCACAAGTGCGTTCGGGATGGGCACGAGTCCGGCCATTTATACCTCCGCGTTTCGGGACACACTGGGCACCGAGTGTATGGTAAAGCCCCTTTCCGCGTGGATGCTACCGGCACTTGCGGACATCGTGAAACAACTTCGGCTGAATGGGCACTGTGTATCGCATCGTTGAGGCGTGACGGTCAAGCGAGTGCTGACATGCGGTTGACAGTTGCCGCCGGCGGTGTGGTGAATCTGGGCGAAGTCGCCGGGATGGGGTGATGAAAACGGTGTGCGGCGCGGGCATGATTGCTACCGAGGGGGTGCATCATGTCCGCGATCGTGCGTCAGGTCATCAACGCTAAGGTCGCTTCAGAACAGTTGGGCGTGTCCCTGGGGATGGTCTACAAACTCCTCCGTCTGGGCCGGCTGGAAGGCTACTCCATCGGCCGCCGCAAGCTGATCTACCTCGACAGCCTGGACGCTCTGCGGCGAAAGGGAGCGATCGGTCCGGCGGCGGCGGCGCCCGCTCCTTCCCCAGAGCCGGCGCCACGAAAGCCGCGTCAAAAGGTGGCCGTCAAGCCGCTGGTCCTGCCGGTGTGCCGGCATCTCCGTTGAGCGTCCGGTCCAATTCCTCGGCGATCGTCTTGCTGGTCGCGTCGAGGTGCCCGTAATGGCGATAAATCATCTCGGTTCCCTTGTGCCCCAGGATGAAGGCGACCTTGGCATCCGGCACGTTTTTCGAGAGCAATTCCGTAGCGACCGTGTGCCGGATGCCGTAGAGGATGGGGTTGCCCTTGATCTTGCCTTTGCCCTTCAGGATGGCCTTCAGGCGCTCGAAGGACTTGGTTAGCAAGATCCTCGTCATCGGCGCACCGCGCCGGGACCGGAACAGCGCTCCTTCCGGGTGGCGTTCCGCCAGGCGGACGAGCAAGTCGAGGGCCGGCTGCGTTAGGGGGATCACCAGGGCCCTTCCCGTCTTGGCGGCGGTCTTGTGGATGGTAAGCCGTACCGAGCGGGTGGCGAGGTCGATGCTGGCGGCCGTGATCCGTGCCAGGTTGACGGGCCGAGTGCCGGTCTGGCGGAGGAAGAACAGGGCCTCTTGAATCCAGGGGCTGGCATGTTCGTAGATCGTGCGATAGTCTTCCTCTTCGATGACCGCCTCGGCTCCCCGCGAGCGAATGCGGGGGCGCTTCACTCCGCGAAGCGGGTTGCGGTCGAGGTAGTTTTGTTCCGGCTTGGCCGCCCAGTTCAGTGCCGCTGACAGGATCGCGGTTGCGTAGCTCCGTGTGGACTCGCCCCATCCGGGATTGGCGTCAAACCATTCCCGCAGCTGCTCGACGCGCAGGTCTTTGACGCGTAGTTCGGGAAAGCGGTCCTTGAACCCTTGCAGGTAACGAACGTAGTGGTGGTAGCTCGTCGCGTGTTCCCGTTTCGTGTACTCCAGGAACTTCTCGAAGATGACCCAGACGAAGTTGGCTTGCTTGTTGTCCTCGATCTCCGCCAGGGCCATGAGGCGATGCCATTCGGTCAGAGCGGCTTCGCGCTCCTCTTCTCCTTTGACCAGCTTGCATTTGCGGCCCTTGATCGTAACATACCACCATCCATCATGGTTGCGGAACCACGGCAAACCCCAGGCTTGACGCTTCCGAACGGACATGGTGACCTCCGACTAAGTGCAATGTAAGTGCAAGAGAGAAAAGAGCAAAACGCATAAAGCCCATGATAATAAGGGCTTTTGAAGGTGTCAAGGTGGAAATCTCTCTCACTCGTTATATCCGCGACATCCCCGATTTTCCCAAAGCGGGGATCGTGTTCAAGGACATCACGCCCTTGCTCGCCGAGCCGCGCGCCTTCCAGCACGCCATCGACCGGCTGGCCGAGCACTATCCCGCGTCCACGATGGACGTGGTGGCGGCCGCCGAGGCGCGGGGCTTTCTGTTCGCCGCTCCTCTGGCCCTGCGGCTGAACAAGCCGCTCGTGCCGCTGCGTAAGCCGGGCAAACTGCCGCACCGCACGCATTCGTTGCGCTACGAACTGGAGTACGGCAGTGCCGAGCTGCAAGTGCATATCGACGCCGTCTCTCCCGGCGCGGGCGTGCTGCTTATCGACGACTTGCTGGCGACGGGCGGCACCATGGAAGCGAGTTGTCAGCTGATCCAGAAGGCGGGCGGTCGAGTGGTCGGCTGCGCCTTCCTCGTCGAGTTGGCGTTTCTGGGTGGACGGAGCCGGCTGCATCCGCACGAGGTGTTCAGCCTGATTCGCTATTGAGGTCCGTCCCGACGCGAGCGTTTCCTCGGCGAGCCGATCGAATAAACCTAACCCGCGAGTGCCCCATGCCCGAACAAGTTTCCTGTCCTTCGTGTGGCGCGGCGTTGCGTATACCGGAAAACCTCCTGGGCAAAAACGTGAAATGCCCAAAGTGTCAGACGACCTTCCTCGCCCAGACGCAAGCGCCGGCGGAGCCGGAGGAACCGGAAGAACGCATCGCCAGTGAGCCGCCCCCCGCGCGGTCGTCGTCCCGTCGCCGGGAGGCGATTCAGGAAGACTACGACGAGGAAGGTTCTGCCGAGGACGAGGATCGGCCACGGCGCAGGCGGCGCGGTGATGCGTCGGCTGCGGCATCGGCCGTTGCCGGCCCTGCCATAGCCATGATGGTGGTCGCGTGTCTGGACATCGTCTGGGGCATTGTCGATTTGCTCTTGCGCATTCTGGGCATCAGCCTAATCGCCGCCGGCGGAGCACAAGGGAAAGGTGCGGCTGGGCCGCAGCAATCCGATCTCGCCGGTATGGTGGGCGGCATCGGCGGTGATATTTTCGGCGCCTGCCTGGCAATCTTGATTCTGATAGGCGCGTTGAAGATGAAAAATCTTTCCAGTTACGGGATGGCCATGACAGCCTGCATTATCTCCATAGTTCCCTGCCATGCCTGCTGTTGCCTGGGAATTCCCTTCGGCATTTGGGGCCTGGTAATGCTCAACAAACCGGAGGTCAAGGAAGCCTTCGGACGGAATCGGTGACTTCAATGACCACGATCGACTTCGACAAATCGGGCGGCCTGGTGCCGGCGATCGCCCAGGACGCCGACACTGGGGCGGTGCTGATGCTGGCATGGATGAACCGCGAGGCCTACGAGGAGACGCTGCGGACGCGCCGCGCCGTCTACTTCAGCCGCAGCCGCAATCGGCTCTGGCGCAAGGGCGAGGAGAGCGGCCATTTTCAGGAGGTCCGCGAAGTCCTCGTCGATTGCGACGCCGATACGATCTTGCTCAAGGTGCATCAGATCGGCGGCGCGGCCTGTCACGAGGGCTACGCTAGTTGCTTCTTCCGCCGTGTGGAAGGCGAGGAATGGAAGGTCATCGCCGAGAGAGTGTTCGATCCGAAGGCAGTCTACAAAAAATGAGTCAGCCGATCCTCAAACTCGGTATTCCGGCAGGCAGCCTGCAAGAAGCGACCGCGAACCTGTTCGCCCGCGCTGGGTACAAAATCACCTACGCCAGCCGCAGTTATTATCCGTCCATCGACGATCCCGAAATCCAGTGCACGCTGATCCGCGCTCAGGAGATGCCGCGCTACGTCGAGGACGGCTCGCTCGACTGCGGGCTGACCGGCCACGATTGGATTTTGGAGAACGACGCCAAGGTCAAGGAAGTGGCGGAGCTGATCTTCAGCAAGGTGAGCCGCCGGCCGGTGCGCTGGGTGCTGGCCGTGCCGAACGATTCGCCGATCCGCGCCGTGAAGGATCTGCAAGGCAAACGCATCGCCACAGAGGTGGTCAACCTGACGCGCCGCTGGCTGGCCGAGCGCGGCGTGACCGCTCACGTCGAATTCAGCTGGGGCGCCACCGAGGTCAAGCCGCCGCGCCTGGCCGACGCCATCATCGAGGTCACGGAAACCGGCAGCTCGCTGCGGGCCAACAACCTGCGCATCGTCGAGGAGCTGCTGCAAAGCACGACGCGCTTCATCGCCAATGAGAAGTCCTACGCCGATGCCTGGAAGCGCGAAAAGATGGACGACATCGTGCTGATGCTGCGCGCCGCGATGGCCGCGGAGGGCAAGGTCGGCCTAATGATGAACGTGCGGCGGGCGGATCTGCCGGCCGTCCTGCAAATCCTGCCGGCCTTGAAAAACCCGACCATTTCCTCGCTGTCGGATGCGGAGTGGGTCGCGGTCAACACGATCCTCGATGAGAACGTCGTGCGGCACATCGTACCGAAGCTCAAGCAGGCCGGCGCGTGCGGCATCGTCGAGACGCCGGTGAACAAAATTATCGACTGAGGCGCCTCTGCTGTCTTTCCGCTTCTCACGGCTGCGCAACCCTCGTCTCATTGCTGCCTGAAAGGGGCAACGAGACGGAAGCACGCGAGGAGCGCGACTCGAACTCGGCGGCACGATCGACAGATATGCTTGACACCGTTGCAGTTCGGCGCGATGACTTTCCGTTGATTCTTGCTCGCAACAGCCTCCCATTGCAGCCTCGGAGCGGCACATATTTTGCCTATCCTTCTCAAACTCTCTGATTAGGGAGAAAGCGTGTTCGCTCACATTCGTTTCGCCCAGAGGAGGTGCGTGGAATGTACAGCATGGTGTTGATGGCTGCCCTGACGACGGGAACGGACATGCCGGATGGGCGGCGAGGTGGTCGCGGCGGCTGCTGCGGATGCTACGGCGGCATGGCCTATGGCGGCGGCTACGGTGGCTGCATGGGCATGGGCTATGGCGGCGGCTACGGTGGCTGCATGGGCATGGGTTACGGTGGCGGCTTCGGCGGTTGCTATGGCATGGGCTACGGCGGAGGCTATCGCATGGGTGGGGGCGGCGGATGGGGAGGCGGCTACGGCCGAGGCTATGTCCTCGGTGGCGCCTCGCCCTGGGTTGGCGGCTATGCCTCCGCGCCGATGATCTCCGGCAACGGCATGCCTCTTGTCATGGGAAACCCAGCTCTCGGCAATGCGGGGATGAGCCAATCGTTCTTCTTCAACCCCAACAACGGCAATCAAGCCAACGAGGCAACCATCGTCGTGCATTTGCCCGCCGAGGCCACCTTGACCATCGACGGGCAACCCACCCAATCGACGTCGGGCACACGGACTTTCACGTCGCCGCCGTTGGAACCCGGCAAGACCTACTCCTACACCCTCAAAGCGGAAATGAAGCGCGACGGCCGACCTCGCAACGTCAAAAAAACCATTGACGTGCGGGCCGGCCAGCCGACCGAAGTCACCTTGAACTTCGACAACGCCAACCGCGACGAGGAGCAACTGAACGCTCCGCCGGACGAACAATCGACCACACGCAAGCGTGTGCCTCCTCCCGATCGGTAACGAGAGGAAGAGGAACGTGAAGCCTAACCTCGCTCCGCGCCAAGGGGAGATCCGAAGGGATCTCCCCTTGGCGCGTTGAGGAGCAGATCCGCTCGCCGCCGAACGTGGGTATACCGATTGCAGGAAGGAAAGGAGGAGCAACGGTCCCCTGAGTAAGGAGAGGACGATGGAGCAACAGAAAAAGGCCGGCGATAAACAGATCGAAAGCGAAGCGCATCAACCCCCATCTTCGCCGGCGACCGATCCGACCAACCCCCACAATCAGGAGCCGACGGGCATCTGGGTCGCCAACGAGCGCGCCTCGGATCGCCGAAACAGCGAACCGGGAATGACGGACCGCGAGCGGAAGCGCCGCAAGTATTGATGCGCTTGCGCCTGCCGCGATGTGACTTTCTCAATTTGGAGCTTGGGACGGAAGCGTGGTTTCTGTCATAATGGGCCGTTGATGAACGAGGTGGGTGCAGCGTCGTGCCCAACACAACTTCCGCGCTGCGTACCTCCTCTTTCCCCCTATCGCCTCGCACAAACCCAATCTGCCCCGCGGGAATTCGGATGGGTTGCCTGGAAAGAGGTTCTTTATGAGTTCGCAGCCGGACGCGGGCAGGAGCATTCTGATCGTCGAGGACGATGAACTGATTCGCCGAGCCATGCAGATGGTGCTGGAGTGGGAGGGCTACACGGTCTTTTGCGTCAACAACGGCCAGGAAGCCCTCGACGTTCTCCGCGCGGGACGTCGCCCCGCGCTGATCGTGCTGGACATCATGATGCCCGTTCTCGACGGCCAGCAGTTTCGCGACGAACAATTGCGCGATTCGTCGCTCGCCGCTATCCCCGTGATCGTCGTCTCCGCCGCCAGTTTCGCCGAGGCGGTTCATGCCGACCATTTTGTCCGCAAGCCGTTCGAGGTCCAGGAACTGCTCGACGCCATCCGCGACCATTTCGCCGAAGCGAACGTCCGGCCGGCGACGTGACGCTCAGCGCTCGGACTCGGCGCTCTGTCGTTCCTGCGCGCCGCGGTCGATTCTCCGTTCGTCCTCTCGCTCGTGTTCTCCTTCCGAGGTGTCGGGTTCGTGGGCCGGCTCGGTCGCCTCCCACATCGAGCCGAGACGGTTGACGACCGCCGCCAGGGTGGACATTTCTTGATATTTCGTCACGATGACCGAAAACGCGCCGACGACCTGGCCGAACGCCATCGCCGCCTGAGCAATGATGCCGAAAGGATGGCCATGGAAGTACAACGGCGCCACCACCAGGGCGGGGATGATCTGAATCAGGTAGTTGTATTCTCGGGTGAAGAAACCGACGTTCCGCGTGACGCGGATGATGGACCGGAAGTTTTCCACCACCTCCCGGAACCGATCCCGTAATTGATTTCTCGTTCCATCCCAGCCGTTCTCGGACTCGCCGTGCTGGCGGACCCCGACCAGGCCAAAACGAAAATCCGCTTCCTTCCGCAGCTGATAATTGTTGAGTGGCACCAGTCGGCGGCCCAAAAGGATGGTCCCAAACGTGCCCGCCGCGGAGTACAGCACGGCCGTCAGGACCAGCCAGGGCGTGATCGACCACAGGACGCCGAGGAACAGCGCCAGCGTCAAGAGCGAGTTGAGTCCAAGGACGAGGAAGGACAGGGAGGACGTGGTGAACGTCTTGCCGTCTTCGCTGATGCGCTCATCGGGATTGTCGACGGACGGGTTGGCGGTCGGGCGGTGCTTGGCTCGATGGGCCAGATAGCGGTCAAGCAAACGGTGGGTCAGCCACTCGCGCCAGAAGAGTCCCGTGCGCTGCTCGGTGTAAAACTGAAAGGCTTCGCCGATGGCGGCGAGTCCGAACACGCCTGCCAGCGCCAGCCCAAACAGGTAAAAGTGGTGCGGCTGCTTCTGTTGCAGCGACGTCATGAAGTCGCGCATGACGTAACTGTTGAGGAAGTTCATGCCGTTGACGGCGAGCAACAGGACGGCGAGGATGACGAAGCCGCCAATCAGTTTTGTCCGCGCCTCGGACAAAAAGAGCGGCCGGGCGATGGTGGTGAATCGTTTCCATGGTGGATGCTCGAATAAACGCATGGTCCCTCGTCCGCGACGTGCTCCAGGCCGTGAGCGACAGACGATAAAATCGCAAACGCGATGCCGCTCCTCGTCCCGCGGCGCGCGGAATGCGAAGGATCGTAGGTCAGGCTGGAAAGCCTGACTGGCGCGGCAGAGTCAGACTGGAAAGCCTGACCTACGATCGGCCGGAGATTTATCATGAGTGAATCGGATGAGGTCGGCCCACGAATCCTCGATCTCCCCATCGGAACGGGGCAGAGCGGCACGCGCATGGAATCGGATTCGATGGGCGAGATCGCCGTGCCGGCGGAACGCTACTGGGGGGCGCAGACGCAGCGTTCGCTCGTGCATTTCGCCATCGGGGGCGACCGGATGCCGGCGGCGGTGTATCACGCCTACGGCCACATCAAGAAGGCGGCGGCGCAGATCAACGGCGCCCTCGGCCGCTTGCCGCGCTGGAAGGCCGATCTCATCGCGCGCGTCGCGGACGAAGTGATCGCCTGCCGGCTCGACGAGGAGTTTCCGCTGTACGTCTGGCAGACCGGCTCCGGCACGCAGACGAACATGAACGTCAACGAGGTCATCGCCAACCGTGCGATCCAGCTCGCCGGCGGCATCCTCGGCAGCAAAACGCCCATCCATCCCAACGACGACGTCAACAAGAGCCAATCGTCCAACGACACCTTTCCGACCGCCATGCACATCGCCGCGGCCTCGGCGATTCACGGGCGTTTGCTGCCGTCCGTGGCGGTGCTGCGCGAGGTCGTCGCCGAGAAATCGCGGCAGTTCGCGGACATCGTCAAGATCGGCCGCACCCACCTGCAAGACGCCGTCCCCCTCACCGTCGGCCAGGAGTGGTCCGGCTACGTCGCTCAGCTCGACGACGCGGTAAGTCGCATCGAGCGAACCTTGCCCGGACTGCATCGCCTGGCGATGGGCGGCACCGCGGTTGGCACGGGACTGAACGCCCCGGTGGGCTTCGCCGAGGCCGCGGCGGCGAAGATCGCCGACTCCACCGGCCTGCCGTTCGTGACGGCGCCGAACAAGTTCGCCGCGCTGGCCGCCACCGATGCGATCGTCGAGGCGCACGGAGCCTTGCGCGGATTGGCCGCGGCGCTGATGAAGCTCGCCAACGACATCCGCTGGCTCTCCTCCGGCCCGCGCTGCGGCTTGCACGAATTGATCCTGCCGGAGAACGAACCGGGTTCCTCGATCATGCCGGGCAAGGTGAACCCGACGCAGGCCGAGGCGATGCTGATGATCTGCATTCAGGTGATGGGACTGGATGCCGCGGTTGGCTTCGCCGGCGCGATGGGCAATTTCGAGCTGCACACCTTTCGTCCGCTCCTCATCTTCAACGCGCTGCACAGCATCCGCCTGCTCACCGATGTGTGCGCGACGTTCCGCGAATACTGCGTGGAGGGCATCGAGGTGGACCGCGAGCGCGTCGGCGAGTTCGTCGGCCGCTCGCTAATGCTCGTCACCGCATTGAGTCCGGTCCTCGGCTACGACCGCGCCGCCGCCCTCGCCCACAAGGCCCATACGGAGAAGTTGACGCTGCGCGACGCCGCCGTCGCCGGGGGATACATCTCCGCCGAGGAGTTCGACCGCCTCGTCGATCCGGCTTCGATGACCAAAATGAACCGCCAAGACGCCAAGGACGCCAAGAACAAAACGAGAGAAAAAAAGCAGGAATGAAGTATCTCCAGTTGCAAATCGTTCTTCGTTCTCTTCTTCTCTCTTCTTGTCTTGGCGTCTTGGCGGTTCCTTGGGTGCCTCACACGGCGGCGCCGCTCAGGTGGCGACATTCCTCGGCGCAATGACGACACGCCTCGGCGCAGCGTTGGCAATGCTCCTCTGAGTGTTTGCCGCATTCCTCGGCGCAGGCGTCGCAAACGTCGGCGCAGACGTGGCACACTTCGCCGATAAACGGCGAACCGCGGCTCATGAACGCGATGCACAGACCACACATTTCCGCGCAGTCAAAGCACCTTCGCGCACAGTCGGCCATGCTTCCCAGGCAGGCATCGGCGCAGTGGTTGCACTCCTGGGCACAACGACTGCATGCGACGATGCAGGACTGATGTTGCTGATGCGACATGACAACCTCTGGTGGAAAGGGATCAAGGCGACACCCAAATCAACGGGCAACAAGGATGCCGAAAGCGGACCTGGAGCCTTTTTCGGAGTTTGGGTAGCGGAACTCTTCCGAGTTCCGCCCAACTCCCTGCGGAAGTCTCACGACTTCCGCTACACCAACTTCACAAGCATCCTAAAAGGTTTTCTTCTTTTCACTGTCCCGAATAGCTGCCTTTCGGCCGATGGTGCTGTCGCCGGGAGGATCGCCTCCCGGCGCGAGGCCGTGCCGCTGATGGCCGCCGGAGGCCCGTGATTCAGCTGGGGTGCCGCCCACCGCCCCACCGCCAGGACCGCCGTAAGGAGGACCGCCTTCCTCGCTGTCTTCCCCGCGCGCATCGCTTCCCATCGCCCGATCGAGATTGGTCAGCACGGGGTCGCCGTTGCCGGTGTTCGTCCCCGCCAACCCGCCCACTTCGGTGCCACCGCCGGGAGTGCCGACCGCTTCTTCTCCCGAAGGAATACGATCCGGCGGTTCGCCGGGGCGCAAATCATGGTCCGAGGCGGCCTTGGTGGCGCCGGGAGGTACGGGATTGGTCGCTTCCTTGTCCTTACGGCGCGAGCTGCTTTTGCGTGTGCCTGCCATTTCTCCGCTCCTGATTGGGAATGAGCTTGGACCGAAACGTCTTCATCCGAAGATGGGCATGTCTCAGGAAGGATAGTTCGCAAATGCCATACCAGGAGGCGAGGCGGAGGTTCTCATGCGACGGAAGTGACGCGCCACTTATCAACAAACGAAGAGGGCCGCAGGTCGCTTCCGTCGCGTCGGACCAGGCGTCGCGTTCGGGACAGATCCGGCGGCATTTCTTTTGCTCTCTCATCCACGGGGCAAAACGAAGGAAGCGGCAATCGACGAGAACGAGGCTCGCCCCTGGAGAACTATCATGAACCCGCAACGCTCCTCCTTCCGCCGGCGCGAAACCTTCCTGGCGCTTGCCCTCGCGGTTGGTCTGGCGTGCCTCCTCGCGCTGTATTTTCTTCTTGTCGCCGGACAGTACTTTTTCGCCGTTCTGATCGTGCTGGGCGGCCTGGTCCTTCTCGGCTGTCTCCAGTACCTGATCTGGGGTCGGCCGATGAGTCACACCTCGCCGAACCCGACGCGGACGAACCGCGCTCCGCGCTGAGCGCGCCGCCCTTGTCGTCCAAAGAATCGATGACGAATTCATTGACACTCGCAACCGAAAGGGTGCTCCATGCCTCCTGCACGCCATTTCACCTCTTCACCCTCCGAGGAGACGGGCCAACTCGTCGCGCGGTCGCGCGAACTGGCCCTGCCTTTGCGAACTCCAGGCGATCTCGATCCGCTCCTGCGGCGCATCGGCGATGCTCGCCACGTCCTGCTGGGCGAGGCCTCGCACGGCACCTCGGAATACTACACCTGGCGGATGCGCCTCTCCCAGCGACTCATCCGCGAGAAGGGCTTCTCGTTCATCGCCGTCGAGGGCGACTGGCCGGACTGCTATCGCGTCAACCGCTTCGTCAAGGGGCTTCCTCATTCCGGCGAAAGCGCGCGCGCGGTGCTGCACGCCTTCGAGCGCTGGCCGACCTGGATGTGGGCCAATGAGGAAGTCGTCGCCCTTGTCGAGTGGATGCGGCGGCACAACCACGGCTTGTCCGACGCGAACAAGGTCGGCTTCTATGGTCTGGACGTTTATAGCTTGTGGGAGTCGCTGTATGCGATCGTGTCGTATCTCCAGCGCGTGGACCCGTCGGCGTTGCCGGCCGCGTACAAGGCGTTCCGCTGTTTCCAGCCCTACGGCGAGGACGTGCAGGAGTACGCCCGCGCCACGCGGTTCGTTCCCACGTCGTGCGCGGAGGAAGTCGTCGCCCTGCTGGCCCAGATGCGCGCAAAGGCCGAACCGTATCGCGCGGACGGCCGCGAAGGCTATTTCCAGGCCGAGCAAAATGCCCTGGTGCTGAAGAACGCCGAGTCGTACTACCGGGCGATGGTGCGCGGCGGGCCGGACTCGTGGAACATCCGCGACCGCCACATGACCGAGACGCTCAAGCGTCTGATGGCCCATCATGGGCCCGGCGCGAAAGGCATCGTGTGGGAACACAATACCCACATCGGCGACGCACGCTACACAGACATGGCCGAGGACAATATGGTAAACATCGGCCAACTCGTCCGCGAGGCTCATGAACGCACCGACGTCGTCCTCGTCGGCTTCGGCAGCCACCGGGGCAGCGTCGTGGCGGGGAACCGCTGGGATGCGCCGATGCAAACCATGGGTGTGCCGCCGGCGCGGACGGGCAGCTGGGAGGATGTCCTGCATCGGGCCGGCACCGAGGACAAGCTGCTCCTCATGCCCGAGGCTCGCGGGGACGATCCGCTGCTGGATAAGCGCGGTCATCGGGCCATCGGAGTCGTATATCATCCAGAGTACGAGCACCTCGGCAATTACGTGCCGACAGTGTTGCCTCGACGGTACGATGCTTTTCTTTATCTCGATGAGACGCATGCGCTCCATCCGCTGCACATCATCCCCCAAACACAGCGGGAGGTGCCGGAAACGTATCCATCGGGCGTGTGAGCGGCTGCCGAGCGTGACGTGACGCCGGGACCGGGCGATGCGGCGGGTTCCGGCATTTCCTTTGCTGTAATCGGGCGGCGAGATACGGAACCTCATCCGCACGCGGAGACGATGCGGGCGCGGGGAGAATGATTCATCTATGAACACAATTTCGATTGAACGATCCCCAACACCGCCGCCTTCTTCTCCAAATCACCCTATTTCTCCAGCCTGGCATCCCGAGCGCCGCGATTCCATCCGAGGCGACTCGTGCGGCTCCGACGCCCTGGACGTGCAAGCCCGCCTTCTGGCGGAGGCGTGTAAAACGGCGGCGCGCACTCAGACCGAAGGACCGCTGTTACAGCAACTGGCCCGCAACGGCCGAATGTTGCTCGAAGCCTACCGGCGCATCGCCGAAGCCGCCGCGAAAAATTACCCACTGAGTCCCGACGCCGAATGGCTGCTGGACAATTTCTACATCGTCGAGGAGGTGTTGCGCGAGGTTCGACACGATCTACCGCGCGGCTATTATCGCAAACTGCCCAAACTCGCTGGTTCCTCACTGACCGGCTATCCGCGCGTCTACGCTCTCGCCCTGGCCCTCATTGCCCACACCGACAGCAACCTCGACGACGCCCACATCACACGCTTTGTCCAGTCGTTCCAGACCGTCGCGCCGCTGACCATCGGCGAATTGTGGGCGGTGCCAACTATGCTGCGTCTGGGTCTGCTGGAGAACCTGTGCCGCATGTCGGAACACATGCTCCGCGTCTGGGACGAGCGGCGGCGGGCGGAATCCTGGGTGCAACCGCTCCTGCGGGCAGGCGCCGCGCGGCAAGGGGAGGAGCCGCCTTCCGTGGGCGATCCCTCCGCCTATCCCAGCGACGCCTTCGTGGTCCGCTCCCTGGAGGTGCTGCGTCAAGAAGGCCGGCCGGCCGCCCTCGAACAGGTGGAAGAGTACCTGTCGCGGCGCGGAATCGACGTCAACGAAATCGTCCGCCGCGAGAACCATCGCCAGGCCGTCAATCAGGTATCGGTCGGCAATTGCATGACCAGCCTGCGTTTGCTGTCGGCCCTGGACTGGAACGTCTTCTTCGAGCGCACCAATCTCGTCGAGCCGATGCTGCGGCAGGATCCGGCCGGCGCCTACGCCAAGCAGGACTTCGCCACGCGCGATCGCTATCGCCAGATCGTCGAGAAACTGGCGCGCCGCTCCGGCGTCGAGGAAGTGGAGGTGGCCAAGCGCGTCGTGCAGCGGGCGCGGGGGAGCGAGTCGCCGTGCAATCATGTCGGCTACTACCTCATCGGGCCGGGTCGAGCGGCGTTCCAGGCCGATCTGGGTTATCGACCGGGCCTCGGCGAGCGCCTGCTGGATGCCATCCTCGGCCATCCGCACACCGTCTACTTCGGCTCCATCGCCGTTCTGCTGATCCTGTTGCTTGCCCCGTTGGTCTTCGTCGCGAATTGGACGGCCGGAACCATCAACCCGTGGATGGCGTTGCTCGTGGTGTTGGCGGCGCTGGTGCCGGTGAGCGAATTGGCCGTCGGGCTGGTGAACTACCTGCTGACGCTGATCCTGCCGCCGCGCACGCTGGCGAAGCTGGAATTCAAGGAGGGCATCCCGGCCGACTGCGCCACCTTCATCGTCATGCCCAGTATGCTCGTCCGTTCCCAGAGCGCCGCCTCCCTTATTGAGAAATTGGAGATACACTATCTCGCCAATCCCGATCCGCAACTTCGCTTCGCCCTGCTGACCGATTTCGCCGACGCCCCGACCGAACATCAGCCCGAGGACGAGGACTATGTGCGCGACGCCCTGGAGCGCATCGCGGCGCTCAACCGCCGTTACGCGGCGGAGAGCGCGCCGCGCTTTTTCCTGTTTCACCGCAAGCGCCAGTGGAACCCGTCGGAAGGCTGCTGGATGGGCTGGGAGCGCAAGCGCGGCAAGCTCGACGAATTCAACCGCCTGCTGCGCGGCGACGCCAACACCAGCTACACGGTGCGCAGCGGCGAACCCGCCGAGATGGCGGGCGGGACGCCCGCGCTCCGGAGCGCGGGTGTCCCGCCCGCCGTGCCGCGCATCCGCTACGTCATCACGCTGGATCTCGATACCCAATTGCCGCACGAGAGCGCGCGCCGGCTGATCGGCACGCTCGCCCATCCTCTCAACCGGGCGCGTTTCGATGCGTCGCAGGGCCGCGTCGTCGAGGGCTACGGGGTTTTGCAGCCGCGTATCAGTTTCCACATGCCGGCGGCCCTGCACTCGCGCTTCACGCGCATCTGGGTCGGCTCGGCCGGCGTCGATCCCTATTCCTGCGCGGTTTCGGACATCTATCAGGATCTGTTCGGGGCCGGCAGTTTCACCGGCAAGGGCATCTACGACGTGGACGCCTTCGAGGCGGCCACCGGCGACACCTTCCCCGACAACCACATCCTCAGCCACGACCTTATCGAGGGCAACTACGCGCGCTGCGGTCTGGTGACGGACATCGAATTGTTCGACGATTTCCCCGTGCGCTACCACGTCTACGCTCGCCGCGAACATCGCTGGATTCGCGGCGACTGGCAATTGCTGCCGTGGCTGGGCCGGCAAGCGCCGACGCCGGCGGTCGGCCATTCGTCGGAGAACGTGAAACGGCGAAACCCGCTGCCGCTGCTGGAACGTTGGAAGGTCTTCGACAATCTGCGCCGCAGCCTGGTGCCGCCGGCGCTGGTCCTGTGGCTCGTGCTGAGTTGGACCGTGCTGCCCTTGCCGCTCGGCATGTCGTCCGGCCTAGCTCTCTTAGTGCTTGCGCTGCCGTTGGTGCTGCAAATCGCCGGCGCCTTGTTCCACACGGTGAAGGACCGCTCTCTGGCGGCCGTGCGCGATTTCGCCCGCAACGGCTGGATCACCGCCGCCCAGGTGCTGATGAACGGCGTCGTGCTGCTCTACCAGGCGTATTTGAGCGTGGATGCCGTCGCGCGCACCCTGACGCGCCTGGGACTGACGCGCCGGCACATGCTGGAATGGGAGACGGCGGCATCCGCCGACCGGCGCCTGGGCGCGGAGCTGAAAAGCTTCTGCAAGAGCATGGCGGCGGCGACGGCGATGTCGATCGTTCTCGCTGTCCTGGTTTTTCTCGTCCGGCCGGAATCGCTGCCGGCGGCAACAGGTTTTCTGCTGGCGTGGTTTCTCTCTCCAGTGATTGCCTGGTGGGTCAGCCAGGACCGTCAGGTGCGCAGGAAGCCGCTCAGCGACGCCGAGCGGCGCGAACTGGGCGTGATCGCGCGGCGGACCTGGGGCTTCTTTGAATCGTTCGTCGGCGCCGAGGACCACTGGCTGCCGCCGGACAACTTCCAGGAGGAACCGCGCCATCAGGTCGCCCACCGCACCTCGCCGACGAATCAGGGGCTGCTGCTGATTTCGACGCTGGCGGCCCACGATCTTGGCTATCTCAATCTCTGCGCCCTGCTGGAGCGCCTGGAGAAGACGTTCGAGACGTTCGACAAGCTCGAACGCCATCGCGGCCACTTTTTCAACTGGTACGACACGCGCTCGCTGGCGGCGCTACAGCCGGCCTACGTCTCGACCGTGGACAGCGCCAACCTGATGGCCTGCTTGCTGACGCTCAAGCAGGGCTTGCTGGAACTGGCCGACCAGCCGCTCCTCGGACCGCCGGTGATGCGCGGCCTGGCCGACACGCTGCAAGTAATACGCGAGGCGTGGCACAGTCTCGGCGCACTGACCGTCCCAGAGTCCAAGCGGTTGCAGTCGGAGATGGAGTCTGGGCTGAAGGCGCTGGAGGCGGCGTTGCATCCGCAGCCGAGCGATCTGCCCGCCTGGTCGAAGTGGATGACCGACGTGAAGTCCCGCGCCGCGGCGCTGGCGGCCACGACGCATCGGCTGGCCGAGGCGGGCAAGCCGCCGGCCGGCGAGCCGGACCTGTGGGCGCGACGCCTCTCCACGCGCTGCGAGAAGCGCGAGCGCGAGTTGACCGAATTGGCCCCCTGGTTGGAACTGCTTGCCGACGAGAGGACGGATCAAGTCGAGAGAACGCTGGCGAAGACGGACGAGGAGACGGCGCAACGCTGGCGCACAATCCATCAGAAGCTGGTCGGCATCTTTACCCTGACGGAATGGGAGGCGAACAAGGAATCGCTGCTGGCCGACCTCGACGCGCTGGCGGAAGCGATCGACCAAGACGGCACAGTGTCCGGCTGGTTGCGCGAGGTCCGCGCGGCGGTGGGGCTCTCGTCCGCGGAGCGCGTGCTGGAGCGCTGCCGAGACTTGGCGACGCGGGCGGAGAAACTGGCCGCCGCCATGGACTTCCGCTTCCTGTACAAGCCGGATCGACACCTGTTCGCCATCGGTTTCAACGTGGCACAGGGGCGTCTGGATTCGGCGTGCTACGATCTGCTGGTCTCCGAGGCGCGTCTGGCGAGCTTTCTGGCCATCGCTCGCGGCCACGTCCCGCGCCGGCACTGGTTCCACCTCGGCCGGGCCGTCGTCCGCGCCGCCGAGCAACTGTGTCTGGTGTCGTGGGGCGGCACCATGTTCGAGTACCTGATGCCGCACCTGTTCCTGCGCGGCTACACCGCCACCTTGCTGGAGGAAAGTTGCGAGGCGGCCGTGGCCGAGCAGATGGCCTACAGCCGCCGACGCCGCGTGCCGTGGGGCATCTCCGAATCGGCGTTCAGCAGCCAGTATGCCAGTTTCGATTATCAGTATCAGACGTTCGGCGTGCCGACGCTGGGACTCAAACGCGGACTCGCTCAGGATCTCGTGGTCGCCCCCTACGCGACGGCGCTGGCGGCGATGGTCCGCCCGCACGACGCGGTGAAGAACTTCCGTCACCTGGCGGCCGAGGGCGCGCTGGGCAAATACGGCTTCTTCGAGTCCATCGACTACACGCGCAGCCGACTGCCGGAGAACCATCGCGCCCTCGTGGTCCGCTGTTTCATGGCCCATCACCAGGGCATGAGTCTGGTGTCCCTGGCCAACTGCCTGCTCGGCAACGTCATGGTGCGTCGTTTCCACCGCGAACCGATGGTGCGCGCCACCGAATTACTTCTTCAAGAGCGCGTGCCCAGCATGCCCATCCCGGTGGACACGCCCGATGAAAAGGCGGCCCCGCGTCCCGCCGGTCCCGGAGGGCAAGACCTTCTGAGCCGGCAATTGACCACGCCCAACACGCCCGGACCGCGCACCCACCTGCTGTCCAACGGCCGGTATCTCGTCATGCTGACCAACGCCGGTGCCGGCTTCAGCCGCTGCGATGGCTTGGACGTGACCCGTTGGCGCGAGGACTTCACGCGCGACGACCACGGCCAATTCTGTTACCTGCGCGACATCCGCAGTGGTCTCTTGTGGTCGGCTGGCCATCAACCCGTGTGCCGGCCGACGAAGGATTATCGGGTGGTCTACTCGGCGGACAAGGCGGAGTTTTACCGCATGGATGGGGCCGTCGCTACCCACCTGGAGATCACCGTCTCTCCCGAGCACTCCGCCGAAGTGCGGCGCGTGACACTGTCCAACCACGATCGCCGGCCGCACGATCTGGAGTTGACGAGCTACGCCGAAGTGGTGTTGGCGCCGCATGGCGCGGACCTGGCGCATCCGGCGTTCGGCAAGCTGTTCCTGGAGACGGAGTGGGTGGCCTCGCACGAGGCGCTCTTGTGCCGTCGCCGGCCGCGCTCCGCGGATCAGCAACCGATCTGGGCGGTCCACGTCGTCAGCGTCGAGGGGCCGACCGTCTCCGGAGTGGAGTACGAGACGGACCGGGCGCGCTTTCTGGGTCGAGGCCGGACGCCGGCGCTGCCGGCGGCGCTGGAGCCGGACGCGCGGTTGACCAACACGACGGGTCCGGTGCTCGATCCGATTTTCAGCATTCGCCGCCACTTCCGCCTGCAACCCGGCGGCTCGATCTCGGTGCTGCTTTGCACCGGGGTGGCGAAGAACCGCGAGGAGGCGCTGTCGCTGGCCGACCACTACCGCGACGGCCAGGTGGTGTCCCGCATCTTCGACCTGGCCTGGGCGCACAGCCAGGTCGAGTTGCGACACCTGCAAATCACCACGGCCGACCTGCATCTGTTTCAGCGGTTGGCGACGCACCTACTCTACGCCAGTCCGGCCCTGCGTGCCGCCGCGGACGTGCTGGCCGGCAATCGGCAGGGCCAGTCGGGACTGTGGCGCTACGGCATTTCCGGCGACAACCCCATCCTGCTCGTCCGCGTCGCCGCCCTCGACGATTTGCCGCTCGTCCGTCATCTGCTGCTGGCGCATTCGTACTACCACTTGCAGGGGCTACCGGTGGATCTCGTCCTTCTGTGCGATCAGCCGGTCAGCTACGTGGAGGAGACGTTCCAGAAAATTCAGGAGGCGGTGCGTTCCAGCCACTCGCACGCCCTGGCGGACAAGCCGGGCGGCGTGTTCGTGCGCAAGTCGGCGCAGATGCCGGAAGAAGACCAGATTCTTTTGGAGGCGGCGGCGCGCGTCGTTCTCGCCGGCCGCCGCGGTTCGCTGTCGATGCAGCTGGCCGAACTGGTCGATCGCGCGATCCCGACCCGCCCCCTGCCCGATCGCTTCACGCCGTCCTCGCGTCCGCGGAAGGTCCATGGTGGGAGTGACAACTCCATGTCATTGCCACCGGATTTGCTGTTCGTCAACAGCTTCGGCGGCTTCACGCCGGACGGACGCGAATACTGCATCTTGCCCTACCGCGAGTCAAGGTCCGATCGCCGGCCGGAAGCGAGCTTCTGGATGGGAAACCGCGAGTGGCGAAAGCACGATACACGGTCCACGATCCACGATTCCTACCGTTTTCCGCCCGCGCCGTGGATCAACGTGATCGCCAATCCGGCGTGCGGTTTTCTCGTGTCGGAGAGCGGCCTGGGTTACACCTGGGCGTGCAACAGTCAACAGTTCCGCCTCACGCCCTGGAGCAACGATCCGACGAGCGATCCGCCCGCGGAAGTTGTGTACCTGCACGACCAGGAGAGCGGCGAGGTCTGGACACCGACGCCGCGCCCCCTCGGACGGAACGCGGTAACTCTGGTGCGTCACGGTCAGGGCTACACGCGCTTCGAGCAGCGTAGTCACGGGCTGACGCAGGAACTGCGCGTCTTCGTTTCCGCCGACGAGCCGGTCAAGATGATCGCCCTGCGCGTGTGGAATTCGAGCAACCGCACGCGGCGATTGTCGGCGACGTTCTACGCCGAATGGGTGCTGGGATCCCTGCGCGATCAGGCCGCCATGAACGTGCGGACCGAGGTCGATGACGGCAGCGGCGCGTTGCTGGCGCGCAATCCCTTCGCGGGAGACTTCGCCGAGCAAATCGGCTTCGTCGATGTGAACGTCCGGCCGCGCACGCTGACCGGCGATCGCACCGAGTTCCTCGGTCGCAACGGTTCCGTCGAGGCGCCCGCCGCCCTGAACCGCGTTGCGTTGTCCGGGCGCGTCGGGACGGCGCTCGATCCGTGCGCCGCCGTGCAGGCCGAGATGGAGCTGCCCGCCGGCGAGGAACGCGAGATCGTGTTCTTCCTCGGCGCCGCGTCCAATGTCGAAACCGTGCGCTCGCTGCTGCGGCGCTGCAAGGAGCCGGGCCGCGTGCGCGCCGCCTGGGAAGAAGTGCGGCAACGCTGGGAGCGCGTGCTGACGGCGGTGCAGGTGCGCACCCCTGATCCAGCGGTGGACGTGCTGCTGAATCGCTGGCTGGTCTATCAGGTGCTGAGTTGTCGCCTGTGGGGCCGCTCCGCGTTCTACCAGTCCGGCGGCGCCTACGGCTTCCGCGATCAGTTGCAGGATGTGATGGCCCTCGTCTACGGCGCACCGGAGGAGACGCGCGCGCAAATCCTGCGAGCGGCGAGCCGGCAGTTTCTCGAAGGCGACGTGCAGCACTGGTGGCACCCGCCCTCCGGCAAGGGCGTCCGCACGCGCATCACCGACGATTTCCTGTTTCTGCCCTTCGTCGTGTGCCATTACGTCGCCGTCACCGGCGACGCCGCCCTCCTCGACGAGAAAGTGCCGTTCCTGTCGGCGCCGCTTCTCAAGGAAGGGCAGGAAGAGGATTACGGTCAGCCGAAACAATCCGAGGAATCGGGCACGGTGTACGAGCATTGCGTGCGCGCCCTCAAGCACGGCCTGCATTTCGGAGCGCACGGTTTGCCGCTCATGGGCACCGGCGACTGGAACGACGGCATGAACAAGGTCGGCGCGGAGGGCAAGGGCGAGAGCGTCTGGAACGGTTGGTTTCTGCTGACCTGTTTGACGCGCTTCGCGGAGTTGGCCGACGCGCGCGGGGATGCGGACTGGGCCGGTGCCTGCCGCACGCAGGCGGAGCGACTGCGTTCCGCCATCGAGGAACACGCCTGGGACGGCGGCTGGTATCTCCGGGCTTACTTCGACGACGGCGCGCCGCTGGGATCGGCGCGGAACGACGAATGCCGGATTGATTCCATCGTGCAATCGTGGTCCGTCATCTCCGGCGCGGCCGACCCGGAGCGCGCGCGGCAGGCGATGGCCGCGCTCGACGACAAGCTGGTGCGCCGCGATCCCGGCATGATCCTGCTGTTCACACCGCCTTTCGACAAGGGCCAGCTTCACCCCGGTTACATCAAGGGCTACGTTCCCGGCATCCGCGAGAACGGCGGCCAGTACACTCACGCCTCGACCTGGGCCGTCGAGGCCGCCGCCTTGCTCGGCCAGGGCGATCGTGCCAAGGAGTATTTCGATCTCCTCAGTCCGGTAAAGCACACGCTGACGCCGGAGCAGGTGGAACTCTACAAGGTGGAGCCGTATGTGGTCGTCGCCGACATTTACGGCGAACCGCCGCACACCGGCCGCGGCGGCTGGACGTGGTACACCGGATCGGCTGGCTGGCTGTATCGCGTCATGCTCGAATCCATTCTCGGCTTCCGCCCCCGCGGCGACCGCCTCCGTCTGGACCCATGCATCCCAAAGGGATGGAAATCGTTCGCGATCACCTACCGGCATCGCTCGGCGACGTATCGCATCACCGTCGAGAACCCGCGCGGCGTTGAGCGCGGCGTGTCGGAAATACACGTTGATGGACGGAAACAAGAAGGCGATGAGATCGCGCTGGCAGATGACGGACGATCGCATGAGATCCGCGTTGGACTGGGCTGATCCGACCACGGCGTCGCACCCCTATCGGCTTGCGGGAAGCTCGCAGCACGGCAATAATACGTCGGGCAACTCACTAGGCGGCCGCAGGAGGATCAATGCCATGAAAAAGCAGCACATATGCCTGTGGACGGGCGGGCAGAACCACATCGCTGGCCAGTGTCAGCGAATGGCGGAATCCCTCCCCGACTTTCCCGATCCGGTCCCTCTCGCGCAGACGGCCCTGATCGAGTATCAATGGGGCAAGACACATTTTGACATTTTCGTCACGGCTTGCTCGCTGAGGAACGCGACCTGGGGAGACGAGGAGATGACCTGGCTGCATTGCAAAGGCCATCAAACGTCCCACATCAATCCTGCTGGGGCGACGAGCCAAATGATGGTCCTCATCCCGGCCCATTTCGTCACGAGCATCAAGACCGGCACGTCCTACCGCATTGCGAACCTGCGGCATACCGACGATCTGGGCGTGTTCCCGCCGAACCAGCCGACGCCGGCGGACGCCCTGCCGCTGGTGGAAGTCGAGCGCGTCCTCATGGAGCTGCAAACGACGGAGCGAAACTGACGAAATCGGGACAATCGAGGGACCACTTATGCCGGCGACGACAGGGATGAAGGGAGCGGGATATTATGATCAGCACTCGACGGCCCAGCTGGCTTCGATACATCTCGTCCTCGACTGGATTGACCACGCCCTCGCGGAGATGTCCTTGCCGCCCGCGTCGCAGCCGTTCGCCGCGCTGGATCTGGGATCGTCGGAAGGACGCAACGCCCTGATCGTCATGGACCGCGTGGCCGAGTCCGTCCGGCGACGGCAGCCCGAACAAATCATCCAGACGATCTACAGCGACCTGCCGAGCAACAATTTCAACCGTCTGTTCAGCAACTTGCACGAAGCTCGGACAGCGTCCCGTCCCTCGTCGGGTGTGTACCCCAGCGCGGCGGCCGGTTCGTTCTATGAATCGCTGGTGCCGCCGGGAAGCCTCCACTTCGCGACGGCCTGCAACGCGCTCTTGTGGCTCGATCGGTTGCCGCCCGCTCCGGTGCCCAATGCCCTCGTCTATCGCCGCCCCCATCCGCCGCGTCCCGACCGCACCCTCCCGCCGGAAACCATCGACGCCTTCACGCGCCAGGCCGAACAGGATCTCATTCGCTTCCTTCAGTCCCGCGCCCGCGAGTTGGTGCCGGGGGGCAAGTTGCTGATCGTCAGTCCGGGCGACGATGACAACAGTTGCACGTCCGACGGACTTTACGACGTGCTCAACGACGCCTGCCTCGACCTGATCGCCTCCGGCCGGCTGGAGCGCTCGCGCTACGAACGCTTCGTCATGCCGCTGTATTTCCGCACGGTGCCGGAGACGCTTGCGCCGCTGGAACGCGCCGATTCGCCCGTCAAAGAAGCCTTCACGGTTGATCGCGCGGAGTCGCTGGAAGTGCCGACGCCGTTCCTCGTCGAGTTCGACAAGACCGGAGACGCGAGCGCTTTCGCCGATGCGTACATGGGTTTTCTGCGCGCCTTCTCCGAGCCGGTGGCGCGGGCCGCCCTGGTGGAATCGGACGGCGATGCGGGGCTTCTCGACGTACTCTATGGCCGCGTTCATGCCCGCCTGCGCGCGGAACCGGAGCGCTACCGCTTCCGTTACATTTTGACGGCCACGCTGTTCACCCGGCGCTGATCCGTGGATCTACATCCTGGGAGAGTGAAAGCCCTCTGCGGCGGATGAACGCTCTATCAAAGTCGCCGACCTGGTGGCCATCCTCCAATCGAAAGCCCGCAAGTTCCTCCGAACCAAGCCAAAATGACGTGATGCCTCATGGATGAGTCGCTGATCGAGGATGTTCTGCGCCGTGCCGGAGGCAGAAAAGGGGAAAGCAGATATTTACGTCTATATTGATCTCTAATGTGCGTTGTCTCCTTTTTCTTCCCCGGAGGCAGCCCCCGCTCCCGGTTCCGGGGTTCCGGCGCCCCGCTCCCGCAACTGCGCCGCCTCGAACTCCGCCCGCGTGACGGCGCGCCGCCGCCCCTCCGCGATCCGGGCCTGCCGGTCGCCCGCATTCGGGTCGAACCGGCGGGCCTTGGACCGCTCGACCACCCCGAGGCCAACCACGATGAGGACGAGAGCCGCGAGCACCGCCCAGGCCGCGGCCATCCGCCCGAGGGCGTCACCGCCCAGCCGCTGCAGGTAGGTGAGTGTCTCGTACAGCGCGGCGACAGCGGCCACGCTCCCGCCCACGACGGCTGCCAGCCGAACGATCGGGAGCCACACCGGGGGAGCATACAGCTTCGGGAACATGTGCCGCTGGTAGTGGCCGCAGACCGGACAGGGGACCGGGTCAAAGTCGTTCTTCAGATACTCGCGGAGGGTTTCGTCCGCGGCTGCTGCCGCGTGGTCCGCGGCTTCGTCCTCGTACATCAAGGGTATGTTGCCCATCAAGGACATGCTGGTGCCGACTCCCTCCCCCTTGCGCTCAAGGACGTAGACGTACTCGGTCGCGCAGCTCTCGCACGGCACGAGCTTATGCACTCGGCCGCGGACGGTGGCCGTGTGTTCCTGCCAGGCAACCCGGATCGGGATCATGAACAAACGCGCTCAGATATCGGAGCGCCCTCTACGGCCGAACCGCCCAGCTCAGTAGCGGCGGCGCTGGAGAGCCGTCGAACCCTAGAAAGCCGTCATGCCCGCCGTCTGTTGCAGCAGCTGGTTCGGCTACTCACCGGGCCTTTCGCCGGCAAGCCTCAATTCAAACCTTGCATTACTGCCGGAGCCTGGACTCCCCGCGCCGCTTCGAGTTCGGCTCTCAATTCTTGGATTCGCCGGCGCAACCGTCCGATTTCTAACATGAGTCTACCCCACCCTCCTATCCCCAGTCCCAACAACAACACGTCTTGGCTATGGGGCTCCGCCAAGACGACCGACAAGGCTCCATTCGCCACAATGAGGCCAATCCCAGTGGCAAGTCCGAGCCAGCCGAAGACTCGGTCAGCGACAGCACGCCCTCTCGTCCACCAGCAAAGGCCATGGACCAGCCCCAGGACGCCTACAAGCCCGATGCCAACCCAGAAAAGCGGACTCATTGTGATTACCCGAGAAAGGCCGAGCAAGTGATTATACGGCTGACAGCCGCATAATACCCTTTCGCGGGTGCGATATGCGGCACTGCGCGGCATCGTATCGCCGCCTGTAACTCACTGCAAGGATATTCAACAACTTCATTTGCTACCACTTCCCACGCTCTGGTTCGTCTCCGTTGACTTGCCCCTGTTTTAGGGTTCAGGCCCGGATGCTACGCCAGGATGTCCTTGATGATCTCGCCGTGAACGTCGGTCAGTCGCATGTCGCGGCCGCCGAAACGCACCGTCAGCCGCTTGTGATCGACGCCGAGGAGATGCAGCATGGTCGCGTGCAGGTCGTGAATCTCGACCTTGTTGACGACGGCCTTGTAGCCGAATTCGTCGGTTTCGCCGTACACCATGCCGCCCTTGACGCCGCCACCGGCCAGCCAGATCGTGAAACCGAATTGATCGTGATCGCGGCCGTCGCTGCCCTGCGCGAACGGCGTCCGCCCGAACTCGCCGCCCCACAAAACCAAGGTGTCGTGCAGCATCCCGCGGCTTTTCAAGTCCCGCAGAAGCGCCGCGATCGGTTGATCGACGGCGCGGGCATTGTTCTCGTGGCCCTGTTTCAAATTGCCGTGCTGGTCCCAACGATCGCCGCTGACCGCGGGGCAAGTCAACTCGATGAAGCGCGCCCCGCGCTCGATCAGGCGGCGAGCGATGAGGCACTCCGCCCCGAAGATGCGCGTCGGACCATACGCGGCGTCGAGTCCATACAGCTTCTTCGTCGCCGCGGTTTCGCCCTTGATGTCCATCAGTTCCGGCACGGCCGTCTGCATGCGATAGGCCGTCTCGTAATTGGCGATGGCCGATTCGATGGCGTCGGCGTGCCCGCTGCGGGCGGCGACGCTCTCGTCGAGGCGGCGTAGCAGGTCGAGCTTGCCGCGCTGCCGCGCGTCGGTCGCCTCCAGGCGGCGGATGTTGGCCACGGGCGGATCGGACGAGCGGAAGATCGAACCCTGATACGCGGCGGGCAGGAAACCGCTGTTGAAGTTGTCGAGTCCGCCCGGCGGGATGAGTCCGCCGTTGAGAACGATGAAACCGGGCAGGTTCTTGTTGAGGCTGCCCAGGCCGTAGCTGACCCAGGCGCCCATGCTCGGCCGGCCCTGCAAACCGGAGCCGGTGTGCAGGAAATAGTTGGCGCTGGTGTGCTCCGGGAACTTCGACACCATCGAGCGGACGACGCACAAATCATCGATGCATTCGGCGACGTGCGGCAACAGGTCGCTGACCCACAGGCCGCTTTGCCCGCGTTTGCGGAACTTCCACGGCGACGCCATCACCTTGCCGACGTTGTTGAACTGCGTCGGCTCGACCTTGAAGACGGTGTGCGGATCGCGGCCGTGATATTTCTCCAGGAGCGGCTTGTGATCGAAGGTATCCACCTGCGAGGGACCGCCGTCCATGTAGAGGAAGATCACGTTGCGGGCGCGGGGCGCGAAGTGAGGTTGCTGAATCGGCGAGGCGGCTCGCCCTTCCTCGGCCGCCAGCGCCGCCAGGGCGACGGCGCCGAAGCCGTTGGCGCAGCGCAGCAGCATGTCGCGGCGAGTCAGGGGCATCTGAAGGAAGCGTCCGCAGTGCATGAACAGGCTCCGTCGAACTCAGTTGAGGAAGATGAATTCCTTGACGTTGAAAAGCACATGCGCGAGGTCCGCCCACGCCGCTGGGTCTTCGTGCCCCGTCGCTTGCGCTCCGGGCTTGTTGTTTGATCGTTCGAGAAACGCGATGCACTCCGACAGTTCCGTCTCTGTCGGCGCTCGTGTGAAAGCGCTTTCATACATGCGAATGATCCGCTCGCGGACGGAGCCGGGCCGGGCCAGCACGCGCTTCGCCCACAATTGCGCCTGGCCGTGGACGAATGGGTCGTTGAGCAAAATCAGCGACTGCGCCGGCACGTTGGAAACGGTGCGGCGGCCCACGGTCGAGAACGGACTGGGTGTGTCGAAGGCCAGCAGGAACGACGACAGGAAATTGCGACGCACCGACAGATACAAACTGCGGCGGCCGTCGCCGTCGAGCGGGCCGCTGGCGGGTCGGCCGCGGCCCTCCTGAAACGCCGTCAGATGCACCGGCACCGGGGGGCCGTACAAGCGATCCACGAAGCGCCCGGAAACCAACAGCATCGCATCGCGGATCGCCTCGCCTTCCAGACGACGCATGCGCATGCGGTGCAGCAGCACGTCGCCCGGATCGGCGCGATCGCTCGCCGCGTCGGACTGGCTCGCCATGCGGTAGGCCCTCGACAGCACCAGGGTGCGGATCAGCTTTTTGATCGACCAGCCCTCGCGAATGAAGCGATCGGCGAGGTGATCGAGCAGTTCGGGGTGCGTCGGCCGTTCGCCGAGGACACCGAAATTGTCGGTCGAGGCGACGATACCGCGACCGAACAGGTGATGCCACACACGGTTGACCGCCACGCGCGGCAGGAACGGATTGACGGGGGGATCGGTCATCTGCCGCGCCAGTTCGAGCCGGCCGCTGCCTTGCGAAGCGGCGAGCGGCGTCGGGCCGTTCAGCGATTCCAGGAAGCGCCGCGGCACGGTTTCGCCGTGCGCCTTGTGTGATCCACGGATGAATACATAGTCATCCTCCGCGCTGCCGTCGCTCATCGCCACGCACAGACGCGACTCGCTCTGGATGCGGGCGGCGATCCTGGCTTGCCGGGTGAGGAAAGCGCGGGCTTCTTCAACCGGCAACGTCGCGCCGAACAGCGCGGCATGTCGCGTCATCCAGTTCGCCAAGCGAGCATGATCCGCGGCATGGTCCGAGCCGGGGATGCCGTCGGCCGCGAGTTTGCTCAGCGTATCGAGGAAGATCCGCTGATACTTCTCGGCGATGGCGACCGCGGATTCGTCGTCGGCGAACGAGCGGGGCAGGAGCAGCGGCGGAGTAGGCCCCGCGAGCCGAGCGGGGCTGCTGTTTGGTGCCGCTCGGCTCGCGGCACCTACCGCGATCTGGGCGACGGCGAGCGGAGCGTTGCCCGTCGGCGTGAACTCCAGGTGGATTCGCTGGCCCTGGTAGGCGCTGAGGTCGTGGCTGATCCACTGGAAGCGATCGCCGGTGTTGAACGTGCGGACGAGGTGGCCGTGCAGCGGGCCGGCGATCATCACGTGCGAACCAACTGCTGCGTAGACGAAGCCGCTTCCCTTGACGAGATAAAACACCTTGCCGTCCGTCAGCGGAAACGTAGGTGTGCGCAGCGTTCGGCCGGCGCGCACCGCGCCGCCGAGCGCGCCCGGATCGTTCTCTCCGCCGGGGGCCGATTTCAGCACGTCCCACGCCGGATCTTTCTCGGCGGCGGTGTGTTCGCGGAACGACAGGGCCGGTTTCTCCGGTGTGCCGTCGATGTACAACTCGCCCGCGCGCACCGGCGCGGGACCGAAGGCGAAGCCGTCGGGCAGCCAATCCTTCGGGGCGCTGTGAGCGTAATCGAGAATGACTTGCGTGTCGGATTTCGCCTGGTTCGCCGCGCCGCGCGACGCGCTCCGCCGCGCGTCGCGGCTAAACATCGCCCACAGGTGCAGCGGGTCTTTCTCGTCGTCGGCCGCCGTCCGCAAATGCGTCACCCATTGGCCGAGGAGGGCAACATCGAGTTTGTGAGTGTGCGCGATCTCCGCCATGCGTCGCGGCGTCGCATCCGCGCCAGCCTGCATCGCCTCGCGCGCCGCCAGCAGATATTCGGCCAATCGCTCCGCGCCCGGCCGAAGCGACGCCGCCAGCGCTTTCCGGATGGCCGCGCGTCCCTTCGCACGCAGCTCCCATAACTCCGCGGCGACGTGGCGATTGTGCTCCATTGAATCGAAGCGCGCCAGGCGATAATGGCTGCTCTGAAGGAAGCCGAACAGAGCGTAGTAATCCTTCGTGGAGATCGCATCGAATTTGTGATCGTGGCAGCGGGCGCAGGCGACGGTAAGGCCGAGGAACGCCTTGGACAGCACATCGACCTTGTTGTCGAAGCGGTCGGCCTGGTCCTGCCGAATGTCCACCGGCGAATGGACCTCCTCACCGAGGAACCAGAAGCCGGTGGCGAGAATGGATTCGTTGAAGTGTCGCTCCGGATGCAAACGCGGTTTCGGCAGCAGGTCGCCGGCCAGATGTTCGACGACGAACTGGTTGTACGGAACGTCGGCGTTGATGGCCCGGATGACGTAATCGCGGTACTGATAGGCATTGGGGATGGGGTAATCGAACTCGTGGCCGCGCGTCTCGGCGTAGCGAACGAGATCGAGCCAATGACGCCCCCAACGCTCGCCGAAGTGCGGCGAACTCAGCAGACGACCGACGACTTTCTCGACCGCTTCGGGCGACGAATCGCGAAGGTACGCCTCGACCTCCTCCGGCGAGGGCGGCAAACCGATCAGGTCGAAATACAGCCGGCGGAGGAGCGTCCTTCCGTCTGCCGGCTTCGCGGGTGACAACCCCTTGTCATCGAGCTTCGCCAGAATGAATCGATCGATCGGATCGCGCGGCCAGGTCGCGTCGCGCACCGTGGGAGGCGTTTGCGGACGGATCGACCGCCAGGCCCAGTGTGCGCGTTTCCGCGCCGCAAGGTCAAACGCCGACCGCGACGGGCCGTCGGCGACGGTCTGCTCTTTCGGCCAGGGCGCGCCCATCTTGACCCAGGCGGTCAGATCGGCGATGGCCGTCTCCGGCAGTTTGTCGCGCGGCGGCATCTGCAATTCGACGTTCTTGTAACCGACGGCCTCGATGAGTTTGCTTTTGTCCGGCTGCCCGGCGACGAGGCTCGGCCCACTATCGCCGCCTTTCAGCATGGCTTCGCGGCTGTCCAGGCGCAGGCCGCCGCGCAGCTTTTTCGCCTGCCCGGAATGGCAGCGATAACAGTGCTGCGTCAGGATCGGACGCACTTTTTTCTCGAAGAACTCGGTCCCTTCCGCCGGCGCCGCCGACAACATCGACGGCAGGAAGATCGCCCCCACGACGGGGAGAAGAAGCGAGAGCAGGGATCGACGAAGCGGCATGGTGAGTCTCGCGGGGGGAGTCCAGTCCCAGGTAGGACGTATCGGACTTCTATGACAACTGTACTATCTCGGCGCGGTGCTTGTCACTTCTGTTTTGCCAAAACCGGACCGTCTCGTCCAGCGCCGAGCCGAACAAACGCCCCTCCCTCGATGCGGTGAAACGCCGTTTGCCTCACAGGGACCATCCTTCAGGTGACGATTCAGACGTTGGCCTGAGACCGGCAGATCCGCCGCAAGGAGACGCTCCCGCCGCGAAAGGATACAATGCGCTCCTCAATAGCCTGGCGCGGCCTGTCCTCCCCTCTGTACAAGGAGCGCTGAGATCATGTCGCCAGTCGGATCGGCTCCCAATCGGCCTGCGCTCGCCACCTCCCCGGCCGGCCCGGCCATGGAACAGCGCGACATCCGCTATGCGTACTCCGAGAACCTGCCGTCCGTGCTGGCTTCGCTCCGCGGTTCGCTGATACTTTCCACTCACACAACGGGCAACGTCCTTGTCGTGAGCGCCCCGCAGGGACAGCTGACCGTGTCCTTTCACACCTTCGAGCGACCGATGGGGATGGCGGTCCGTCCGGGCTGGCTGGTGGTTGGCACTCGTACGCAGGTTTGGTCCCTGCGCAACTTCCCCGACCTCGCGTCCAGGGTCGAGCCGGCAGGACACTATGACGCTTGCTACCTGACGCGGTTTTCCCATTTCACCGGCAACATTCAGTGTCACGAACTGGCCTGGGTTGCTTCCGGCCAGGGGCCGAGCGAGAAAGGACCGCTCGGGGAAGGGCGCGCTCCGGAGTTGTGGATCGTCAACACTCTGTTTTCCTGCCTGTGCGCCGTCCATGCGGCGTACAGCTTTGCCCCACGGTGGCGACCGCCGTTCGTGTCCGTCTTGGCGCCGGAGGACCGCTGTCATCTGAACGGATTGGTGGTGCAGGACGACAAACCGCGTTATGTCACCGCCCTGGCCGAAACCGACAGCGCCCAAGGCTGGCGACCGCGCAAGGTGGGTGGGGGCTGCGTGGTCGATGTGACCAGCAATCAGACGGTGATTCGCGGCTTGACCATGCCCCACTCGCCGCGGCTGGCGGACGATCGGCTGCTGCTACTCCATTCCGGCTTGGGCCAACTCGTGACGGCGGACCCGGTGAGCGGCCGTCTGGAAACCATCGCGGAGTTGTCCGGCTACACGCGCGGCCTGGCCATTCACGGCCCGCTGGCGTTTGTGGGCATTTCAAAGATCCGACCCACCTCGTCGATGGACGGCGTGCCGATCGCCGCCCAACCGGAGCGCTTGCGTTGCGGCTTCGCCGTCGTGGACCTGCGGACGGGCCAAGTCATCGCTCACTTCGATTTCGTCTCCGGCATCGACGAACTTTTCGACATCCAGATCCTGCCTGGGTGTTCCGCGCCGTTTCTTTCCGGCCCTTTTGCGGATTATGGCCCGGCCCCGCCCGTCTGGACCGTGCCGCCAGCACTTTGACTTTATCTCTCGGTGACTTGACCCGGATCTCGAAGGCTGTCAACGTCCCTCTTTCACTCGTTCAAAGCGGAGTTCCATCGGTCCGCCGCAGCATTCGCAGACATTTTTCTCACTGCGGCGAATCGAGCAGATGTCGCACCAGTAATAGACCTCGTGCAGCTCGCCCTTGATGTAGCTGTGGACGGCCGTCACTCGCAGGAGTTGGCTGCCCGGCACGAGACGGCCGGTCAGCCGCATCGGTCGCTTCAAGAGAGCGGGATCCTTGAAGAACATGCGCGAGCCGCTGTCCTTGACGAGTGGGTAGACCTTGCCGTCCTCCGTCACCAGCGCGAGCCAGTGCGGCGCGGCGTCGGGATCGAGCCGCGAGCCGGCCTTGGACACCAGATCCGCCAGCGGCACGACCTTGCCGTTGTAATCGTCGGTCTTCGTCGGCGCGGACTTCTCGGCCGCCGCGACGAGAAACGGCGCCAGACCGAGAACACAGGCGAGGACCAGGCTCAATCGGCGGGACATGACGGCACCTCCGGGGAATCGAACGGCAGCCCGATAGCGTTAGCTTATCGACGTTGGTTCGACCGATGCAACACGAGCGCCTCGGCCAAACGATTCAGATCGGCGTCGAGGACGTGCATTTCCGGCTCGCTCAGCGGGCGGCCGCCGAAACGCACTCGGTAGAACAACTCGACGACTCGGCCCGGAAGCTCGGCCACGGCCGTCAAGCCCGGCACGCTCTGAAAGAACTCACGCGCCGCGGCGCCGAACTCGCGCGGCGTCTGTCCGACATTCGGACGCAATGGGGTATGCTGCCTCAGCAGTCGCACCAGACGATGGTAGAAGGGCGCGGTACGCGGCGTCCGGGCCAACGCCCAGCGGCGAAGCAGCCGGCGCAGCACGACCAATCCAATGACTCCGGCGAGAGCGAGCATCACAAGCACGCCAAGCTTCCGCAGCGCGGAGAGACGATGACCGGGCTTCAAGGCGTCCCACAGGTCGGACTGCTCGTCGGCGTTGTAATCGACGATCAGCGTTTGCCACAGCTGTTTGGCGCTTTGCTGGGCGCTGTGCCACCAGTGCAGCAGCGAGAAGCGCGAAGCGAAGTCCGTCGAGGCGGACGGCGTCGGGTCCAGCGTCAACCAGTCGAACTCCGAAACGTCATCGCGACGGGGGACCAGGATTTCCACCCAGGCATGAGCGTGATGATGGCGCACCGCGAAGGAACCGTCGCCGAGATTGTCGGCGCCGCGGAAGCCCTTGACCACTCGCGCCGGGACGCCCAGCGAGCGCAGCATCAAGGCCAACGCCGTCGCATACCGCTCGCAGTGGCCGCGCTTGAGGTTGATCAGGAAATCCAGCACCGGATCGATCGTCTGATCTTGACGCGTAAGCTCCAGCGTGTAGGTGTACTCGCCGGAGTTGGCCAGGTAATCGCTCAAGGCGCGGGCCACCTGTTCCCACTGCTCCGGATCGATCAGGAACGAACGCCACGGTTTCGCCGACGCGGTCCGCACCTCGTCCGACAGCTGATAGCGCGGCTGCTCCGCCAGGCGGCGCAGCAGTTCCACGGTCCATTCCTGCATGGCCAGGCGGAGCGGACGCGGCTGCTGAATCATGCGGCCGAGATAGTCGTTGCCATCCTTCCGCACGCCGTAGGCCGGGAGGCGCGACGAATCGAGCGGGTCGGGAAGGATCTGTCGATAGCGATACTCCCGACGAAGGGAGAATTGCAGAGGCAGGACGGTCCCGCTCGCCTCGATAAACAGCGCGGGCCGCCCGCTCGTCGCGATCGGCATGACGGGGAGGCGGGTCGGCGGCGAGCCGAGGCGTATCGGCTCGGCCAGTACCAGACCGCCGGCTTGACGCGGCTCGATGGTGAAGGTCAAGTAAAACTGTCCGGGGCCGAAGTCCGGCAATGCCTGCGGATCGGACCGGCGGCGTAAACTCGTCTGCATCGGGTGGGTTGTCGTCCATTTGCCCTGCTCGTACCAGTCCAGCACCGCGCCGCGCCAGCGCTGATCGCCCGGCAGGTGCGGTCGGGGCCGGCCGTCCGCCTCGGTGGCGACGACCTGGAAGGCGACCTCGTCATCCATCTCGACGGTGCCCGTGCCGTTGAGATTGATCCCTTCATCCGAACCGACTTGCAGAACGTTGGGTCGATTGCCGGATCGAAAGCTGTGACTCGCTTCCCACGCCGAGCCGGTTCGCCGCGGCGTGAGCAGAAACAGCAGCAACGCCGGTACGCTGACCAGCAGCGTCCAGCGCAGCGCGAAGAACAGCAGCCACCATGCGCCCTCGGCGACGATCTCGGCGCGATCGGCCGGCTGCCGCGAGCGGTGCGCAGCGGACAGCCGATAATGCAGGACGAGACAGATGAGTCCGACGACGAGGTAGGCGGCCAGCAGCACACCGAACTCCGGCCCGGCGGCCAGCACGCAGCCCAGACCGATCTGCATCAATCCCAGTCCTTGCAGGCGCCAGAAATCTCCCGGCAGACGCGGGCGAAACAATTTGACGAGCAGAGAGGCCATGACCAGCGGCCCCATGTACGGCACCAGCGCCAGGTGCAGCGGCACGCGCGACAGCAGGGAATTCTCATCGAGCAGCTGCATCGCCAGCCAGCACAATCCGCCGCCCGCGATGAGTAGGCCGAGAATGTTCGCGCCCCAATTCGTCAGGGTCCAGCGTCCCTCGACCCACCACGACAGCAGCAACAGCGCCAGCACCGGACCCAGACACCATTGCAGGCCGGGCAGGAAAAAGTCCTCCGCGAACACCAGGGCCACGCACGACAGCCCCAGCGTCAGGTAAGACGACAGACGAAACCAGCGATCGAGCAACATCACCCGCTCCGCGGGAAATCCGAAATCCGAAATCCGAAATCCGAAAGAAATTCAAAAGCAAAATCCCAAAATCCAAAACCGAACAGCCGATGTTTTGTGTTTCTCTTTTTCTGTTTTTCGATTTCTTTCGGATTTCGGATTTCGGATTTCGGATTTCAAGACGTCGGTGTATAAAAATCAAAACGATCCGTGCGCGTACCGTCGAGCCAGTTCACCGGCCTTCCCAGCGCTCGCGGCAGGAGGTCGGCCAACACGCTGCGCCCCAGCGCCACCAACACGACAACCGCCGGCGGCAGCTTGCATTCCTTCAGTGCGGCGATCACGGCCGGATTACTCGGCCCCGCCGTACATTCCAGCACGGCCAGGCACTCCAGAACGCGGCGAGCGTGAACCGGCCCCGTCAGTCCCGACAGCACCACGGGTTTCGCTCCTCCCGTCGCCAGCACGAGACGATCGCCGTGACGCCGGCACCACTCCCAGCACACTGAGGCCGCCAGGCTGACCGTCTCCTCGAACTGCTCGCGCAGCGGCACGCCGCAATAATCCGACTCGGACGGCAGCGTCGGATCGACCACCAGCAGCAGATTATCGCTCGGCTCGTCCTCGAACTCGCGGACCATCAGTTCACCGCGCCGCGCCGACGTTCGCCAGTGGATCAACCGCGGACTGTCGCCGCTGCGATAGGAACGCAGTCCATGAAACTCCGCCTGCGCCGCCGGGTGCGCGCGCGCCTGGCGGCGAACCCGCACGTTCTGCGGCTGCACGGCAAGGCTGCGCAAATGGCGCAGGAACCGGCCGCGATGCACCCAGCCCACCGAAGGCAGGACGATCAGCTCCTCTCCCTGTACCAGCCCCACGTGCCGCTCGACGAGACCGAACGGATACGCGCTGCTCGCCGTCACGGCCCCCAGGGCGTGGCGCCCGCGTCGCGGCAGGGTCACGTCGCGGCGCCAACTGAGTGAGCCGAAACCCGGCAGCCGATCGAGGAACCACACGGCACGATGCTCCGCCGCCCCGGCCTCGATGCGCAGACCCAAACGCGCACGGCGGCTGGGATTGGTCACTTGCACCTCGACGCAGCACGACGTGCGGGCGAACACCCACTCGGCAAGGCGCCGGCACACGCGCAGACCGCGCACGCTCCGCCGCGCCGCCAGAAAGTTCAGTACCGCCATCACCAGCAATGCGTAGCCGAGCAGCATCAGCAGATTGATACTTCGATGGATGCCGATGCCCAGCAGCGCCGCCGCCACCAGGAGATAGTAACGCCCCGCTGCCGGCAGTCGGCAGTAAGCGGTAGGCAGTGAGCAGTCGGCAGGAGCCAGTCGGCGGACGGCAGCCGATGGTTGCTTCGCGATGCCCATCATCTCCCCTCCGTTCGGCCTACTACTTACTGCCTACTGCTTACTGCCTACTGAGGAATAGGCGTCTGCGCGAGGACGTCGCGGATGATTTCGTCGGCGGCGGTGCTGGAACTATCCTGCCGCGGCGCGCGGGGCAGGATGCGATGGGCCAGCACGGCGGGAGTGAGGCGCTTGATGTCGTCGGGCACCACATAGTCGCGGCCCTCCATCAGGGCCAGCGCCTGCGCGGCACGATACAGAGACAGGGCCGCCCGCGTGCTGCCCCCCAAGTGGATATCCGGATGATAGCGCGTGGCGGTGGTCAGATCCAGCAGGTAATCGGCCAGCACCTCCTCGACGCGGATCTGCCGGACCCGCTGCTGAAGCGCGATGACCTCGTCGGCCGACAGGACGGCTTGCAGGTGCTCGACGGGTTCGCCGGCGCGATGGCCGGTCAGAATGCGTTTCTCCGCGTCCCGCTCCGGATAGCCGATTTTCAGCCGCATCAGGAAACGGTCGAGTTGGCTTTCGGGAAGCGGATAGGTGCCCTCGAACTCGTAAGGGTTCTGCGTCGCCAACACGAAGAACGGCGGTCCCAGCGGCCGCGTCTGGCCGTCGAGCGTCACCTGACGATCGCTCATGGCTTCCAGCAGGGCGCTCTGGGTGCGCGGCGTGGCGCGATTGATCTCGTCGGCCAGCACAACCTGAGCGAACAGGGGGCCGGGCTGGAAGACAAAGGCGCCCGTGCCCTGATGGAAGACGCTCGTGCCCAGCACATCGCTGGGCAGCAGATCGGGCGTGAATTGGATGCGGTGGAAGGAGCAGCCAAGGCTGCGCGCCAGCGCCTTGGCCAGCAGCGTCTTGCCGATGCCCGGCACGTCTTCGATCAACAGATGCCCCTCGGCCAGCAAGCAAACGAGCGCCAGGCGCGTAACTTCGGGCTTGCCGAGGAAGACGCTGGCGACGTTGTTCTCCAGCTTGGCCAGCAGAGGGATCGTCTCGCCGGCGGAGTCTCCGGGGAGGGGATTATTCGCGCTCATGGTCCCTCGTGCGTCGCCGCCCACGTCCATCGGCCCCGCCTCCTCGCCGGTCGGGCTTTCGGAGCGACCGAATGGATTTCGGTCTGCCCCACTTCCTCATCATAGTGAGCCAGTGCTTCGTGGCTGGCTCAACGGGGGTGCGCCGATCGAAGGCGAACGGCCGGCTGACGCCCGGCGTTCGCCTTTCAGTTAGCATAAGCGACGCGGATCGTCTCGTTTTGGGTGCGAACGAAAACCTGACTTTTTTGAAAGAATCAGTTGCAAGCCACCCTAAAAGTGGGTAGAAGCAATTGTTAAGTCCTCCTCATTTCCATCCACTTTTCACAGACAAAGGAGCGCGTCATGTCGTTGTTCCGTCTGGTGAAGCGCTGGCGAGGGTTCACGCTGATTGAACTGTTGGTGGTGATCGCCATCATCGCCATCCTCATCGGCCTGCTCTTGCCCGCCGTGCAGAAAGTTCGCGAGGCCGCCGCGCGAACGCAGTGCAGCAACAACCTCAAACAGATGGGGCTGGCCGTCCACAACTTCCACGACACCTACAAGCGGTATCCGCCCCTGCTGGGGAGAAACGGCGTCCAGCAAGGGGGTAGTGCGATCAATTCCCCGTGGGGCAACGTGCATTTCTACATCTTGCCCTACATCGAACAGACCAATTTCTACAACAACACCTTCTCGGGCGCGGACGGCAATACGCCGGCCTCCGGGTTCCGTCCGTGGAACAACCGCTGGTATCCCATCAAGACCTACGTCTGTCCGTCGGACCCCAGCATCCCCTACAACGGCATCGGCGCCAACGTCGTCGTGGCCGGCTGGAACGACAACCCGTCCTTGACGACCTACGCCGCCAACGCCCAGGTGTTCGCCACCGTGAACATCAACGGTCAGATCGTCAGTCAGGATCTTTGGGACGGCTCGGCGTCAATGCCGGCGAGCTTTCAGGACGGCACCTCCAACACCATCATGTTCGCCGAGCGCTACGGGACGTGCGGCTACTACATGAACAGCACCGGCTACGCGCCGGGCAGCGGCGGCAGCGTCTGGAACTGGTGGGGAGAGGACTCCGCCCAGCCGGCCTTCGCCATCTATAATGTTGGCCCCGGCTCGCTGTTCCAGGTGCAGCCGAAGCCCTTCCAAACCAATTGCGACGTCTTTCGCGCGTCCACGCCGCACACCGGCGGCATGCAGGTAGCTCTGTGCGACGCCACCGTGCGGACCCTCACCCAGGGGATTTCCCCGACCACCTGGTGGGCGGCCTGCACCCCCAACAATGGAGACCTCCTCGGCTCCGATTGGTAAGAGTTCGCGAACAACACTTTTTGCCTACCAGCCCGCAGCGCCAGCAAGGGGAAGTCTCTTGCTTGCGCCGCGGGCCGGCGAGCAACAGTTTGCTCCGCTCGTCCTAAAGGGTTCCGCGCATGATTCCAAAGATGCTCGTTCGCTCCCTGCCGTGCCTGGCGGTCCTGGCCTTGGTTGGGTGTGGTCCCGCCACCGGCTCGATATCCGGAAAGGTCACGTACAAGGACAAGCCGCTTACCGGAGGCACGGTGACGTTCCTCACCTCGGACAACAAGGTCAAGACCGCGATTATCAAGACCGACGGCAATTACACCATCGACAAGGTGGCGGTCGGAGACGCCAAGATCGGGGTTACGCCCCCGGTCTCACCGGGAAGGATGCCCGGCGGCATGAAAATGGACCCGTCCAAAATGGGCGCCCCCGCCGGCGAGGCGCCGACGGTGGACGACAAGCCGATGGTCCTGCCGGACAAATACAAGGATCCGGAAAAGTCCGGGTTGACCTACACGGTCATCAAAGGAAACCAGGACCACAACATCGAAATGAAGTGAACCGCCGTCGATTGCGGCCGCTTCTCTGGAGGGGACGTGATCGGCCTGTTCTCCAAGCTGGTTCCCTCGCGGCGTGGGCTGGGCAAAGCCCTCGTGGTCGGCGTCCTGCTCGCCGTCGCGGGCATGGGCGTTTTGCCGCTGTACGTCTCGGTTCGCTTCACCTCCCATCTGCGCGTGGCCCGGCAGGATCTCGAGCGCCGCGACGAGGTCGCGGCGCGGGGCCACTTGCGGATCTGCCGCGACCTGCGCCCCGGCGACGCCGAGGTCCAACTTCTGTTGGCGCGGGCGTCGCGCTTGGGCGGCTACTTGGCGGACGCCGAGTATCGTTTGAACCTGTGTCGGGAGCTGGGCGGCCCGGAAGAATCCATCAGCCTGGAACGCGCGCTCCTCCGCGTCCAGCAAGGACGCTGGTCGCTCGCGCTGGAAGAGCGTCTGCAAACGTACATCGACCAAAACCACCCCCAGCTGCCGGCCATTCTCGACACCCTTAGCCAGGGTTACGTGGCAATTTACCGCCTGGAGAGCGCCCGCTATTGCCTGGATCTGTGGCTGGAGTTGCAGCCGTGCGACACGCGGGCCTTACTGCGGCGCGGTTGGGTGCGCGAGCGTCTGCACCAGGAGGCGGAGGCCGCCGAAGATTACCGTCTGGCCTTGACGACCGAAGAGGACAACACGACGGCCCGCCTGCGTTTGGCGCAAGTCCTCCTGCATCTCGATCTGGCACAGGAAGCGAGCGTGTTGTTCGAGTCGCTGCGACAGCGGGGGCAGGACGACGTTTCCGTCCTGCTGGGACTCGCTCGATGTCGGCGGAAATTGGGGGAAAGCGAGGAGGCGGGGCGGCTGTTGGAGGAGTTGGCCGACCGAGCGCCGCGCGACTCGGCCGTGATGCTGGAGCGCGGCCGGTTGGCCCTGGAACAGTCCAAACACGAGGAAGCGGAGAACTGGCTGCGACAGGCGGTCCGGTTGGCGCCTTACGATTACCAGAGCAATTACAGCCTTTTTCTGTGCCTCAATCAGCGCGACAAGCCGGACGAAGCCGAGGAGCAACAGCGGCGGGTCGGTCGCATTGAGGCGGACATGAAACACATGAACGAGCTGACCGACCGCCTGCAAAGTCGTCCTTACGACGCCGACATGCGTTGCGAGATCGGGCGGCTGTTCCTGCGCAACGGGGAAGGGCGCGAAGGCGTGCTCTGGCTGCAAAGCGCTCTGCAAGTGGCCCCCGACCATCGGCCCACGCATCAAGCGCTCGCGGAACACTACGAACACGAGGGCAAACCCGACCTGGCCGCTCCGCACCGCCGCGTCTTGCGGGCGCCGTCCGGTTCGGCCCCGCCGCGGCCCGATTCCGTTGAGAACTTCCATGATCGTCCACTGTCGCAATCTGATCCACGCCCTTAGCCGGCGTCGTCGCGGGTTGTTGTGCGTCCTGGCCGGTTTGCTGCTGCTGGCGGCGGCTGCCGGCGTGGGCGCGCCGTATCTCCGGGCCTGGTATCACTACGAGGCCGGACAGCGCGCCCTGGAGCGCCGCGCGTTCGCCGAGGCCCGGGAGCATGCTTCCGTATGTCTGGCGGTCTGGCCCAGCGGGGCGCGGTCCCGTCTGCTGGCGGCCCGCGCCGCCCGTCGCGCCGGACTGCTTGAGGAGGCGCAGCAGCATCTGGATGCCTGTCCGTCCGCGCCGGACATCCTGGAGGACCGCCAACTCGAACGGATTCTGCTCAACGTCCAGCGGGGCGGGCTGGCCGAGGTGGAAAAGTTCCTGCGCGAACAAGTCGAACTGGAACATCCCCAATCGCCGGCAATTCTTGAGGCGCTCACCTGGGAATGGATGCGCACGTTTCGGCTGGGCGACACCTTGCCCGCCCTGGAGGTTTGGCGGCAGCGCCAACCGCGCGATCCGGAGCCGCTGGTCCGCCACGGCTGGGTGTGCGAGCACCTGTTCCGCAGGACGGAGGCCGTGGACGATTACCGGCACGCTCTCGCCCTCGATCCCCATCGCGATCCGGTTCGTCAACGCCTGGCGGAGATCCTCGTCAGTCTCAATCAGAGTGACGAGGCGGCCGAGCAGTTCGAGTACCTCGTCCGGAAGCGGCCGGAGGACTCCGCGATGCTCCTGGGCCTGGCCCGCTGCCGCTTCAATCAGTCCCGACTTGAGGAGGCGGAGGGGCTGCTCGACGACTTGCTGGCCCGGCAGCCGGACATGCCGGCGGCGCTGGGCGAGCGTGGCCGGTTGGCGCTGGCGCAGCGACAGCCGGAGCGCGCCGAGTCGTGGTTGCGGCTGGCCGCGACGGCGCTTCCCCACGACCGGGAGATCATCTACAACCTGGTCCGCTGTCTGGAACGTCTGGACAAGCACGCGGACGCCGAGGAACATTCCGCTCGGCTGCGGCGGATCGACGAGGATCTGGCCCGTATGGGCGGACTGATTCAACAGGTCCTCAAAACCCCCAATAGCGCGTCGTTGCGTCACGACATCGGCGTTCTCTTCCTGCGCAACGGCTTTTTGGAGGACGGCGTGAACTGGCTGCGAACGGCCCTGGAACAGGATCCGAGCTACCGGCCCGCGCACCAGGCGCTGGCCGAGCATTATCGGCGGACAGGCAAACTCGATGCCGCCGAGCGCCACCGTCGCGCCGCCGCGGCATCCCACGGAAACGGTTCGCCCCACCAGCCGGAGACGTTGCCTTGAACTCCTCTCCTTCCGGCTTCTCTTCGTACGCAAGGCGTTTGGGGAAGGCGGCCGGATTCGCTCTCGTTCTGCTGGCTATCGCGGGAACGGCGACCTGGCTCATCCTGGCGTTCTCCGAAAAGCGCTGGCCCTTTGAGCCGCCCCCACGGCCCGTCGCCGAATTTCAGCCCGAGCGCCACCTTCTTCCCGAGGAGCCGTTCACCGAATTCCCCCTCGTGTCCGTTGCTCAGGCGAAGGACGCCCTCGAACCGGCGGAACTGGTGCTCGGCGTCAGCCTCGGCAACGAGTCTCGCGCCTATCCGCTCAACGTCCTCAACGAGGAGCCTCGGCGGAAAGTGGTCAACGACATGCTCGCGGGGCAAGCGATCGTGGCCACCTGGTGCGACGCCTGTCACAGCGGCATCGTCTACGCGCGCACGGTCGAGGACCGGACCCTTACCTTCGCCGTGTCCGGTCAATTGTGGAAGGACAGCATGGTCCTCTACGATCGGGAGACGAGGACGCTCTGGTCTCAGTTTTCCGGGGAAGCGAAACAGGGACTGCTCAAGGGCGGGCGGTTGCAACCCCTTCCGTCCGTCGTGACGGACTGGGCATCCTGGCGCCGCCTGCATCCCCAGAGCACCGTCCTGTTGCTGCCGTCGGCCCACCGAGCATTTCGCCGCGATTTCTATCAGCGCCCCGAAAACTACGTTCTGGGGATTGGAGACGGCCTTCTCGCCAAGGCGTGGGGATTGGACGTAATGCGTCAAATGTCGGTTTTGAATGACCAGTGGGATGGCCGGCCTGTCCTGGTCGTGTTCGACGCGACCAGCGCGACGGCCGCGTTATACGAGCGCCAACTGCCGAGGGAGGTGCTGACGTTCCGGTCGGCGGGAGACAAGGTCGTGGATGAGCAGGGCGGCAGCACGTGGAACCCCGTGACAGGGGAGGCGGAATCGGGACCGCTTCGCGGCCATCGCCTCCGCCGCTTGCCGGCCATGCTCGCCACGCGCTCGGCCTGGGATGCCTTCCACCCGGCATCGCCCCCGTAGAAGCGATTTCATAGCCCGGCGAGCGGGAGTGTCGGTCTCGGCCAAGAAACGAGTCAAGCGGTCGTCCACGGCTTGCCCGCCTTGAGGAACTATCCTTCAGGAGAGTAATGTACTTGCAGGGGACGACTACATCTTGAATGGGGGGTTGACGCCCCGCCCCGAGGGAGTTGAAATCACGTCTAACGGAGAATGCCGTTTTGGCGAAAGGAGGTCTTCCGATGGAATCGACCACCGTCGCGCCGGTTCTTCTGGCCGAGGTGCGCGAGGAAGTGATGCACCTGACCCTGAATCGACCCGACAAGCGCAACGCCCTATCGCACGAACTACTCCTGGAATTGCACAAAACGCTGGACGCCGTAGCCGCCGACCCCGGCGTGCGCGTTGTGGTCCTGGCGGCGCGCGGTCCGGCGTTCTGTGCCGGGCACGACCTCGGCGAGATGGTGGGCTGTTCGGAGGAAGCCTATCGCGAGCTATTTGAGCTGTGTTCGACCGTGATGCAGCAGTTCCGCGCTCTGCCGCAGCCGGCGATCGCGCGCGTCCACGGATTGGCGACGGCGGCGGGCTGCCAACTCGTCGCCGCTTGCGACCTCGCCGTCGCCGCCGACGGCGCCGCCTTCGCCACGCCGGGCGTGAAGATCGGCCTGTTCTGCGCGACGCCGATGGTGCCCTTGGTGCGGACCATCCCGCCGCGCGCCGCGCTGGAAATGTTGCTGACCGGCAAGACCGTCTCCGCTCAGCAGGCGCTCGCCTGGGGCCTGGTCAATCGCGTCGTCGCCGCCAGCGAACTGGATGCCGCCGTCAAAGAACTCACCGACGCAATCCGGGCGTCAAGCCCGTTGACCGTGCGCATCGGCAAACGCGCTTTCTACGATCAGCTCGCCCTCGATGAAGCGACCGCCTACGAACGCGCCAATGAAGTGATGACCGGCAACGCCGTCTGCAACGACGCGCAGGAGGGCATGAGCGCCTTTCTGCAAAAGCGCCGTCCGACCTGGACCGGCGGCTAAATCTCTCACGAGTCCGCAGCGCCGGCACGGGCCGAGAAATCACTTCTCGGGCGCGGCGATTTTCTCCAACGCCGCGATGCGCTTTTTCGCTTCGCGGCCGGGGGCGGTATCGGGTCCATCGTTCAGCACTTGTTTCCAGAGCCGGATCGCCTCGCGCGCCGCGTCCGGCCGCTCCTTGGCGTACTGCGGCGGCAGATCGCCCGACGCATAGGCATCCAGCGCCCGCGCCCGCGCCACCAAAAACCGCCGTTGCTCGGCCAAATCGTCCGCCTCCCACGGTCGCTCTTTGCGGCCGTCGTACTCCAGAAGGATCTTCTTCGCCTCCGCCCCCGCTTGCAGGTCCGGCCAACGCTGCATGCAACCTTGCATCTGCATCAGACCGGAGTACAGCGTTTCCGGTTTCTCCAGCCGTTTCTTCGCCTCGGCGAGCAAAGCTTTGGCCTGTTCGTCGCGGGTGACGACCGCATCGCCTTCCACACGAGACGCCGGATGGCGCTTCGCTTCCAGTCGGCGCTGCGCCGCGCGCTCGTCGAGCCAGCGGAACGCTTCCAGCAGCACCTTCTCCGAGGGGACATCGTGACCCAATCCCGGCTGCATCCAGACGCGCACCGTCACGCCGACCTCTTTGAGCAGGGGGCCGCGCAGCCGTTCGACCTCGGCGCGGTTGAAGTCCTTCTCGCCCGTCAGCAGCGCGACGCTCAGACGATCGAGGACGCGCTGCCGCAACCAAGGTTCCTGCCGCAGATCGCCGCTGGCGCAGATCGGCATCACGCCGCCGAAGTATTCCGGCAGCGCGAAGGCGATCGCGCAAGCGATCCGTCCACCGCTGGAGAAGCCGGCCAGATACGTGCGGTCGGCGTCGATCGCGTGATGGCGGCGCAGATCGTCGAGCACGTCGAGGACGATGCGCACGCGTTTCTTCGGCGGACAGTCGTTGCCGGCGCCGCGCGGCCCGGCGAAGAGGACGCCCTGTCGCTTGCACAGGCCCTCGAAGCGCTTCCAGCCCATCGGCTCCTTGCCGGGCGAGACGAACAGGATCACCGGCATCGGTTTCTTGCCGTCTCGGCGCGGCGGCACGAACAGCTCGTACTGTTGCCGTTTGGAATCGTACTCGCCGAGCCAGTCGGCGGGAGTCTCCACCAGGCTGCGATTGGCCAGCGCGAAGGTCCAGTCGATGCGCGTGGGCGCGCTGACCGTGACGGCGGCGTGGTAACCGGGGGGTGGGACGGCCGCGACCGCGACCGGCTGGATCAACGCGAGACTGACGAGCGGCAGAATCCTGCGAGCTTTCATCGGCTCCCTCTCTCGATGGCAGGGTGTCCGAGGCGCGCCCCGTCGCGTTTCGCCTCCTCATCAACCTTACTCCGCGACCATTGCGAGGGAAATCAAAAAGGCGGCGCGCCCTGGTCCAAATTGGGGAGCCTCTTCCAACTTGAATGCTTCGCTCTTCACCGTATCTTTATCTTTTCATCACTTTTTCTCCGGGCGGAGGCGGTAGAGTAGTAATTCAACCCTGTTTCGGGGCGACCAAACGTGAAGAGCCTCGCCTCCTTGAGGAGAACCTCCGTGGGACGAATCGCGAAGGGATTGGTGTTCGGTCTAACCTGCTTGCTGCCGCTCGGTTGCGCGGACGGCGGCAGCGCCAAAAAACTCAGTGGATCGGGATCGACGTTCGTCAAGCCGGTCATGGATAAGTGGATCGACGTTTACAGCAAGGAGAAGGGCGGCTTCGAGATCAACTATCAAGGACAAGGGTCCACCGCCGGCATCAAGCAGATGACCGAGAAGGCCGTCAATTTCGGCTGCACCGACGCCGCCATGACGCCGGAGCAGCGCGAGAAGGCGCGGAAGGAGGGCGGCGAGGTCGTTCACGTACCGCTGGTCATGGGCGGCGTCGTGCCGGCGTATAACCTGCCCGACTTGGATAAGCCTTTGAACTTCACCGGCGAAGTGCTGGCCGGCATCTTCCTGGGCGAGATCACGAACTGGAACGACGAGCGCATCAAGGCCGACAACAAAAACGTCTCGCTGCCGGACCTGAAAATCAGCGTCGTCCACCGGGCCGAGGGCAGCGGCACCACCGCTATCTTCACCGAATATCTTTGCAGCGTCAGTTCCAAGTGGAAGAGCGATGTCGGCACCAATACCACGGTGGATTGGCCGGTCGGCAGCGGCGAGAAGGGCAATCCCGCCGTGGCCGACAACGTCGGCCGCAATGCCGGCAGCATCGGCTATGTGGAGTTGCTCTACGCCTTGCAGAAGAAGAACATCCAATTCGGCGCGGTGCGGAACCGAGCGGGGAAGTTCATCCGCGCCGACTTGAAAAGCGTGCGTGCCGCCGCCGGCTCGCTCAAGCAGTACCCCGACGATCTGTGTTTTTCCATCGTCAAGGATTACGAGGGCGAGGATGCCTACCCGATCTGCGGCACGACCTGGGCCGTGCTGTACCAAAACCAATCCGGCGACACCGGCCGCGAGTTGGTCAAGTTCTTGACGTGGATCGTGCATGACGGCCAGAAGTACGCCGAGCGGATGCACTACGCGCCGCTGCCGGAGAACCTCGTCCAGCGTATTGACGAGAAGCTCAAGGCGATCAAAATAGAGTAAGTCCTTCGTGTCCGCACAGGTTCATAACTCTGAGCGGGGGGCATCAGCCCCCTGAGTCTTCACACACTCAGGGGCTGACGCTCCCCGCTCAGAGAAGATGAAACAGAACAATCCCCCAAGAGATACCGAATGTCCTTTTCCGAGGAGCACCGTCAACAGCCGGCGAT
>DATBGU010000302.1:0-4700 GCA_036557825.1 Gemmataceae bacterium
GAGCGACCCTCCTGTCGGTTTCCAGCCGATGAACGGCGCTACTACCGTAGCCAGGATCAGGGCCAGCAACAAGTCTGGGAATGGCGCGGTCAGACGGCGCTTCAGGACGCGCATCGGCATCAGAACTAGCAGTGTTCCCAGGCCGAGCCACGCCGACGGCGGATCGATCGAGCCATCGCGCAGCGTCAGCCACAGTCGTTGCAAGACCGACAGATGTCCGTCGCCGCGCGCGGGTAGGCCGAACAAGTTGCCGATCTGCCCCAGGGCGATCAGGACGCCGGCCCCGGCCATAAAACCGAGCAGCACCGACTCCGAGACGTAGCGCGTCAGGTCGCCGAGCTTGAACAGGGCGATGAGGATCTGGATGGCGCCGACCAGGAAGGCGAGCAGGCACATGCCCTGGACCATTTCCAGAAGCGTCAACTCAGCGGGATGGTCCGGATCGAGGGCAACGACAGCGCTGGCGAGTCCGGCGAGGGCGCTGAAGACGACGAGGGAGATGGCGTTGGTCGGGCCGCTAATCAGATGGCGCGACGAGCCGAACAGCGAGCCGAGCGCGGTGACGAGGAAGGCGGTGTACAGGCCATACTGCGGCGGCATGCCGGCGATCTGCGCGTAGGCCATCGCCTGCGGCACGGCGATGGCCGCCACCGTCAGCCCGGCGATCAGATCGCGGCGCAGCCACTCGCGCTCCGCCGTCGCCAACCCGCCATCCGTTTGCAATCGCTTCTCCATCCGTCCTCTCAAATAAAAACTAACCACAGAGTCACAGAGAACACAGAGACGAAAAGAAGAGAGAAAAAAGCATTAGGAAAGGGAAATCCGTTTCTCTTGTGTTTCTTTATTTCATTGTCTTTTCTGTGTTTTCTCTGTGTTCTCTGTGACTCTGTGGTTCGTTCTTCTTTTGAAATCATGCGGGCAAGGGTCGTTTCAGCAGCGCTTGCACCACTTCAACGGTGCGCTCGACGGCGGCGGCGAGCAGCGCTTGCCCCTTCTCGGCGCTGGCGCGCTCGGGGTAGCCGACGCAGCCATGATCGGTCTTTTGCCACATGTCGTCGGCCAAAAACAGGCCGCGCAGGGCGGCATCGTCGCGCGGCGGATCGTCGCGGATGGCGTCGCGCCGCACCAACTCCGGCCGCAGCGCCAGCATCATCGACGTCTCGAACTCACAAGCATGACCCATCGACTTGCGCGGCCCGTCGGCCAGGGCGGCCAGTTCGCGGTCGGCCAACTCCCAGTACGAGGCGGCCGACAGGATGTGCTTTGGAAAGCGCGGCTGCAAGCGGCGCAGGGCGACGTGCATCGTGTCGATGTTGCCGCCGTGGCCGTTGAGCACCAGGATGCGCTGATGCCCGTCTTGCAGCAGCGGCGTCAGCTGATCGCACAGCATGGCGACGTGCGTATCGACCTCCGCCGACAGCGTGGCTCCGAAACGCAGATGGTGCGCCGACGCGCCGAACCATTGCGTCGGCAGCAGCAGCACGCGATCGGGCAGACGGCGCTCGACGCCCTCGGCGACACCGGTGACGAGCACCGTGTCGGTGAAGGTCGGCAGATGGCGGCTGTGCTGTTCGCAGGCGGCGATGGGGGCCAGCACAACGGTTCGGTCCCGCGCCGCCTCGCGTAGCTGCGGAAAGGTCATTTCATGGAATTTCATGTGCGAATGCTCCTCGGCAGGCTCGTCGTCGCGTTGGGGATCAGAGCTATGATTATCGCAATTGTCCGCCGAACTCAAGGAGCATTCACAGCGACCAATCGTCCAGCATCAGCGCCGGCACGCGTCCGAAGTCACGGCGATTGCGCGTGAGCAGGACCAGGTTGTTCGCCAAGGCGACGGCGGCGATGCGCAAGTCCTGGTTGCCGATTCGCAGCCGCATTCCGCGCAATTGCTGATAACGGCCCTCACAGGCCGAATCAAAAGGGACGATCGTGAATTGTTGAAACAAAGAGAGGGAAGCAATCAGGTTCGCGTATGCTTGGACTTGCAAGGGGCCATTTTGGTGCCGCGCCACCCCCGCCAAACGTCCGCGGAGAGTTTCCTCGACGCTAACCGCGCTGAGGGAAACACTCCCCAGGGGCTGAATGCTGAAATGCCGCCATACGGCCACGTCGGAGTGGTCGAACAGCGTCAGGTGGTCGGTGTCGAAGAGGTATTGGGGCATTCGCGGTCCTCTTGCTCGTACTCGCGGAGGGTACGTTCAAGGTCTTCCTGACGAAACCGCGCCAGGTCTTGAAGGAATTCCTGTTCCAGCGGGTCATTCGGATCGACCTGACCAAAGCCGGGGAGCCACGGCTGAGGCGGTGGGACCGGGAAGACGACGAGCCGCCCCTCGGCCAGCCACTGGCGAAGCGTTGCCTGGACTTGCTTGATCGCCTCCTCGCGGTCCGCGGCGGTGGCTTGAATCTCCGGCAGGCCAACGGCCTGGGCCGTGTATTGCCCCGGCGGTTCCGGCCGGACCACGATGAGAAGCGATGAGGCGGCGGCGGGATGGAAGATCGGATTCATGCGACATTACCTCCTTCGGGCATTCTACAAGCGTCACCTCCTTTCCAATACGCCACTTGCAACTCAGGACCACACGCTCAGAAGTCGTTGCCGTTGACGATGTAGCCGTCACTGGCGAAGTACAGGTTCAGCAGCGGGAAGTTGGCCGGCACCGGCTTGGCGCAACTTTGCTGGCTGGGATCGTTGGCAAGCGTGTTCATCAGGTAGTGGACCGAGGCATCGCAGAACGCGAAGTTGGCCCCGGCCGGGTGATAGCTCGACCAGGCGTAGCGCGTGCAGGCCGTATCGGACGCTCCGGCGTAGGGCGTGTTGATCGGCCACGTCGGCCGGCCGATGACCTGCTCGACTCCCTTCAGCGCGCGCTACCTACCGCCGGCAAAGATGGTGCGCCCGCCATCGACAGGCAGGCGGACGCCGGTGATGAAATCGTTGTCGAGCAGCGCCAGCACGGCGCGAGCGACGTGGCCGGGATCGCCCTCGCGCTGCACGAGCGTGGACGCGATGGCCTCGGCGCGTTCCTCCGCCGACAGGTCCGGCGGCATCAGCACCGGACCCGGCGCGATGCAGTTGACGCGTACGCGCGGATTACGCGTGCCCAGTTCCACGGCCAAACAACGCGTCATCGCTTCCACGGCGCCCTTCGAGGCGAAGTAGGCGGCGTAATTGGGATAAGGCCGCACGACGGCCCAATCGCCGAGTGTAATGATGCACCCGCCCTCCGGCTGCCGCGCCATGACAAGGCCGGCCGCGCGGGCGCACAGGAACGTACTCAGCACGTTGACCTCGAAATGGCGGCGCACGTCGGCGGCGCGAACGTCTTCCAGCCGTCGAGACTGCCATAGGCCGGCGCAATGAACGAAGGCATCGAGCCGGCCGAAGCGCGTCAGCGCTTCCTGAAACAGCCCGTGGACCGCGTTCTCGTCGGTGAGATCGGCTTGCAGGGCGACGCACTCGACGCCGTGTTGCCGGAAGGTTGTCACCGCTTCCTCAGCCTCGTGCGCCGAGGTGTGGTAGTGAACGATGATGTTATCGCCGCGCTCCGCGAGGGCGGCGGCGACGTGCCAGCCGATGCGCTTCTTGCCGCTGCCGGTGACGAGGGCGACACGAGAATGCGTCATGGGAGGAAAGTCTCCTGTGTTCACAACGACACGAGTTCCCGCAGGGCGTCGTCGAACGTCGGCCACGGTTGTTCGGCAGCCAGGCGTCGCCAGCGCGACGAATCCAGCGACAGATCGCGCTGGCGCGGCTCAGCCGCGGCGATGCTCGTTCGCGACGTGGGCACGATCGCTGCCGAATCGCAGCCGAGGAAGGCCGCCAACCGTTCGCCCATCTCCAAACGGCTGAGCCGTTCCGGCCCGCCCACGTGCAGCAGGTCGGCGTGGTCCGAGTCGGCCAGCGCGCGCAAGGCGCGAGCGGCGATCCGCAGACTTAACGGCGTCCGCCATTCGTCGAGAAACAGCGGGACCGGCCTTCCCTCGCGCAGGGCCGACGCCTGCGCGTCGAAGAAACTCGGCCGGCCGACCAGCGTCGGTCCAAACAACAGGGGCACTCGCACCACCAGGTTCCGCGCGAAGGCGAGCACGGCCCGCTCCGCGGCCGCTTTCGTGCGTCCGTACACCGACACTGGCCGGACCTCGTCGTCCTCATGGTAGCCGCCGCGCTCGCCGTCGAAAACCATGTCCGTGGAAATATGGACCATCCGAACCTTCGCCTTGTCGGCTAACTCGGCGAGCATCGCGCTGCCGCGCGTGTTGATCTGGTCCGCGCGAAGAGGATCGCGATAGCAGTCGGAGACGACCGTCAAGGCCGCGCTGTGTACGACCACCTCCGGCCGCGCTTCCCGGAACGCCGTCGCCATCGCGTCCTTGTCCGTCAGATCGACCGGATGCAAGGAGTAGCCGAACAACTCGCCTCGGCGCTGACCGCTCCAGGCGACGACGGAATCCCCCAACGCTCGGCATTCGCGGAGCAGATAGCCTCCCAGTTGACCGCTCGCTCCGGTGAGCAGAAAACGCATAAGGACGGCCCTCCCGGCTCGCTGACAAGATCGAGTCCTTTAGCAGTACAGCGCGGGTTCCCTGATGGCCGATAACTCTGTTATTCGGGAGGGAATCCGATGACAGAACAAGAAATTGCCGGCGTGGGGCCGGCCTTCGCGGCTTATCTGGGACGCTACCGTGCTTGCTTCCTCCAA
>DATBGU010000303.1:0-10094 GCA_036557825.1 Gemmataceae bacterium
CCCGCCCAGCTGGTGGCCATCGGCCGCATCGCCGGCCAGTACGGCCTCTACACCAAGATCACCGGCGGCCAGCGCGTCGACCTGTTCGGGGCGCCGGCGCACCGGCTGCCCGACATCTGGGCCGAGCTGGTCGCCGCCGGCTTCGAGAGCGGCCACGCTTACGGCAAGGCGCTGCGGACGGTCAAGAGCTGCGTCGGCACGACCTGGTGTCGTTACGGCGTGCAGGACTCGGTCGGCTTCGCCATCCGCGTCGAGAACCGCTACAAGGGCATCCGTTCGCCGCACAAGGTCAAGGCGGCGGTGTCCGGCTGCATCCGCGAGTGCGCCGAGGCCCAGGGCAAGGACTTCGGCATCATCGCCACCGAAAAGGGTTGGAACCTCTACGTCTGCGGCAACGGGGGCGCCAAGCCGCGCCACGCCGACCTGCTCGCCGCCGATCTCGACGAGGAAACCTGTATCAAGTACATCGACCGCTTTTTGATGTACTACATCCAGACCGCCGACCGCCTGACGCGCACCTCCGTTTGGCTGGAGAAAATGGAGGGCGGCATCGAGCGCCTGCGCGAGATCATCATCGACGATTGCCTCGGCATCGGTGAGGAGTTGGAGCGGCAAATTCAGTTTCTCGCCGACAGTTACAAATGCGAGTGGAAGGAAGTCGTCAACGATCCGGTGAGACGGCAACTGTTTAAGCAGTTTATCAACACCGACGAAACCGAGCCGACCATCGAGTTCGTCACCCAGCGCGAGCAGCACCGCCCGGCGGATTGGAGCACGTCGTTTATTCCCATCAGCGAGTTAACGCTGCGCGAACCCACGGAAGGGCGAGCGGGGGGCGTTAGCCCCCTGTTAGGTGAGGAACAGAGGGCTGACGCCCCCCGCTCGCCGGCCGAGTGGATTCACGTCGGCAAGGTGTGGGACTTCCCGCGCGACGGCGGCGCGGCGATCAAGTACGGTCAGACGCAGATCGCCGTGTTCAACTTCGCCAGCCGCGGCGAATGGTACGCGACGCAGAACATGTGTCCGCACCGGCGCGAGTTCGTTCTGTCGCGCGGCATGATCGGCGATCAGCACGGCAAGCCGAAGGTCGCCTGTCCGGTCCACAAGAAGACGTATTCGCTGGAGACGGGAGCGTGCCTGAGCGGCGAGGATTATTCGGTGCGCGTCTTCCCGGTCAAACTGGAGGGCGACGACGTGTATCTGCACCTGCCGCCGGCGGAGGAGCTGGACGCTCTGCTGGCGACGGCGAAGACGTGCAACGGTTCCTGTCATTCCGAGGAGCCGGCGAAGAAAACCTGGACGCATCGCAAGGCGAAGGCGCCGGAACTGCTGCCGGCCGACCCGAACGCGACACAGTTCTAAATGGCACGAGCTTTTTTCTGACTAGCCCGGAGCGCCAGCGACGGGCGCCCGTCGCTGGCGCTCCGGGCTAGTTGTTCATATTGCGGTTCCTCTTCCGAACGATACAGTGATCGCAAGCGATTCACTGTTGGCCGTGCGGGAGAGGACGACATGCCGGAGTTGTACGAGCAGATTCAGGAAGCGACGGCGGCGGTCGGGGCCAAATGGAAGGGCCGGCCGCGCGTCGGCATCATTCTCGGCACCGGACTCGGCGGCCTCGTCGAGGAGATCGACCGCGAGGCGGCGCTGGATTACGGCGACGTTCCGCATTTCCCCAAATCGACCTCGCCGACGCACGCCGGGCGGCTGGTATGCGGGCGGCTCGCCGGCAAGAGCGTCGTCGCCATGGAAGGTCGCTTCCACTACTACGAAGGCTATTCCCTGAAGCAGATCACGCTGCCGGTGCGCGTCATGAAGGCGCTGGGCTGCGAGATCCTCATCGTCAGCAACGCCTGCGGCGGCATGAACCCGCAGTTTCAAAAGGGCGACCTGATGATGATCGAGGACCACATCAACCTGCTCGGCGACAATCCGCTCATCGGCCCCAACGACGACCGCCTCGGACCGCGTTTCCCCGACATGTGCCGTCCCTACGACCGCGACCTGCTGGCGCGGGCGCGGCGCATCGCGCTGGAAGAGAAGATCGTGCTGCATCAGGGCGTGTTCGTGGCCGTGCCGGGACCGAACCTGGAAACGCGCGCCGAGTATCGCTTCCTGCGCGGCATCGGGGCCGATGTGGTCGGCATGTCCACGGTGCCGGAGATCCTCGTCGGCGTTCATAGCGGGATGCGCAACGTCGGCATCTCCGTCATCACCGACGTTTGTTTGGCCGACGCGCTGGAGCCGGTCAACATCGACGACATCATCGCCACGGCCAACACCGCTGAGAAGAAGATGCGCGTGCTGGTGCGCCGCCTCGTGCAGGAGTGCTGAGGCGATGCGGACGAAGCTGCTGACGGTGCTGGCGCTGTTGTTCGCCATGACGTTTCCGACCGTGGCGGCGTGGAGCTACTTTCTGGCGCTGGCCGGATACAAGGGAAGTTTCAATCCCCGTCAGCAGGCAGCCTACGTCCTTGGCAAGGTCGTGCAGTTCAGTTTCCCGCTGGTCTTTCTCGCCTTCCTCCGCTGGCGGATGCGTGCTGGGACTGAAGTCATGGACAAGGACTGGCGCGATCCGCGCTGGCTTCACATGCAGCGGCCGCACTTCCGCGGACTGAAACCGGCGCTGATCTTCGGCGTGACGGTGGCGGCGCTGATGCTCGGCGTGTACTTCGGAGCGCTGCGCGGCACGTCGCTGTTGGCGGAGACGCCGGCGAAGGTGCGGAACAAACTCGAAGAGGTCAACATGGCCACGCCGATGCGCTACGCCGCGCTTGCCGCGTTCGTCGTGGCGGCCCATTCGCTGCTGGAAGAGTATTACTGGCGCTGGTTCGTCTTCGGCGGATTGCGGCAGTTTTTGTCCTTGGTGCCGGCGATGGTGCTGTCCAGTTTGGCCTTCATGTCGCATCACGTCATCGTGCTGTACGTGTATCTGCCGGGCAGGTTTTGGGCGGCGGCGCTGCCGTTCGCGCTGGCCATCGCCGCCGGCGGCGCGGTTTGGGCGTTCCTCTATGAGCGCAACGGCTCGCTGTGGCCGCCGTGGCTGAGCCATCTGCTTATCGACGCGGCGATTTTCGCGATCGGTTGGGATTTGCTGTGGCCGATCGGACGATGACGTTTTCCAACCAGCCCGGAGCGCCAGCGACGGGCCGAGAACCCGTCGCTGGCGCTCCGGGCTGGTAAAGAAATTGCTTCAAACCCCAATCACTCGTCGCCGAGGAGGAAATCGCCGGGATCGAAGGAGCCGGAGGACGGCGATTTCTTCTGCGAACGTTCGCCCTTGCGGCGCTCCAGACCGGCTTTCTCCAGCAGCGACTGACTCATGATGTCTTCTTCCACCACCTCGTCGAGGGCGCGGCGGTCGGCCGGCAGTTCGTACTCGATGACGTACTTGCGCTTGCCGATGGTGATCTCGTCGCGCGGATGCAGCAGTTTCTCCTGTACGCGCGTGCCGTTGACCTTCACGCCGTTGGTGCTGTTCATGTCGCGGATGTACCAATAGCCGTTGCGAAACGACAGCTGCGCGTGCAGGCCGGAGATGTTGGGATAACGCAACGGAATGTCGCAGGAATCGCGGCGGCCGAGGGTCAACAGCTCGCGGATGAGCGGGATGGGGTCTCCGCCGCCGAGGGGCTGCAATTCCCCGTGTACTTGATAATTCATGGCTCGCTCTCTCTCGTTGACAGGACCGGCCCGCGGCCGCGCCGCCCTCGGACCACCAACCTCAAACGCTTACTTCCAATCGGAGAACCTTCGAGGGGCTTGATGAAACCAGCACATGATTTCCCCATTATAACTCGCGAGATAGCGACGGGAAGAGATAATCCTTCCGCCGCCGCGGCGATCGTGTCGCGCGGGACGGTCTGCGCCGGTTGGTTCTCATCTGAAGAGTCGTGAGAGGCGGTTTCGGTTCCATCACGTCCCGCACGGCGAGCATTCGGATAGCTCCTCCTCAATCAGCCGCCGGGCGAAGGACGCTCCCAGGATGGTGCCCATCTTGCGACCGCCGGTGGCCAGCCAGGTGCGTCCGGCAATCTTCTGAAACACGGGACCGCGCAGCGTGTAGGGACGATTGCCCCAAAGCCGGCGCAACGGTTCGGTCAGCCCCATCTCGGCCGCGTGTTTCAGCGTCTGCCGGTCGTGTTCGGAGGTATGTTCGCGCTCGGCGGTGCCGTCGCTGAAATAGGTGGTTCCCGGATCGCGGACGAAGCGAAGGCATTGCCGGCCGCGAGCGATCGGGTGAATGCGGCCCGCGCGCTCGCCGGCAAACAGAAAGGCGGAGCCGGCCTTACCGTACACATCCAGCCCCGGCAGGAACGAACCGGACCAGACACCGGCGGCGAGGTAAATCCAGCCGTGGTAGCGCCGGCCGCCCGCTTCCAGCCAGCCGTCGCCGACGGAGGTGACGCGCTGGCGAACTGGGTCCGGCTCCAGAATGGCGGCGGGCGGCACGAACAACAGGGTCTCACGGCTGCCGTCGTCGCGCGTCAGCGGAACGTGGCGGACTTCGTATAGGCGTTCCAGCAGGGGAAAGGCGTGCAGATAATGAGGGCGCAGCTTTTTGCCGGCCCAGTCTTCCTTGAACAGACCGGCGGCGGCGGGCGAGGCGGCTCCCGGCAGAGAAGGATCGAATACCACGGCTTCGATGCCGTTGGCGCGTGCGCAAGCCGCGGCGAGCGAGCCAAACAGCCCGCCGCCGACAATGAACAAACTGGACATCGAGCGCCTCCGATGGGGATGCCGCCCTCTGTCCAGTATAGCGATGACCCAGTTACCAATCTGGCGAGCGGGGGGCGTCAGCCCCCTGTTGCGGAACAAAAACAGGGGGCTGACGCCCCCCGCTCGCCCAGAGTTTAGAATCACCCTTAGCGATCGTACCAGTAGCTCGGTGCCTGTGCCGGATAACCCGTGGGATAGTAGCTCGTCGGTTGCAGATAGGGAGGCAAGCCCCCCTTCGGGGCGGCTTGCGGCGCGGCGGACGGAGCGGGTCGGTTCGCCGGAGCCGGGGCCGGGGCGCTCGGCGCGGCTGGCGCGGGTGAGACGGCGGGCGCGGCCGCCACGGGCGGCGGCGCAACCGGCACGCCCGGCGGACAGGATGGACCGCCGAAAGCCGTCGCCGGCAGCCCCATCGGGCTGGGCCAGTACGGATAGCCGGTCGGCGCCGGCGCGACAAAGTGCGCTTCCAGCGGCCAGTACAGATACCAGGGGCCAGCCTGAGGAGCAGCCTGGCTGGGGCCGCCCTTGATGTAGAAACTACCGCCCATCTGAAGGGCGAACGGATTGCCCGTGGCGTGAACGGAAGCAGTCAAAAACGGCAGCGCCAGCAAAGCGGCGCCGAACAGCTTTTTCATGAACGTAACCTCCTGTGATTGATGCCCTCACCGGAGGACCGGGAGGGCACATATCTCCTGAAAAGACGCGATCCGCACAACGCTCAAACATTCCCGGTGGATTCGTCCGCGTCCAGCACAAGGTCGTCCGCAAAGATCGTAAATTGTCGGTTCCGGCCGACGTGTTGCGCAGAGATGGAGCAGGCGCGCGGATGCGTGCGCTTGGCGTTTCAGATGCGTTCGTTACAGGCGGCGCGTTCGGTCGAGGGTTCGGCGCGAAAGGGCGGCGTCAGCGGATGCCTTCCACCGACGCCGCAGCAACCCCCGGTCTGAAATGAGGCTTCCGGAAAAAAACTCGTGGTCCCGTCCGGTCCTAGTTGTCGTACCAGTAGTTGGGAGCCTGGTAGGAGCCGGCGCCCTGGCCATAGTACAGGTAGCCGCCGTAGTTGTAGCCGGTGTTGTAGGCGGGATTGGCCGTTTGGCCGTAGTAGAAGTAACCCGCTTGCTGCACGCCGGTCGGCTTCGGTTGCGGCGGAGTATACGACGGGGTCGTGGCGGCCGGGGCCGGGGTCGCGGCGGCGGGCGCGGCGGCGACCGGAGCGGGGTAGTGGGGAGCGCCGTAACCGGCGAAGCCGTCCCACAGGGCCGGGCCGGAGTAGCCGCAACTGGAAACACAGGGCAGCGGGTTGGCGTGGCTGCTGAAAGAGAAGCAGCGGCTCTTCGAGGTATGCACATAGCTGAGGTGCCGCGAGCAGCTATACTCGAACATGCAATCCGCCTTCGCCGGCCGCGCCGCGACGGCCAGCCCCAGAGCCGCAAGGCCCACAAACAGGATTCGCTTCATGACCTGGTCCTCTGTTCTCGGGGTTCGCGAACCGGCCCGCGTCTCGCTGCGAGAACCACCCAGGCCGGAATAGCAAAGCATTACTCACAAGAGACTGGGCAGCCAGGGAAAAGTCTCGCGAACGAAAGGATCGAGGCACCTGTAAGGCGTTTTCCAGCGCGCTTGCGCCGTACCCGGCGTTTTTCGCTTTTTCGTTTCAAGTTGCAGGAGGGATGCCATGCCCCCGGCCGGCGCGTCCGGCGCGTCCCGCGCCAACCGAGCCAAGAAGTGCGATCATGGGAGAGGATTGATCTTTACAACCATCGCGCCGGCGATCAGCTGAAATCGACGCGCAGCTGAACGAGATCATTTCGGCCGACATCGAGCAGCACGGCATCGCCCTGGGTGGGAGCTTCCATTTGCAGGGTGCCGCGCGCGTCGAGGATCATGGCGCGTTGCGGATCGCGGACGCAGCGGAACTCGGCGTGTCCGCCGAAGCCGCCGCACTCCAGCAACCGCGCCACGATGCCCACGGCGGCGTCCGGCGCCGGTCGCACGCTGGTCAGCAGCAGATTCGGGGCGTCGAGGTGGAACAGCCAGCCCTCGGCGCCGATGTGCGGCGGACCCTGCGTCGTCGCCGTCACCGGCGCCGGCGTCACCATGCCCAGGGCCGTCTGCACTGGATATTCGCGGTCCAGTCCGATGGCGAGATCGAACGCCTGCGTCTTCTCGCCCGGACAGAGCAGCAGCACGTCGATCATGCGGCCGCCGTGCCGTTGGTGAAACGGCAGGCCGCCCGGAAAAATCACGGTGTTTTGCCGGCCGAGACGGATTTCGAGGTAATCGGGTGTCTCCGGCCGCGAGTGGCTGGTGATGGATGACAAGCCGTTGACACCGCGCAGCAGCGTGGCGCGCTCGTCGCGCCAGGCGAAACGAGCGGCGTAATAAGCGTGCCACGGATAGCCCTGCGGCGGCTGGACCGGCGTGATCTCGATGCGCAGATCGAGGACCGGCCGGCCGAGCCAGGCGCGGAAGCGCTGGCGGAAGTGGGCCAGCACTTGCTGCTGCTCGTCGAGCAACACGCCCTCGCTGACGACCTCGCCCAGCGCCGGCCCCTGCGAGATCGTGCGGATCTGTTGAACGCGCATGCTGCCGCCGGGGTTGTAGACGAGTTGCTGGCCGAGCCGGCTGACGCGCGTGCGCTGATCGCGGATGGCACGCAGACCCCCGGTCTGCGAATCGACCTCCGCCTCGAAGAACTCGTTGCGGACGGTGCGCTCGTCGGCCAGACGCATGCGCCGCGCCGGCGCGCTGCCCGGCTGTCCCTCGCGCGGCACCCAGGCGAAACCGAAGGCCGGCACCTCGACAACCATGCGGGCCGTCTCGCCGTCGAGCTGACACGCCTTGAGCGGACCGCCCAGCGGCGGCAGCGCCCTCACGCCCTCCAGTTCCAGGGCGACGCGGCGCTTGAAGCTGCATGGATTGAGGACGAGGAAGCCGGGATTGTTGGTCTGTCCGCGCGCCACCAGTCGCTGAGCCAGGTTTTCCGCGATGCGGTCCTGCGCCTCGGTCAACTCTTTCTCCGGCGGCGTCTCTTCGCTCTCCAATCGGTCCTCGATGCGGGACAGGTACGTCAGGAAATCGTCGCCTTGGCGGGCGGGACGCCCGCGCTCCGGAGCGCGGGCGTCCCGCCCGCACTCGACCTCCGGCAGCGCTCCGCCGAGACCGCGCAGCAGCGCGGCGAGGGTCCACGCCGTATCGAGCCGGCGGCGGGCGCGCACCTGCCGGGCGAACATGCTGATCGGCTGTTCGACGCCCGGACCCGGCGCGGCCGGCTCCTGCGTTTCGCCGCTGTACGTCTCGACGGGGCAGCGCTCGACGAGATAATCGCCGTGAAACTCGTCGGCTTCCGCCGCGGACGCATAATCGCCGGTCGTGACTTCACTGAAGTAGTTCGACAGCGTCGTCCACTTGCCGAGCACGGGGGCGAGTCGGCTCAGTTCCAGCCAGTCGTCGTACCACGGACTCGCCGGTTTCTCGCGGTGCAACAGCGCCAGCGTGGCGGCCTGGTCCTGCATGATGGTCTGATGCAGATGATAGGTCAGATGAAAATAGGTTTGCGCGCTGTCGGCGGGAAACGGCGTCCGCGCGAACGCCTCGACCGATTTGCCGTCCGGCGACGGCCAACTGACGACCGGCGCGCGGTGCGACGGCAGCACGGCCTCATCGAAGGCGACCAGCACGGCGCGGCTGATGCCAGCGTTTTGCAGAAACAGCGGCAAGTGCGGATGGAAGCCGAAGCGCCGCCGCGCGAAGACGCGCACCTCCCGGCCGAGCAACTCCTGATAGACGGCTTGTCCTTTCATCAGGTTCCACATCTGCGATTCGAGCGGTAGCAGCGTGTCCTCGCGTTCGAGGTACGATCCGCCGCACACTTCCGCCAGATCGCCGCCCACCCGTTCGCGCAGCGCCGCCAGGCGTTCGGGCTGCTCCTTGCCGAGCCGTTCGAGCAGGGCCGACGCCGCGACGAAGTTGATCGGCAGTCCCTTGTCGAAACTTCGCGGCCACGGTTCGCCGAGATGTTCGCCGTCGAGCAAACTTAGGTCGAGCAGATGCAACGTGACGGGATAGAGGACTTCGCGCGCCGCCAACAGACGCTCGGCGGCGGACTGCAAATGCCGCCGCGGCGCTTCCGCGTCCGGCCCGCTCAACGCAGTCACGGCCGAGGACACATCCTGCCAGAATTCCGACGCCGCCAGCAAGTTCTCGTGCGACATCGCCTCGAACAGCGCCTCGATGTGCAGAAGGCCGAAGCCAACGCCGAAAAACGGCGCGGCGCGTTCGGCTTCCAGGTCGAGCAGCGGCCGCGACGGCTCGGCGTTTTCGCCCCAGCCGCGCAGCGCCTCGCGCAGATTGTCCAGCGTGGCGGCGCGGTCCATAGTCGAGCGGAAGGAGACGGCGCCGGCGGCGCGGACGCGCTCGTCCCAGTCGTCGGGCAGGATGAGCGGCGGATTGTCCGGCACGGCGTAGACGTGTCCGGCCGTGGGCGTCTCGTAATCGTAGGGCGATCCGAGGCGCGGCGGCGCGGAAGCGCCGGCGAGGGCGGCCGGGTGCCACAGGGCCGTGTAGCCGTTGAGGAAGGCGGCCACCTCTTCATCGCCGAGATACAGCGTGTTTTGCGTCGGCGGACGGTAGGGACTCAGCAGAATCAGTTCGCGCGCGTTCATGCTCTGGGTTTAGCAAAGCGACGCGGCAAAAGCTAGGGTCCGCTGGTCGGGAAGAAAGACGGAATTGGTCTTGGGGACATCGATGCCGGCTCAGCGGGGTGGAGAGGATCCCTACCAAGAGAATTGGACATTCCAGCTTCGTGGCGAGCATCAAGAATAGCAGTTGAAGTTCACAAACTTCTAAAATGAAAAAGGCTTGCGTCAAGTGACGCAAGCCTTGCGAGCGGGAGTGTATGGGAATCGAACCCACAGAGAGCTTTGTTCAAACCCTCCACTGGTTTTGAAGACCAGGGCCCCCACCAGAGGTGCAAACACTCCCGAGATCGCTACGTCTTGTTTTCGAGCAGCTTGCGTCGTACACTTCTTCCGGAAGGCAAGTTCTTACCCCTTTCTTTTGCCCCTTTCAAGAGGCTGGCGACCGTGCCCAGGCAGCCGAAACTCCGCAAGAAGAAGGTCGGCAAGTCCGTCTACTGGTTCACCAGGGCCGGCGGCGACACCTACTTCGGCAACATCCTCGATGTGTCCCACCGGGAGGCCCGCAAACTGTTCGCGGATCACCTCGTCAGAATACAGGCCGAGGAGGCGGCGCACAAGAGGCAGGCCCTCACCGCCGGCGAACTGATGGACCTCTTCCTCGACCGGGCCCAGAAGCACCGCGACCGGCAGAGCTACGCCACACGCAAGAACTACTGCTCCCGGTTCGCCGCGTTCCGG
>DATBGU010000304.1:0-19260 GCA_036557825.1 Gemmataceae bacterium
GGCCTGGGCTTCATGCTCATGGGGGAGAACAGCCACGAAGTCACCTGGAGCATGAAGCGGAAGCTGGACGAGATCAAGCCCACCCTACCCTCGAACGTGAAGGTCGAAACCGTCTACGACCGGACGGAACTGGTCGATCATGTCATCAAGACCGTGCGCAACAACTTGTTCGAGGGTGGACTGCTGGTCGTCGTCATCCTTTTCGCCTTCCTGGGCAACCTGCGGGCGGCTGGCATTGTCGCGCTGGCGATCCCGCTGTCGATGCTGTTCGCCTTCTCCGGGATGTTGCGGTTCGGCATCGCCGCCAGCCTCCTTAGCCTGGGGGCCATCGACTTCGGCCTGGTGGTCGATAGCTCGGTGGTGATGGTCGAAAACTGCGTGCGCCACATCGCCCACGGCGACCTGACGAGGAAGGCCAAACTGGAGATGGTCCGAGACGCCGCCGTGGAGGTCCGCAAGCCGACGATGTTTGGCGAACTCATCATTATGATTGTGTACCTGCCGATCCTCACCCTGGAAAGTGTCGAGGGCAAGCTGTTCCGACCGATGGCCTTGACGGTAATCTTCGCCCTGCTCGGTTCGATGGTTCTCTCGCTGACGCTGATGCCGGTCCTGGCGAGCCTGCTACTGCCGAAGAGGATCAAGGAACGGGAGCCGCTTCTGATGCGGCTGGCGCACCGCATCCACGCACCGATCTTGCGGCTGTGCATGAACCACAAGCTGTTGGTGATCGGCTTCGCCCTGTGCGTCTTGGTCGTCGCCTTCGGGATGATCGCCCCCAATCTCGGCTCCGAGTTCGTGCCCCGGCTGTCCGAGGGCGGCATCGTCATCAACGTGGTTCGGCTTGCCGGCACGGACCTTGACGAGTCCATCCGTGCCAACACGCAGATGGAGAAGGCTATCCTCAAGGCGTTCCCCGATGAAGTGGAGCATGTCTGGAGCCGCATCGGGACCGCCGAGATCGCTACTGACCCAATGGGCGTGGAACTGTGCGATGTGTTCATCTCGCTCAAACCCCGGCACCAGTGGAAGAAGGCCAGTATCCAAGCGGAACTGACCGAACTCATCGAGAAGGAACTGCGGGACATGCACGGCCAACGCCTGGCTTTCACGCAGCCCATCGAAATGCGGATCAACGAAATGATTTCCGGCGTGCGGACGGACGTGGCGGTGAAGGTCTTTGGGGATGACTTCCCGACCCTGACCGCCAAGGCCCAGGAAATCGAGCGGGTGCTGCGCATGGTCCCTGGTAACGCCGATCTCGCCGTCGAGCAGATTACGGGCCAGCCGGTGCTGCAAATCCAGGTCAAGCAGGACGAAATCGCCCGCTACGGCGTCCCGGCAAAGGCGGTGCTCGACCTCGTGGAGTCCATCGGCAGTAAGCCGCTGGGCGAAGTCGTGGAAGGACAACTGCGCTTCCCGCTGGTGGTGCGCCTGCCGGAGAATTATCGGGCCAGCCCAGAGGCTATCGGCGGCATCCTGGTGGCGACCCCTTCGGGCGAGCGTATCCCGCTGTCCCGGTTGGCGACCGTGCAGGTCGTGGAGGGGCCGTCCACGATCACACGGGAATGGGGGCAGCGCCGCATCACCGTGACCTGCAACGTGCGGGGCCGTGACCTGGGCAGCTTCGTGGCCGAGGCACGGCAGAAGGTGGCCGAGGAGGTTCGGATGCCGTCAGGCCGCTACCACGTTGAATGGGGTGGGCAATTCGAGCAGTTGGAGCGTGCCCGGACCCGGCTGCTGATCGTAGTGCCGGTAGCCTTCATCCTCATCTTCGGGCTGCTGTACCTGACATACCGCAACGTGGTGGACGCCCTGCGGGTGTTCACCGGCATCCCGTTCGCCTGGGTGGGGGGCATCTTCGCCCTGTGGCTGCGGGACATGCCGTTCTCGATTTCCGCCGCCATCGGCTTCATCGCCCTGTCCGGGGTGGCGGTACTCGATGACATGATCTTGGTGTCTTACGTCCGGCAACTTCGGGCCAGCGGGCTGTCCCTGGACGACGCAGTGCAGCGTGCGGCCATCACCCGGCTGCGCCCGGTCTTGATGACGACGCTGGTGGCGAGCCTGGGCTTCCTCCCGATGGCGTTCAGCACGGGCATGGGGGCGGAAGTCCAACGGCCCCTCGCCACGGTCGTCATCGGCGGCGTGATCGGGGCGATGGTCATGTCCCTGTTGGTGTTGCGGGTGCTGTACCTCATCTTCCAGATGCCCACCCGGTCCAAGTTCGAGAAACCGGCTCCCTCGCTGGTGCAAGCGGGAAGGGATGGAGTGCCGGTGTGATGGTTCGTGACCTCAAACATGAAAGGAGTGAGCGATGAGCAAATTGTTCTTGGGGAGCGGGGCACTCTGCTCCCTGCTAGCGGTGTCCCTGTTGGTCCTCGGTGGCTGCTCGAAGGGCGACCCGAAGGCCGGGCAGACCAAGGCCACGTCAACTCCGGTAGCGGCGAAGAAGGTGGACGACCACAGCGGTTGGTGGTGCGAGGAACACGGCATCCCGGAGGCAGAGTGCAGTATGTGCAGCGCCAAGGTCGCCAAGGAGTGCAAGGCCAGGGGCGACTGGTGCGAGAAGCACGACCGGGCGAAGTCGCAGTGTTTCATCTGCGACCCCTCGCTCAAGGAGAAGTACGCCGCCAAGTACCGGGCCAAGTACGGCAAAGAGCCGCCACCCATCCAAGACGAGGTAGGCGAGGAGAAGAAGGCAGAGAAGAAGTGACGGGATGGGTCTGCGGGGCGGTCAGACCGCCCCACAGACCTCGCTGGAGCGTGTTCATCTGACCTCCACGCGACTCCGGCCCCCTGGCTCGAAGCGCTGACCCAGGGCAAAGAACTGCCGGTTAGCCGACCTGCTCATCTTCCCCGGCGGGCAGGGCATAGTGTTGTTTGGCGGATTGGGCCAGCCAGACCAGTACGAATAGCACCGTGCAGGTCAGCACGATGGCTGCCCCTGACGATGCTTGCAGGTAGTACGAAGCATAGAGGCCGATGACTGAGGAAGCGACGGAAATCACCGCCGCGATCAGCATGGTCCGGGGGAAACGGTCAGTGAGCAACGATGCGGTTGCGGCCGGGGTCACGAGCAGGGCACTGGTGAGGATCACGCCGGCTGCCTGAATGCCGGTAACGACAGCCAGCGCGAGAAGCACGAGCAGGAGGTACTTCAGACGGTCAGCCCGAATTCCGATGACCTCGGCGTGCGTCACATCAAAGGAAGTCAACTCCAGCTCCTTGTGGAAGAGGAACAGCGTCAGCAGTACAACTCCGGTCACGCCGGCCATCAGCTGGAGATCGTCCCAGCCAACCCCGAGGATGTTGCCGAACAGCATGTGGGATAGGTCCCGGAATGAGCGAGCCCGGCTCATCAGGAAAATGCCCAGAGCGAACATGCCCGTGAAGACGACGCCGATGGCCGTGTCTTCCTTGACCGCTTGCCTCTGGGAAATCCAGCCGATCCCGACGGCGGCCAGTACACCGGCAGCCAGTGCCCCAAGCGACAGATTCCAGCCGAAGAGGTACGCGATCACCAGGCCTGGCAGCGTGGTGTGAGACATCGCGTCTCCCACAAAGGCCATCCGCCTCTGGACGACGTATGCTCCGAGGACGGCACAGGTCACGCCCACGAAGACAGCCGCCGCCAGAGCGGCTTGCATGAAGCTGTAACGGAACGGTTCAATCAACCAGTCCACGCGCACTCCTTTCCCACGGAAAGCCCCGCGAAGGCCCCCTCCGGTGGCGGCACCTGGCGGCCGTCGCTCAGATACACGGCCGCATCGAATTCGTTGGCGAGCCGGCCCAGATCGTGCGTGGCTACCAGGACCGTCTTGCCCTGCCGGTGCAGGTCCTGGAAGACGTTGTGGAGAGCGGCGCGGGTGTTCGCATCCACTGCGTTCAGAGGTTCGTCCAGCAGGAGCAGGTCCGCCCCCTGGGCGAGTGCTCGCGCCACCAGCACCCGCTGCTGCTGACCCCCGGAGAGCCGGCCGATTTGACGGTCGGCCAAGTCGCTCAGGCCGAGCCTCTCCATCACCGCGCGGGTAATCTGGTAATCCCGAGCCTTGGGCCAGTGTAACCAGCCGAGATGAACGTAGCGGCCCGTCAGCACCAGTCGCTCCACAGAGATGGGAAAACGCCAGTCGATCTCCTCCCGTTGCGGCAGGTAAGCCAGGCAGCAACGACAGGCCCCGACGGCGTGGCCGAAGACCCGCAGAGTGCCTCCGGAAACCGGAAGGAGACCGGCAATGGCCTTCAGCAGGGAACTCTTGCCAGCGCCGTTCGGACCGACCAGGGCCACGCGCGTTCCAGTGGGAACGCGCAGGCAGACCTGCTTGACTGCCGGCCGGAGACTGCCCGGATAACCGACTGTCAGGTCATCCGCAACCAAGGCGTCCGCTGCCGGCACCGGGTCAACGTGACGCCGGCGACCATAAGGAAAAAGGGAGTTGGTCATCGCTTCAATTGGGTCACGATGGTGGTCACGTTGTAGCGCATCATTTTCACATAGGTATCGCCGTCGCTTCCTTCCTTGCCCAAAGCGTCGGTGAACAAAGGCGGCGCGAGCCGGACGCCCGCTTCCTTTGCCAGACGTTGCATTAGTTTGGGATTCTGCACATTCTCCGCGAAGATGGCCGGCACCTTGGCCGCCTTAATCGCGTCGCACAGCTTGGCGAGGTCCGCCGCCGAGGGGTCCGACGCCTCGGTCGAAACCGATTCCAGCCCGCTGCCAAGGATTTTGAAGCCGTAGCGCCGGGCGAAATAGCCGAACGTGTCGTGACTCGTCACCAGCTTCCGTTCCGATTCGGGCAGGGCCGCCACGGTTTGCACCACCCAGGCGTCAAGCTCTTTGAGTTGTTGCAGGTAAGAGGCTGCGTTGGTCTTGTACTTTTCAGCGTTGGCCGGATCCAGTTCCACCAGCTGGTCGCGGACGACCTCCACGATGTGCATGGCGTTCTGTACGTCGTGCCACACATGCGGGTCCACGTCTTCGTGCTTGTGGCCGCCGGCATCCTTCTTGGCGGCATTGTGCTCGTGTTTGTGCTCTTCCTCGTCGGCCTCGATCAGCTTCAGCCCTTTGCTAACCACGGCGCGCCGGGCTTTCGACTGCGACGACTTGTACAGCCCATCGAGCCAGGGTTCCAGTCCGGCACCGTTCTCGAAGAGCAGGTCAGCCTTGGCCAGAGACACGCCGTCCTGCGGAGTTGGCTCGAAAGTGTGTGTGTCCCCGTCGGGTCTGACGAGCGTAATCACTTCCACCTGGTCGCCCGCGACGTTACGAACGAGGTCGCCGAGAACGCTGAAGGTCGCCACGGCTTTCAGCTTGCCGCTGGACGGCCTGGCGCTATCATGGTTCGTGCCGCAGCCGGTAATGCCAAGCAATAGCACCACGGCGAGGAAGGAGTGCAACCGTTTCATCGGTGTTCGCATGGAAAATGCTCCGTGAATGATGGTAAGGCGAATTCCCCGAGTCGCGCGGCGTTCCATCCCGAGCCGCACTCGGCATCGCGCAGAAATCTACGGCGATTCAGGGATGTCATCGGATCTTTCCTTTGCCACGTTAGGGACAACGAGTTCAAGGTTTTCCAGACAGGCCCGTGCCAAGAGGAGCCACTGCCCCGGCACGTTTTCTGCTTCGGTGACAGTCTTGGGCCACTCGCGCAAGCATTGCCGCCGGTATTCCAGGCCCAAAGTCGTCAGGATCCAACTTTCGTATTCGGCGATCCATCGCAGCGCGCCGGACAACAAGCGCAAAAGTCTGGTTCGCTCCGGCGGGCCTTCCGCATACCGGAATACCGGCGCATGCTCAGGGTGCCAAAGCGCGGCGCGCAGGTCCGCGTCTGGACACCACAACGGGGCGAACGTGAATCGTTTGAGGAATAGACCGCCATCGGCCCTGTCGCCGTAAAACAGCCCATAACCCCAAAGGACGATGTGGCGGCTCGGCGGTGTGTCGAGCTGGTAAGCGGTGCTGCCAAGAGTGCCCTCGGGCGGACGCCAGCGGCTGAAGCCGTATTGCAGCAAGGCGTTCCCTTCACGGCGACGGATGTCCCACCCCCAGCACCACATTTGTTGGTCCAAAAGAGCAGCGGCGAACTGTCGGACGCAGGTAGGGCTTTCAGACTCCCAACTTAGCCGACTTGTCATTTTCCCGTGCTCTACTGAAAATCAGTCTTCCGGCGCTTTTGGCCGTCGTTCTTGGTTGAATGCCGCCTTGGCGTCCGCAGAACCAGACGGCGTCCCACGGACGCCTGTGCCGATTTACGCCAGAAGCGGCAGCGTCGGGAATTCGGCTTCCAGCACCTTTTTCGGATCGGCGTGGAACCACTGCTTCAGGACGGTTGCGTAGACAGAGCGGAAGTCTATCTGGAACTTGAGGTCGCCGTTATCCAGGTCGGTGAGGACCGGCGGCCCGCCGTGCAAGCCGGGCTTGACCTTCGCCCCGGCTAGGAACAGAGGCGCGGCGGTGCCGTGGTCCGTGCCGGCCGATTGGTTCTCGGCCACTCGGCGGCCGAATTCGGAGAAGGTCATTACCAGCGTGCGATCGAGGTGCCCCAGCTCTTTCAGGTCGCGGCAGAAGGTCGCCAACCCCTGGCTCAAGTCCTGGAGCAACGCGGCGTGCCGGTTGACTTGGTTGGCGTGCGTGTCAAAGCTGCCCAACGAGACATAATAGACCCGCGTCGGGATTTCAGCCGCGATCATTTGCGCCACCAGCTTCAGCGACTGCTGGAAGGCGAAGGGCAGGTACTCCTTGCTGGTCTTGGACTCCTTGATCGCCTCCTGAATCCGCCGCGACAGACCGAGCGTCTGATTCGCGGATCGTTGCAGGAAATCGAGAGTCTCATTGCCGGTGGCGCGGACGGCGTTGAGCCGTTCCAGTCCCGCGGCGACCGGCCCGTTCATTGGGAACTTGAACAGGTCGGCGTTGCCCAGGGTGACGGCGCGCGACGCGCGGTGGGCGAACGTCTGGGCGGGGCGTTGGCCCACTTGCAGTCCCAGCATCGGGCTGGGCACGCTGCGGCACTCGTTATCGAAATAGCGGCCGAGCCAGCCCGTCTTCCCCACCGTCTTGGCGTCCGACGCCGTCGCCCAGATCTCGGTGGCCCGAAAATGCGAGCGGTTGGGGTTGGGGTAGCCGACGTTCTGCACCACGGCCAAGAGGCCGTCGTCGTAGAGGCGCTTCAGGTCGGTCATTTCGGGGTGGAAACCCAGATCGTCGTTGGCCTTCAGAACCTTCTTGGGGTCGAGAGCGAGCTTCGGGCGAGCTTTGCGGTAGACATCGTGAGCGAACGGCACGAGGGTGTTGAGACCATCGTTGCCGCCGGCGAGCTGGACCACGACAAGAACGTGGTTGTCCCGCAAGCCCTTCAGCGGGGCCACGTCGCGGGGCGGATCGCCGGCCAACACTTGTCCGGTACGGACGAGGAAGCTGGGCAGGGTCGCCGTTAAAGCGGCGACACTCAGGAACTGGCGGCGGTTGACAGCGCGGTGCGCTTTCATTGCTTGAGTCTCCTTGTTTCAGGCAATCTGGTATTCGGGAGTCATGAGCAGAAGGCGGGCGGCCAGGGCCGGACGGTCGGCCTTGGCGACGACGCGGCAGGCGTCGATCAGGGTGTCGCGGGTATCCGGCCGCGGAGAGACGACCAGCAGCCGGTCGAGGAGGGCATCGACGACGGCCGCGGGCTTCTCCGGGATGCCCTTGGGAAAGAGGCGCTCGGCGACGAAGCGGATCTTGATACCGTCCTTGCGGCGTTCCGCCTTGCGCTGTTCGTCGAGCTTTTCCAGACGCTTGAGCAGGTCGCGCCGCGCCGCCGCATCGGCCGGAAGAGCGAAGAAACGCGCCCGGCCGATCGGCTCCAGACCGGCCGGTTCCTTGCTGTCGAGAAGGCACTCCGGCAAATGGTAGCGCACGGCCAGAGTGCCCGCGCTGATCCAGTCGGTGCCGCCCGGCCAGCCCTTGACGTTGGGCGGGCGAAACAACTCCTGTCCCATCGCCGCCGTCACCTCGGCCAAGAGCGGCGTCGGTTCCACGTCGAGCTGGAGCTGCCGGCAGGCGCCGACGAGCAGTTGCACGGGGCTTTTGATGTGATTGCCGCGGCTGGCCGGGGCGTAGAACTCCGGCGAAACCAGCAGCTCACGGAGCATCGGCCAGATCTGGTAACGGCCCTCCCGGAAGGCACGAGCCATCCGCTCTCCCAGGGCGTTGTCCGGGTCGCTGGCGCCGAAAAACGCAATCATCTTCCGGGCGAGGAACCGGGCGGTCTGCTCGTGACGAGCCAGGATGTCGATAACCTCCTCGACACCGAATATACCCGTCTTGCCGAGGATGGTCTTCTCGCCATCGTCGTGGCGTTCGGGGAGGAACTTGGCAACCAGCCCGTCGCGGGCAAAAGCGCGGGGGGCGTCGGCCGGCGCTTTCGGCTTGGGCGGCGTTCCGGGCGGCGCGTCGAGAGTCCAACCTGTCAACGCTCGGGCGATCTCCTTAATGTCTCGCTCCGTGTAGTTCCCTTCGCCCAGGGTGAACAGCTCCAGCAACTCGCGGGCGTAGTTCTCGTTGGGTTTTTTCTTGTCGCTGTCCTCCAGGTCGAGGTACAGCATCATCGCCGCGTCGAGCGTGATGGCCTTGAGGAAGTCACGGAAGTTCCCCAGAGCGTACTTGCGCAGGGTGGCGTTCTGCTCGTAGATCGCTTGCGAGATGAAAACCTTGTTGGTGGCGGTGGTGAAGTGGCCATGCCAAAAGAGCGTCATCACCTCCCGCAGTGGGGCCGCGCCGGCGATCATTTCTTTCAGCCACCAGCAGCGGAGCTGGTTGCGCTCGCGGTTCTGGCGCTCGCCCGTCTTGCGGTGGTTTTCACGGCGCTGTTCGCGTGTGGTGTCCGGGTAGACGCGCTCGGTGTTGATCCAGGGGTGTTTGACCCAGCCGGGCTTGGCGGGCGGCTTGACGGTAGCGGCGGCCTCGAGCAGGCCGTCCACCGCCTTCTCCAACGGTTGGGCCGCGAGTCGAGCGGCCGCGCAGGGTGTCGAGGCGAACGCCGTGCGGCTGAGCAAATGCGCCGCCGCCTTCGCGTCCCATCGAACAGGTGAAGTTTTCTCCATGCTCATCTCCTGGTTGAGTATCCGGGTTTGACCCACTGCTTGCGGTGGGTTTGGCCCCATCGGGTGGATGCCGCTTAGAAATCGCTGCCGATGACCTCGCCGCCGTTGCGCGTTATGAGGGCCGCGAAGGTGGCGGGGCTGATGCTCTGCTGGAGGTAGCGGACGGAGCCGTCCCCCATGAGCGCATTAGCCCCACCCGTATGCATGCTGTAGACTTCCCAATCGTTGCTGCAATTGATCATGCAAGGCCCCGGTTTGGTTAAACCGTCCGCGGTGGACCCTTGGGCGGACAAGGTTTTCCAGTCGCTGGCCCAGGGTCCGCCGGGCACGTCGGAGGGGTCCGTGCCGGCGATGCCGCCCACCACAGGGCCCGAAGAGGGTTTACCCGCCGCCCACAGCTGCGGACGGTTGGCGCATTCGCTGACCGCGATGGTATTCGAGAGGCCGTCGGTAATTTGGGCGAGGGGGAAGCCGAGTACCGGCCCTGGCGGCGGGGGAAAGACGCCCGCTGTCGTGATCAGACCCTTCCGGTCCGGCGGGGCGGTCAGCCCGTTGACGGCATAGAGCGACGAACTAACTCCCCAAATACCCGTGTAATCGGTGGTCGAGGCGGAGATCGAACTTGGGGCGTCGTCGATCTGGCCGCTGACGGTGTGGTTGCCCACAGCGGCCGGGCATTGATACACCTTGATGGGAACGGTCACCGCGGGCTGGTTGACCGCGTCATACCAGTTGGCGCTCCGGTTGTATTGGCGGTAGAGGTTCTCCTGTTCGAGAAAGGGCAGAAGGAACATCATCCAGCTGGCTCTGTAGGGACTGTGGTCCACATAGCCGCCGATGGCGGCGGCCGGGAAATAGTTGTAGATGTTTTCAAAGTTATGAAGGGCCAGACCGATCTGCTTGAGGTTGTTCTGGCACTGGGCGCGGGCCGCCGCCGCGCGCACCTTCTGCACGGCCGGCAACAGCAAGCCAATCAAGATGGCGATGATGGCGATGACCACCAGCAGCTCGATCAGCGTGAAGGCTGACACTCGTCGCTTCTTACCGGCGTACATGGGCAGACTCCTTTGCAAGGTGTGCGATCAGCTCCACGGTCAAAACGCCTAGGCTCGTCGTCAACGGGCGATTTGAAAAGGGGCCAGATCGTTGGTCTGGGCCTTGACGGTAGCTCGCAACGGCGACGCCTTCGGTGTGGCATACTTGACAGGCAGGAGACTTGACCCTTCCGGACCATATCCGGGGTCATTGTTCCGCCAGTCGATGGTCACGACGTATTCACCGGCAGGGGCGCCATCCTTCGCCTCGTAGGTGGACAGAACAAAGGCGCCGTCTCCATTTACCTGCCCGTGGGGACGAACCGCCGCTGGATCGTCCTCATGTACCGGGTGGAACAGGACCAAGGCCCCCGTGGCCGGTTTGCCCTGGAACAACACTCGCCCCCGGACCGGATAAGTTGGCTTGCGGTCATTGCCTTTGCCGCCACAGGACACGGCGCCCAGCGGGAGCAAGGCCACGAGCACGGCATGCAGCAAACGCCGAAGACGCATGGGGAGGCTCCTTAGTCTTTCCGGTGCCACTCTCTTTCCGACCCCTGGCATGCCGTAAAACAAAATTATACCGAGTAATACAAAGTGATACCAAGGATAGAAGCGGCAGGCCCGATCGTCAAGGGGCCGCGCGGTTTTTTCGCCGCGCGCTCGATGTTAGAGGTATTTACGGATACTTAAAGATGTATAAACGCCTTTCGGCAGCTCCTGTATGCCGCCTCGACTCGGGGCAGTATTGCCTTCGCCTCGGCCAAGTCGCCCGCCAGGAGGGCGTCGCGCAACTCTTCGAGCCGTTCGCGCAGGTCTTCCGTGACCTTCGTGACCTCCGGGTCCATGCGGCCGCTGCGAATGAAAACACCCACCTGGAGCTTGCGCGTCAGCAAGTCCCAATGCTGAATCTGCCGGATCGCCTCTTCCTTGTGCCCGCTGTTCACCGCGACAAGTGCATCCGCGCGAACGCGGACGATCTCGTCGAACGCTTCCTTGGGGGCCGGGTAGTAGATGTAGAGGGCGACCACGCTGAATACGACCAGGCCGAGCAGGGCCACAAGGCCCAGGACTGGTCCCGGCACGTCCCGGTTCCATACCGACGCGGGTCGTTCCGACACGGGCGGCGCTTTCGTCAGCCAAGCTTCGAGCCGCCCGCGCCGGTCGAACTTCCGAACCAGCAGACCCAGCAGCACCAGAAGAAACAGCCCGCTAAGGGCGACCGGCTCCAGCACCTCGACCTTTTGGAGCAGTTTATCGCGGACGAGTTGCCAATCGGTCTGCGATCCCGAGGCGAACGGGCTGGTCCACTCATCAAAGGCGTGGGTGTGGCTGGCCTCCTCGTGCGCGAAGTAGAGCGGTCGTTCGACGCCGTAGGCTAATCCGAGAGTGATGGTGGTAATCAAGACCAGCCACACCAGCACGCGCCGCCAGCCGAATAGCTTCATGAGCCAGACGATAAGGCCAAGGTTGATGCCGATGCCCAACTCGAAGAGCGCGAACGCCGCACCGACCGAGTTACCGTGCTCGAACATCAGCCCCAACCGCATCATCCCTTGCAGCGGACCTGAGTAGAGAGGCAGGGCGATGGCGGTCATCAACAGCGGAGATTGCCAATCGTCGTGCCGCATCGTCATTCCCAGGCAGCCATGCGGTAACAAACCCGCCAAAAGTCCGGTAAAGACCAGTCCGATCAGCACGTAGCCCATCGACGGACTCCCGGCTTCCTGAGCGGCGGATACGACCACGGCGAGGAGGCGCTTCAAGCCGGGCGCCGGCATCGACTCATCACCGGGCTTTGGGGCGTCCTGCTCAGAACCTAGCAACCGATCCCAGATGACGCCTGCCGCCAACGCGATGAGAAGGGAGCCGATGGCGAAACAGATGATGACCAGCGGTTCGGAGAGCGTCAGGCCGTAAAGCAACGACAACGGATTGATGTGCGGGGCGGCCAGCACGAACGCTAAGATTGTGCCACTAGGCACACCCGCCCGTCGCATCTCCCGCGCAATGGGAATGACCCCCAGGGAGCAGACCGGCAACACGGTGCCAACAGCCCAAGCCCGCAACAATCCCTTCCGGCCCCGCCCGCCGAACAGTCGGCGCGTGCCCTCGGCACCGAGCATTCGCCGCATCACCCCGGCGACCAGCAGGCCGACCAACAGCGTCGTGGACGCCTCGATGGCAATCTGCCCGGTGCGAAGCAGGACACTGTAAAACATGCCTTCGACCATGACGTAATGCTCCCACGCATCGGGCCGGTCAGACCGGCACCGGGACGGCTTCAAGTAGTTGATCGATGACGCTTCCGGCCGCGTCCGGCGCGAGGCCAAGTCGGACTCCCAACACGGGGACAGCGACCTCCTGCACGTCGTCCGGAGTGACGAATGGGCGGTCCTTGAGGTACGCCCACGCCTGGGCGACCCGCTGCCAAATCAAAATCCCGCGGGGGCTGAGGCCGAGCGTCACTTTCGGGTGCGTCCGGGTGGCCCGGCCCAAATCCACCAGATACGCTTGCACGTTCGGCTGCACGGCGACCCGCGACACCCCTTCTTGCAGCGCCGCGAGTTCGCCTTCCGCCAGCACCGCCTCCTGGCACGGGCTGTCCGCGACGTGACCAACGGCGGCGGCGAGCAGGCCGAGTTCGTCGTCCCGCTCCGGGTAGCCGACCGATAGCTTCATGGCGAAGCGGTCGAGCTGCGCTTCGGGAAGCGGGTAAGTGCCGTGATGCTCCACGGGGTTCTGGGTGGCGATCACGAAGAAGGTCGGCGTTAGCGCATAGCGCACGTTGTCCACCGTCACTTGTCGTTCGGCCATCGCTTCCAAGAGAGCGCTCTGGGTACGCGGGGTGGTGCGGTTGATCTCGTCGGCGAGGAGAACATCGCTGAACACGGGGCCGGCCAGGAACTCGAACTCGCGCGTCTTCTGGTTGAAGACGCTGAACCCCGTGATGTCTCCGGGGAGCAAGTCCGGCGTACACTGGACACGGGAGAACCGGCCTCCCACGGCGGCGGCGAGGGCCTTGGCCAGTGTCGTCTTGCCCAGGCCCGGCAAGTCTTCGAGCAGCAGATGCCCACGCGCCAGCAAGCAGGCCAACACCCGCTCGACCACATCCCCCTTGCCGCGCAATGCCCGGTTTAGGGCAGCGCGTAAGCCACCGAGATGGGCCGCGTGCAGCGTGGCCCTGGGTCGAGAGTTGTCGGTCAAAGTCTGCATCACGGTCAAGCTCCCATCGCGGGGGTCGGGGTCGTATTACGCCACCGTCTCAGCGTCCAACCGCCCAGGACGCGGCGGCAGACAGGCAGCACCTCGGCCTCGGGCCACGGTGGCGGTGTGTCCGGGGCGTAAGCCGCCCACTCGGCCATGCGCGTGAGCCGAGCGAGGTCGGCGTCATCATCCGAAGGCGCGGCCATCGCTCCACGCAGCCAGGAAAGGATCGTCTGCCGGCGCGATCGCGCCTTCCCGGCCCAACGGCCTCGGCGTTCGAGCACAGCCACGGCCTTGCGTACCTGATCGCGCCACGTCCGGCCCGGAAACCAGACCCACAGCCGGACAGCGAGAACGTCGATGAGTTCGCGCCGGCAGATCCCGGCGACGACCAGGGCGGCGAGCAGGACAGCCAGTTCGACAAAGTGCCGCCACGCCCAGACCGCGACGGCGGCGAGGGCGTTCAGGAGGCGCTCGGATAGAGGGAGCGACGGCCCCAGCACCGCGTAGCCGGGCGTCGGCTCGACCACCAGCCACTGGCTGTCGCGGAGCAGTACCTCGGGCCAGAAGTGGAGATCGGAAGCCGTCACTGGCGTGTGATCTGTCTCCGAGTCGTAGGCATCCGGGGCGGCGTAGTAACCCAGGCAAACGCGCGTCGGGTAGTCGAGCGAGCGCAGGAGGAACACGGCGGCCGTGGCAAAAAGGTAGTCCGGCCCGCGCCGTGATTCGGTCAAGAACCACAGCACCGGCGCGGGGTGGCCGGTCGGGGCGACGGCTTCCCGGTCAAGGATGTATTCCGTGCGGAGCTTCGTAAGGACCGTCTCGATTTGAGGCCAGCCGCGCGGCTGATCGCCGACCCACTCGCGCGCGAGCCGCTCGATCTCCGGGCGGATCGCCTCAGCCATCTCGCCAAGTTCCGGGGCCGTACCGCCGCCTGTTCCCGCACGACGGAAGGCCGAATCGGGCAGCCGGCGTGGGTCGAGGGTCCGGCAGTCGGTGGTGACGACCACTCCCGGTGGCGTCCGCCTCCGCCCGGCGAGGACGACGACGCCTTCGTAGTCCCACTCGTAATAGTCGGGCTTATCCACTTTGTTGATGCGGAACCGAGTAAGCATTGCCGGAGTCGGGACGAGGTTGCTCGGCATGTCCGCCGTCTTGAGCCGATGGCGCTCATCCACCAGATACCACCCGGCATCCTCACGGAAGTGGCCCAGCTTCATCCAGTCGCCGCCTTGCGGCACGAGGCGTTTGCTGACCGGCTTGCGGGCTTCCAGCCATCGGTTCCGGACGGCGTCATAGCTCTCGTAGGCCACCACCCGGACGTGCAGCGGCGTGCGCCCCTGAACCTCGAAAAGCCCGCGTGCCTTCTGGCTGCCAGGCTTCTTCGCGTTCTTCGGCCCCTTGCGATTGGTGTCGAAATCGCGGCTTGGACGGCGGTTGTCGGGGAGCTTGCCGTGGTTCTGGATCACGTCTACCTTTCCGGCAGCGACCATCCGCTCCTGCTCCTTTGGCGGCTTGTGCGGCGGGCCGTACATGTCGCTTACGGCGTCGATCAACGAATTCTTGTTGTCCTCGATCATCCTGTCCGTCTCGACCATGCCGGCGGCTTTTGCGTCGTCCCCTGCCGTCTCCTCCGGCCCGTCGCCAATCCCGTACCGGGCAAACGGGTCGGTATCGCCGGTGCCGCCGGAAGTGGGCAGCCACTCGCCCAAAGCGAATGCCGCCCGTTTCGGCCCGATGACCGCGAGCGCCAGAGCGACTCCGACCACGAAAACGAGCAGCGATAGGCCGATCCAGGGTACGCGGTCGTCTCGCACATCTTGCACCTCGACGGCCACCGACTTTTCGGAGGCCACGAACACCCTTTTCAGCCCGGTCCAGTAAACAAGCATCAGCCACACGCTGCCGGTGGCGGTATACAAGCCGAGTACGGCCATCACCGCCGGGTGGTTGGTCATGACGGCGGCGAACAGGATAAGGAACAAACTGACGACGCAGGCCAACCGCAGGCACAAGAGCCACCCGGCGCACGCGGCCAGCCCAAGCCCGACGTTGCGCAGCCCGCAGACCATCTGGATTTCCAGTGGGTGGCCGTCGCCGGTCCAGGCCCGCCGCAGCGGTTCGACGGCGAACGGCGCCGCCGCCAGCGCCAGCAGCAGCAGGAACACCCACATGGGCGGCTTCTTTCGCGGATCGGCGGGAGGCGGCACGAATCGAGCGACGACGGCGGCGACGATGACCCAGACCAACGCCATTCCCAGGCTCTGACCGACGGCGCGCCCGTCTCGGGCAGCTACCTCGACGGCGATTGCCGCGAGAGCCAGCAGCACGAATGTCGCCCGGCGGACCAGTTTGGAGAATTCAGGAGCCATGACGCGCCTCCCGCCAGCCGCCGAGCAGCAGTGCCGGCACCGTCTCCGCCGACTCGATCAGCAGCCAGGGCGACGGACAATCGCCGCACGCCGAAGTGGTTGCGGACTCGCCGAATGCTTTGGCCTTCAGCACTACCCAACGCTGGTCTTCAGCTTCGCATGACCCGCAGCTCTGGTGAGCGTGGGCGCGATCCGTGGTTACGATCACTTGCAGCCCGTCGCGGAAGCCCCGGCACCTTGGGCAGGCCAACACCTCAGCCAGCGGCTTGTCGCATTGGTCCGGTAGCCCGGCGAGTGCGTCGAGAATCTTGTGTAACTGTACCTGTCCCGATGCAGGCGGGATGTCGTGACAGCCCCATGCCAGCCCGACCTGCGCGCCCTCTTCGAGCCAGCCTTTGGCGAAACTTGCGACGATGCGGATGGCCCACTCGCGCGACGAGTTCGGTCCGGTGCCGGCGTGGACGCGGGGGTGAGCATCCAACACGATCTGAATGAGGGGCCTGGAGTTCGATTGGAGTTCACAGACAATGAGCCGGTCGTGCCGGGCCGATTGTCCCCAGTGAATGCGGCGCGGCGAGTCGCCCCGGCGATAGGGGCGCACGCCCAGCACATCGCCGTTGGTGCCGACCTTCGAGCGCGAGACGTTGCCCTCGACTTGGCGGTCGCCACTGACGGGAGGGATCGGCCCCACAGGGAAGGTGCGTGGCCAGACCACCAGCGCCGCCTCGACGGTTAGTTTTCGCTCGTTCTCCCAAAGTCCAAAGGGAAAGCCGGTCGTCAGTTTCGGGACGACGAGAGGATACACGCCCCGACAGCAAGGCTTGTACGCCCAACGGCACCGGGCCATCCGCCGGGGCGGCACCGACGCGATCCCGGCGACGGCCTCCGAGGAAATGCCGCCAAACCCGTCGCGCACAGCCAACCCCAACGCCGACCACGGCAGCCGGTTCCGCAGCGTGAGCCGGACCTCGACGGTCTCCCCTTCCGAAGCTCGCACGTGGTCGAAGGCAACGGTTCCGGCCACACCTCGCAACGACAGCCACGGCCAGATGACTCCCAGGGCGATTACCGCCAGGACGCCGCCGCAAAGGACGAACCCCTGCGAGTGGAGGAACAGGCCACAGAGGAGGGAGACGGTCGCCGCCAGCGAAAGGACGCCGAGGGGATGGTAAACAAACCGTCGCACTTTGGCACTGAACTCGGGCAAAACATCGTAGGTCGCCGCCGCGCGCAGCCCACCCATGAGTCGAGTCAGCAACGGTATTCGTCGATCAGTGGAGGCGCTCATAGCTGTCTTGGTTTCACTTCAGGACGTAAACACGCACGGCTCCCGACTCGGTGCCCAGCCCGAGCCGTTGATCGTCTGGAGACCAGGCAATCTGCGTGATTCCAGAATCCGCCTGCGTTTTCGCCAATGATTGCTTGTGCCTGCCTGGATGCCAAAGAATGACCTGACCATCAGTCCCGCCGGACACGAGCAACGGCCCCGACTGCTGGAACGCCAGGCCCGTCACGTTGGCCATATGCCCCTCGAACTGGAGCGGTTTTGTTCCGGCCGGTCCCTTGCCCGACACGTCCCACACGCATGGCACCGCACCCCCGCCAGTGGCCAGAAATCGGCTCGTGTGGTCCCAGGAAAGCTCCCGGACCTTCGCGGGATAACCGGACATCATCAGGTCTTCGCCGGTCTTCATGATCCAGAAATGCACCGTCGAATCCTGGTCGCCAGTGGCGAGATGCTTGCCATCTGGACTCCAGGCGAGGACCAATTGCGACCCCTTCCAGTTGAGCGAACGTACTGGCTCTGCCTGATCGGGATGGAATAACGCCAGTTGACCGTAAGCAGCGGAAGCCAGTTCCAGCGTGCCGGGCTTCCATTGGATGTCGGCGACGGTGCTAGGGTGATTGCCGTACTCACGCACCAATTGCCCGGCCGTGTTCCACAGCCGGACCTTCTTACCCGCTGCGGCAGCCAGCAGCGTGCCTTCTGGACTCCAGGTCACGCGTTCCACCCAGGCGGCGCCACCGTCCAGGGGTATGTGCAGCTCACCCGTGGCGACATTCCAGAGCTTGACCTTACCGTCCTGTCCCGCGCTGGCGAGTATGCCGCCCTGCGGACTCCAGGAAATCGCCGTCGTGCCGAATCCGTGACCAGGCAGAACCTGCCGGATGCGTCCGGTCGTCCCGTCGCACAGCGTAATCGGCCCATCGACCGCAGCTGCGGCCAGGCCCGCACCGTCCGGCGACCACGCCAGGGCGATGACGTGATCGCCAATCTCCGCTTGCCAGCGCTGCGCCAGAGTGACACCGGCCTTGGAACTTTTGCTCACGCTAGACATGCCTTGAACCCCGCTTCGAGCTTGGCCCGGTCAAGTTTCCGACCGATGAAGATGAGGGAGTTGTGCCGCTGTTCCGCTTTGCTCCACGGGCGATCCGGACGGCCGTCAAAGAGCATGTGGACCCCCTGGAAGACGAAGCGGCGGTCATCGCCCTTGATGCTCAGGACGCCCTTCATGCGGAAGATGTCCGGCCCGTGGTTCATCAGGAGGTCACGGAGCCAGGCATTGAGCTTCTTTTCGCTCAAGTCGCCCGGAATCGTGATGCCGACCGAACTCACCGCTTCGTCGTGTTCGTGGTCGGGCTTGTACTCGTGCGTGTGCAGCGGTGCCAGGGGACCGGCATGATTGTGCAGCGCCGCCTGGAACTCGTCGGGATGATGCTGCGTAAACAGGGCGTAGGCCCCGGCCTTGTCGATCTTGATGTTGAACTGCGACTGCCCTTCGCCGATGCGCAGCTGGTGCAGCTTCTTGCCGGGCCGCACAGCGCCTTTCGGCTCCACAACCTGTTCCTGGTCCGAGAACGTCAGGACCGCATCCATGACGACCCCTTCCAGCGCGGTCGGGCCGGCGCAGGCAACTGGCAGGAGGGCGACGGCGATGCTGGGGTCCGGCCCTTCGTTCAGGTGGAGCGTGTAGTCGCCGGCTTCCAGCCGGTACACGCCGCCCCACTCGAAGGGGTATTCCGGTTCGAGGAACTTCGGATCGACTTGAAGTGCCCGGTCGAGGTCGAAGCCGCCGACGTGCAGGATATGGTCCATCTCGACCTTCGCATCCTTGCAGCGGAGAACCTTCGCGGCGGCGTTCATGCCCTTGATGCGGGCCCCCAGCCGGTCGAGGTCATCGGACGGAACGAGGTCGATCTTGTTGAGCAGGATCACGTCGGCAAAGGCGATCTGCTCCTTGGCTTCGTCGCCGTCGTCGATGTGCTGCCAGATGTGCTTGGCGTCCACCACGGTCACGATGCCGTCGAGCCGCATCTTGCTCTGCATCTCGTCATCGACGAAGAACGTCTGGGCTACCGGGCCGGGATCGGCCAGCCCGGTCGTCTCGATCATGATGTAATCGAAGCGGTCTTTGCGCTTTATCAGGTTGCCGAGGATGCGGATCAGGTCGCCGCGGACGGTGCAGCAGATGCAGCCGTTGTTCATCTCGAAGATTTCTTCCTCGGCATTGATGACCAGCTCCTGATCGACGCCGATCTCGCCGAACTCGTTCTCGATGACG
>DATBGU010000305.1:0-8877 GCA_036557825.1 Gemmataceae bacterium
AAGTGCCCGGCGAGCAAGCGGCCATAGACGCCGGAGCGAACGGCGTCGGCGGCGAAAGCGAATTCGGGAAAGAACGGCAGCACATGCGCCACCATGAGGAGCCGGCCCGTCTTCGCCGCCGCTTGCAGCATGGCGTCGGCGTCCTTGCGCGTCAGGGCGATGGCCTTCTCGACGAGGACGTGTTTGCCGGCGCGCAGCGCGGCGCAGGCCATGTCCGGATGCAGATGGGTCGGCGTGCAGATGTCGATCAGATCGATGTCGGGATCGGCGCACAAGTCCTCGAAGCGGGCATAGCGTTTGATCTTGCCGAGATCCATGCGCGTGCCGGCCGGCCCGAAGTTGCCGCGGATGCCACGCCAGTCGCCGGCGCGTTTCTTCGCATCGCGCGTACAGATCGCCGTTACCCGCGCCCCCCGCAGCCGCGTGGAGGCGAGGTAATGGATCATGCCCATGAAACCAACGCCTACGATCCCGATCCTGACCATTGACATAACTCCATGCTATTTATGCGATTGTGAGTTTTCACGTTTTCCACAGTTCCCATCGATTTGGCCAGTTTATCCACGATTTCCAGCAATTCTTTGTGCAATTCTTTGTGCCTGCGGACCGTGAAAAACCCTGTTTTCATCGAGCATTCTAGCGATTTCGGACACTTGGGCGACGGGAAAAGGGCGGCTGAACGGCCTTTTTGGAAGCATCTTGGACCCCGTTGACCATGCCGTCAACCCGGCCCGGTGTCGCTCGGTGAGGCGCGCTCCCTCGCATGAGAACGTGCCGGCGCTGGGCAACGGTCCCTCCAATCTTCGGCCGCCGCCTGACCATCGCCCCGAATTCCCGGCCGCGGGTCCCAAGGTGCGGTCACGGACGCCGCAGCTTGGGTAGGACGGGAATTCGAGAAGGCGGCCATCCGCATACCGCCTGGGTCGCATCGTGCATTCTTTGTCTTATCGCTGGGCCGCTGGTCCGTCCTGGTCTCGTTGCCGCTCCATCGCGATGCGTTGCTGAAACGTCATCGGCCGTTTGACCGATGCGGTGTCTGCTTGCGGCGGCAACGACTCTCCTGGCCTCGGTGTGACATCATGTTCAAAGGCGTCATCCGACGCGGAAGTGGTCTCCTGCCTCCGGCGAATGCGGGCGGTGACAGGCTCCTCAGCGGTGGACTGCTTGCGTTGGACGCGCTGCGGCGTGGCCTCGATCGTGTTGGCGGCCTTGAGCGCCTTGATCTTCTCGGCAAGTTCGCCTGCACTCGGCCCGTGTTCTTCCCCGGAGTCGTGGCCAGTCGCCGACAGCTTGGCCTTGAGCTGATCGCGCAGCTCGGTCAATTCGGAAAGATACTTGTCGTGCTGGAAAGGCTTGCCCAGGCGCTCGTGGTAGTCGCGTAGCTGCGATTCGGCAATCGCCAGGTCTTGCCGGACGCGGACGGATTCCGAACCGTAGCCGTTGGCAAGACGTTCCAGGGCGTTCAGGACGGCACGCGGCCCCTGGTGCTCGCGCGACAGCATGGACTGGCGGGTGATCGCACCTTCCAGATACACGTCTGGTGGGAATTGCGGGTGCAGAACAAGGCCGAAGCGAAGGCCCCGGTAAATGCCGAGCGGCACGCGCGTCGTTTCGCGGACGTTGTAGGGCAAGCGGTCGAGCTGTTCTGCCAGGACGCCGGGTGCATCCTCGCGGGACCAGGCGCGTTTGCCAATCGTGATCGGGTCGCCGGCATGGGCGGTTGCGGTTGCCTCATCGGCGCCGAGTTGCGACAGCCGCTCGGACAGGCTGGCGATGGTGTCGGGCAAGCTACGCACGTTCCGGCGGGCGACGTATTGCTCGTCAAGATGGTTCTTTTTCAAGAGGTTGAGCCGCTGCAACTCGGCGTCGGCCTCGGCGAGCGTCAACACGGCCGGGTTGCCGGAGGCAATCGCCTTGACCTCGGCGTAGGAGAGTTCCTGGCTGCCGATGTCCTCGGCACGGCGGGCCGCGTTGTCGCCGGTGATGACCTGACCAATGAAGCGGGCCTTGGTTTCGAGCGCCTGCCACATATAGGCATCGAAGGAGCCTTCGGTCACGTAGCGGTAAATCGCTACTTCCTCATTTTCGTTGCCCTGGCGTAAGATGCGGCCGTCGCGTTGCTCGACCTCGGCCGGCTTCCAGGGGGCGTCCAGGTGATGCAGGGCAATTAGCCGTTTCTGGACGTTGGTGCCAGTGCCCATCTTCTGCGTGCTGCCGATCAGCACGCGGACGGAGCCCTGGCGGACCTTCTCGAAGAGGGCCTGCTTCTTCGCGTCGGACTCGGCATCGCCGATGGTCGCGATCTGGTCGCGCGGGATGCCGTGGGCGACCAGCTTCTCGATGATCTCGCTGTACGGGGAGTAACCCCAAGGTGTCGGGTTGACACCCATGTCGGCGAAGATCATTTGCGTCCGGCGGGTCTGGTGAGTCCGACTCCAGAAGGCCACGACATTTTCGACGAGGCGGTTGACCTTCGATTCGGGGAAATCGGGGGCCGTGGGTGAGAGCATCCGTGCGTCGGTGGCGAGCTTGCGGCCGTCCGTGGTGATGGCCAGGGCGTTATCGACTCGCGGGTCCACCTTCTGCGACCGCAGCCGCTCGTAGCGTTCCACCAATTCCTGCTGGAGGGCACGCTGCTCTTCGGACATCGGGCAGGCAACCACGATGGGCTTACCGCCTTGCAGGCGAGGACGCGGCAGGTTCAGCATGTCGGCCGTCTGCACGTCGGAAAAGGCCCGGAACATCTGCTGAAGTTCCGGCAGATTGGTGAAGCGGGCGAAGCGGCTCCTGGGCCGCAGGCCGGCGCCGTCGGGCGAAATCTCCATCGTGTCCACGACCTCGCCGAAAGTGGCGGCCCAGGCATCAAAATGCTCGATGCCACGAGTTTCCAATCCGTGCGGGTCGAGGAAACGCTGCATCGTGTACATCTCGACCATCGTGTTCGAGATCGGCGTGCCAGTGGCGAAGGTGACGCCGTGGCCCTTGTGCTGCTCATCCAGGTAACGCGCCTTCATGTACACGTCGAACGCGCGTTCGGAACCGCCGGTCTGGATGCCGGCGACGCGCTCCATCTTGGTCGGCGTCTCCAGGTTCTTGAAGTAATGGGCCTCGTCGATGAAGATGTGATCGACACCAAGCTCGTCGAAGACCAAGCCGTCATCCTTCTTGTTCTCGGCAAGTAGGTCTTTCAGCCGCTCGACCCGCGCGGCCTTCTGCTTCTCAATGGTCTTGATGAGATTACGGTTGGCGCCGCGATCGGCCGCGTGCTCGCGGAGCAGCTGGTCGTACTCTGCAATCTGCTCGGTGAGGAACTTCTCCTGATAATCCCGCGACATGCCGATCCGCTCGAAGCTGGAATGCGTCACAATGATACCGTCCCAATCGCCGCTGGCGATCTTGGCCGTCAGCATCTTGCGGCGGTCGCGGGCCAGGTCCTCCTTGGTGGCGACGAGCAGCTTGGCGTTGGGGTAGAGCTGCATGAACTCGCGGGCGAACTGCTCCAGCAGGTGGTTGGGGACCACGTACATCGGCTTCTTGATGAGCCCAGCCTGCTTCATCTTCATGCCGGTGGCCGCCATCGTGAATGTCTTACCGGCACCGACCACATGGGCAAGGAGCGTGTTGCCGGAAGTCATGCCGCGCCAGACGGCATCCTTCTGATGCGGGCGAAGCTGGATGGTCTGATTCATCCCGGAAAAGTCGAGATGCGAGCCATCGAACAGCCGGGGGCGCAAGTTGTTGTAGATGTCGTTGTAAATCCGCACCAACCGCTCGGTGCGTTCAGGATCGGAAAAGATCCAGGAGCGAAACCGCTCCTTGATGAGCTTTTGCTTCTCGCGGGCGGCCATCGTCGCTTCCTGGTTGACGACGCGCTCCTCGCGGTCGCCGGCCTGAATCGTGTCGTAGATGGTCGGCGACTTCATGTTGAGGGCCAGCTCCAACAGCCAGGTGCCGTTGGCGCGTGCCGTGCCAAATTCAGAGGTGGCGGCAACGGAGGCTTTGGCGTCGTAAGCGGCGTCGAGACTCCAGACCGCATCCTTTTTCAGGTGGGCAACAGGGACCGAAGACGGTTCGACGTGGAAAAGATCGGCTGCGAATGCCTGAATGTCGGATGCCGGAATCCAGGGGGCACCTAACCCGGCATCGATGTCGCCGGGCAGCACGTCTTCCGGCTGCACGGCTCGCAAGGCGTTGGCATTGCGGGTATATTCCGGGCCGGCCTGCTCGGCGGCGGCGAGTTTCATGCGGACATTGCCGGATAGGTAAGCATCGGCGGTCTGCCAGGTCCGCGACTCTGGCTCATGGAAGATCAGGTCGCCCAGCTCGGCGATGATTGGGCTCTCGGCCTTCCCGTAGATCGAAGCGATATAGGGCAAGTCCACCATGCCGCGTTGGTTGAGCGAGACGAGCAAGCCTTCCTCGGCGCTTTGTACTTGCGTGATGGGCGGCGTCTTGCCGACCACGTCCTTCGTCATGATCGCGGCTTTGGTGGCTTTACCCGTTACCTCGTCGTAGTCCTCCAGGGACATGACCAGCATCGCATCGGGGTCCTCGCGGAACTTCACGATGTTGGGCATCCGGCGGATGACGTGGCCGTCCGCCGTCTCGCCAAAGGTGGTTTTGTTGATCGGGCCGTAGTTCCTATCGAAGCGGTCGTAGGCCCAGTTGAGTTCCCGGCGTGCCTCGTCGCGGTGCGTCTGCGGCCAGCCTTCGTTCTGCGATTGGAGAACACGGCGGGCCAGGTCGCGGAGCCGAATCAGGGCGGCCAGCCGCTTGCCAGTGTGCGTGCCGTGCGCCATCAGCGTTGTGCCGCCATAAACGACGGGTACAGCCTGGCCTCCCAGGGACTGGCAAATGGTCTGGTCGTCGGCCACGAAGAAGCTGCCTTCGCTTATGTGGCGCTCCGGCGGCGGGGGTGCGAAAACTTCGGCAGTTAGTTCCTGGTCTTGGGACAGTTGCAGCGGGGCGTATTCCGGCAAGCGGCCGATTGCGTCGCGGAGCTGCTCGGCAAGGTCGCCAGTGCCGAGGACGCTGTAGCCCTCGCCTCCATAGAGCGTGTCCTTCCTGGTCCAGGTGCCAAGCACCATCTCCGGATGATTCAGGAAGTAGCGATTGATCGGTACGTCCAAGCCCTCGATGGATAGCGGGGCAATGCCGAGCCAGTCGGGATCGGCATGGTGGGCCGGTTCGTCAGGCGGTCGCTTGCGAAGGAACACGATGTCCGTCACCACGGCAGTCCCTTCACGTTTGAAGGCGTCGGACGGAAGCCGGATTGCTCCAACGAAGTCTGCTTTTGAGGCGAGGTACTCACGGATGGCGGCATTCTGCTTGTCGAGGGTGAAATGCGTGGTGACCAGGGCCAGCACACCGCCGGGCTTCAAGGCGTCGATGGACTTCGCGAAGAAGTAATCGTGCAGGGACAGTTTTTGCCCGCGATAATCGAGCTTTAGATCAGCGAACGGTACGTTGCCGATCACCGCGTCGATGCGGTTCTCGGGTAGGCGCGTGTCACGGAAGTTTTCGATGCGAATGTCCTGGTCGGGGTGGAGCAGCTGGGCGATGCGGCCGGAGATGAGGTCCAACTCGACGCCGATGAACCGTGTCCCTTGCGGACCCTGGCTCATGAAATTGCCCGTGCCGCAGCCCGGCTCCAGGATCGTGGCAGTGCTGGGGATACCGAGGCGGGAGATTGCCGCGTGGATAGCCGCGATGGCGGTGGGGGACGTGTAGAAGGCGTTGAAGGTGGTACGCTTGGCGCTGTCGTATTCCTCTGGCGAGAGCAATCCCCTCAGCTCCTCGCCCAGGGCCTGCCAAGAGGCGTCCTTGTAGCGGCCGCTCACCGGATCGGGGAAGATTGACAGCGCAACTGGCCCGAAGCCAGCGAAGCGGGCGAGAATTTGCTTTTCCTCCGGAGTGGCGGCCCGCTGCTGTTGGTCAATTTTTTTGACGAGGCGAATGGCGGAGAGAATGTCCCGAGCTTTTGCCTTTTCCCCGCTGGCGAACGGGGACGGTGGGGTCGGCAAGGGATGGCCGGCGGCGAGCGGCGCGGACGGCTTGCGAGCATCAGCGGGAGCGGGTTCTGTTGGCCCGGCCGTGTCCGGCGTTTCTTTCGGCTCCGCCGGCTCCGGCACTTTGTCGGTCGGCTCAAGTGGGGGAAGGTCATCGAAGAGCGACCGCTGGACCCGCGAGGCCCTTACGCGGACGGCGTATGAAGACGGATGGACGCCATTGCGGCTTCGAGCGAAAAAGGTTCGGTCTCGTTCGGAGGAGACTCGTTGGGCAAACGATCCTCCAGTTCCTTGAGGGCCATCTCCAGCGCCTCGCTCGCGATCTGGCTCGTGCTGCTGCCGGGCTTCGCCTGTGAGAGGTAGTCCTTGCAGGCTTGATGACTGGCCTTCAACTCCCTGGCGTAGCGCTCCACCATCAGAAGCAGTTTCCGGCTTTTGCGGAGTTGGTTGTGCATCCTCGGCCGTTGTTCCAGAAGTTCCAGAATGATCGTCTTGTACTGCATGTTCGCTTCCTTCGGGATGAGAAACAGCCTGGTCTTGAGACTCAGGCAGTTCGCTTGGGTCGGACGGGAATAATAAGCGCTGTCGCCACGAAGGCGGCTTCCGTGCCATCGTCAGGAACCATCATCGAACCAGTGCTCCCGGCCTTCTTTGCTCTCGTGTGGCGGCTGGCCCCTTGTCGGCAATTCATTGCGGAGCTTCCCCTGCCTTGCAGCTGCTGCTCGTCGCCGTCGGTCGTCGGGTCTGGGGTGGCGACAAGGCCGCACCACGGCACGGACGCCGTGGTATAATGGCGGCCCGACACCCCAGGCCCGGCGGCCAGAGGCGCTGCTGCGGGGCACGCTGCTCAGAGCCAGAGGGAGTTGGGGAGGGGTAGGCGGGGCGTTGGACAAGAATCCTTCATGGCCTGCAAGGGCGAAAGTTCCGGGCATCGTCATCTGCACCTGCCTTGGTCGCGGTTATGAAGGCGGTCGAGTTCCTCGCGAAGCTGCCAGTAATCCCTCGGAGCCGGCTCTTTTCGCCAGGCTCCTGCTACATCCTTGAACAGGTGAACCGCCGCGGCCCCTGCCATGATGAGGATGCTGCCGATAGCAACCCATTGAAAAGCCATCGCCATTCGCTCATTGTTGCAGTTCTTGGCCATTTGTTGGGCTTGCGGGGCGAGGAGATGCAGCATCGGATCGGTCATAAGGCAGCCATGTCGAAGAACGCTTGCGAGGGGTGCCGTTTGTATTGAACAGCTTCTTGGTGCGGAGCGGGGACGCTGGGATTTTGCATTGCGGGTTCGCTGATCCGTGAATAATCTCCTTTGATAGTAGATTATTTCGCAGCTTTGAGCAAGCAATTGTTTCGGTGCGAGACGCGAGCCAGACGGACTGCGCGAAACTCATGCCAACGGTAAGGGATGAGGGGGCAATGGGGGGGCAATGACTGCCCCCCGTCGATTGCCTCTAAAGTGTGAGGCGTTCCGCCTACCGCGAGTTGTTACGTGAACTGCACCTTACCGTGGTCGTCGCAGTGATCGCCGTGCGGATGGTGCAAGTGACCGTCCACCAGGTAGTCGGTGTGATCGCCGTGGGGGACAGCCTCGTGGCCGCAGCCCGGACCGTGCTGGTGAGTTTTCTCGTGACCGCCGCAGTCATGGCTCGGTGTGCAGGCGGAAGGATTGGTAGAACTGACCGCCAGAGAATGCTCCTCGACCTGGCTGCCGACCGGGTGGTGCAGGTGGCCGTCGTGCAGGTAATCGACATGGCCATCGTGCTTGATGGCCGTGTGGCCGCAGTTGGGGCCGTGCTGGTGCGTGTGACCCTGGTGATGAGTCGCCATTCAAACGTCTCCTTGCTGGGAAGTATGCGCTGCGACCGTATCCAACTCGGTGGCGTGGGCCAGCGCGTTCAGAATCAGATCGACGACGTGTCGATCCGCTAGAGCGTAATAGATGTGGTTGCCGTCGCGGCGACGGACAATCAGCCCCTCGCTGCGGAGTAGTTTCAGCCGCTGCGATACGGTGGTGAATTTCTCGCCGACCGCAGCGACGATTTCCGTCACGCACAGTTCTCGTTGCTTGAGCAGATCCAAAATCCGCAGGCGCGAACCATCACCCATTGCCCGAAGTATCTGGGCCGCGCGCTCCAAAGCGGCTGGGGGGAGAAAACCCTCCACACTCGCGTGGTCGCTTGCCTTGCAGGCGGGGGTGGGTTCCTTGATGGCGCACCTCCATTCCACTATTCCATGATTCCATAGAATAAACAAGCGGATTGCCAAGTCAACCCCCTTCTCCAAATTTTTCCGGTTTTTCTGCCTCGACTGCTCTTGCCGTGCGTAATACAAGGTGATACTTTTTTCGGTATTACAAAATCATACGTGGCCGCGTTCCCGGCTGCTGTTCAGGTCGCCTACGAGGATGCACCCCATGAGCCTCTGGCACGGACTCCTGCCTTGTCTGGTCCTGGCACCCGTTCCAGCGAACGAAGGGTTGGAGGTCAAACCCGATGCGAACCAGATGGTCGCGGACGCCCTGGTTGCAGAAGCGACCTGGCGGGCTTTTCCGGGGTTCGTGGCCGATCTCGAAGTCGAATGCAACGGCAAGGTCAGCCAGGGGCGGCTCATCGTCGAGCGCGACGGTCGAATGTTCGTGGAAGAGGTGCCGGCTGGCCATCGCATCTGGGCCGAAGAGGTTCTCGGCTGCATCGTCCGACAGCGGCTTCCCAAGGAAGAAAACGCGAAGAAGACCTGGATGCTCGTGAGCCTCCGAGGGGAGCGCACGCCGTTGGGTCACGCCGTCTGCCGCACCGATGCACCGTTCGGCCCATGCCACTGGATTCAGAATCAGCAATTTCAGGCCGTTGAAGTCCGATTTGCGATGGGC
>DATBGU010000306.1:0-14731 GCA_036557825.1 Gemmataceae bacterium
CTGAGGACCTCGATCCACTTCTCGTGGCCGGTCGTCGTCACGTCGCCGTTGATCCCGTCGTACTTCAGAAAAATCGGCATGACTCTCTCCTTTGCAGGTTTGATCTTTGCTGCCGGCATCGTAAGGCCCAGGCGACGCCGCATGGGATCGCTCCGAACCGGCGGAGGAGGGTTCCGGGGATGCGTCTGGAATTCCCTCCCCAAAGATCATGCGGTTTCACAGCACAAAGCGGACAGAAAAAGCACAAGATTCGTGTCGTCTTCGCAAGGAGAAGCCTGGCGAAGAATTGAGCGTTCGTTCATGAGCGAGCTGGTCCTGGAAGTCGCCTCGGCTTCCCTATTCTTAGTGCGAAATTCCGGGCCAAATCACGCCACCCGTTTTTCCGATTTTTTGTTCTTTGGGGCCGCCCTCTGGATCTGCTGGTGTAGCCAGGCCCGCGCATAGACCCACAGGCGATCGGCCGTTCACGGCGAAATGCCCAAGAACTGCGTCATCTCCGCAAGGGGCCGGCCGGCGAAGAAGTGAAGGTGGACCCGGTCGGCCGCCGTCGGATTCTCCTTGGCGAGCGGGTTCAGCCGATCTTTCCTGGTCCTTTCCTGAGGCTCGGTTACCAAACTGACGGTGGATTCTAACTCCCGAAGATACGGTTGCAAGGATTTTCGCCAAAAAAGCGTTACCACTGCGGCAGCGGGAGAAAGGCCTGCTCACAAGCGGTGGACGCCCTCATCTTCTGCCGTGGCGGCTCCGGCGACGTGCCGGGCTATGTCTACATGGGACAGGCACGGTGCGACGAGCAATGGGCGCGGTACCGGCGCGAAGAGGAAGTCCGCCACCATCGTCTCGTCAATCCTCCGACCGGCCCCGCAACCCTTCGTGTCCGGCGGGCCAGGCGCGGCGGTCACGGGGCCCGGAGCGGAGCTCAGGCTCGGAACACGTTATCGGGGCTGTTGCGGACGATGACCGCCCCCGTCAGGTCCTCCGTGGCCGGGGGCGTCCCGACGTAGAGCCCGCCGCCCCTGCCGGTCCCGCCGGCCCTGTTGGCCCTGTTGAGAGTGATCAGGACGTCGTTGAGGATCAGGACGTCCCCAGAGGCGAAGGAGATCCCCCCGCCGTTGCCTCCGGCGGTGTTGCCGCTCAGCACGCTCTGGCGCACCTCCAGCCGGGCCGGGCTGCCGAAGACGGGGTTGGCCGCGGTGGCGACCCCGCCCCCGTCCGCGCTCGCCGTGTTGGCCTTGACCAAGCTGCCCTCCAGGACCATTTCGCTGCCGCCAAAGACGTTGGCCAGCCCGCCGCCCGTCACGGCGGAGTTGCCGGTGATCGAACTGTCGCGCACGGTGAGGGTGCCGGCGAAGTTGTCGAGGCCACCGCCGTACCCGGCCGAGGAGTTGCCCTCGAACACGCAGTTGATCACCGTCGTGTCGGAGTGTTCGTTGTGCAATCCGCCGCCGAACGCCCCGAAGACGGAGTCGATTCCCAGCACCCGGTTGTCGCGGAAGACGCTGTCGGTGAGGGTCGTGGCCGGCGCGTCGTCGATCCCGACACCCCCGGCGAGGGTCTGCAGCGCCGTGTTGCCCTCCACCAGATTGCGGGCGAACGTCAGCGTCGAGCCTTCGGCGATGCGCAGCCCTCCGGCGTTGGGGGCGGTGTTGAAGGAAATGGAGGAGTCCGTGATGATGAGGCTGGCACCGGCCCCGGCGCTGCTGATGCCCCCGCCGCTGATGTTGACGCCATCGACACTCGGGTCGTCGGTCCCCGTGAGCGTGTTGGACGCGACCTCGCAGAAGCGGACCGTCATCGTCCCGGTGTTGCTGATCCCGCCGCCGGCAGACTCCTCGTCGGGCTTGCTGGCAAACGCCTCGTTGCCGACCACCTGGCAGAAGGAGAGCGACAGGTCGCCCTCGTTGAGGATCCCGCCGCCGAAGTTCGCGGCCCGGCCCCCAGTGACGGTGAGGCCGGACACGTCCGCCGCGACGCCCGGGGCGACGTGGAGGACCCGGCTCAGGCCGCTGCCGCTGACGGCGAGCCGGGTCGCCCCCGGCCCGGTGACGGTCAGGTCGTCGGTGACGTCGAGCTGGCCGCTGCTGAGCTGGATTGTCCCCGTCAGTTCCGGGGAGAAGCGGATCAGGTCGGCGCCGGGCTTGGCATTGGCGTCGCTGACAGCCTGGCGGAGCGAGCCGGTCCCGCTGTCGGCCAGGCTGGTGACCAGGAAGGTGCTGGGCACCACCCGATCCTCAAGGCTTTCCAGGCGCGGCGCCACGGCCAGACGAGCTCGGCCCGCGGGGCGGCGGGCGCCTCGGTGTCCGCGGAGCGAACCGAGCCAACGGAGGATGAACAGCTTCGCCGACGCCTCGGGCGTCAGGCTCTCAGCACCGGGCAGGTCGTTGATGCGGATGCGTTCCATGACTTGTCCTCGTAACTGGGTTTGGCTCACGTGCTTGCCTTGGGGCTCATGTAACGAGACAGCTCTGGGGAGTTGGGGCCTGGATGCCGTGGACCTGGAGTACCGCGATGGCCCCAACGTCCCCGGCAGGACATCGCAAACGGGCGTGGCTTCATGAAACCTCCTCCTCGACGGCTGAACTAGAGTCAGAGTGCGCGCGCTCCCTAAGCACCTGCTTAGGGCGTTCGTCTAGTTAGACAGGGCACAAAACGGATGACTTCCGGGCGCGCGAAAGGGCCCAAAATGTGCGTGAAGTGGTCCGCTGATCTCGAAGCACCCGTTCACGTGCCTGCGGACTTCTTCGCGGCTGTCGCACTGTGACTGGGCTTCTGCCACACAGACCCAAGGAGGACAGATGGCGCGGGGCGCATTAGCGGGTGAAACTGCTTCACGGCCCGAACCACGTGGCGACGCTCGGCCTGATCGACCTGGCTTGCCTGGCGCCGCAAGGAGTGCGCACCGACTTCCACGACCGCTGGGGGCGCGGACGATTTGTCCTGCCTGAGCCGCGTGCGCCCTCTGATCGGCTTCGATCTCCACGTGGTTCTTCGCCGCCGCCGCTTGGACCGTCGACCAAACGGTAGTCCGCTCCGCCCTGGTGACGACGACCGACTCCGGTATCCGAATCTGGAACGTCGAATCATACCAATCGCACCTACGGGTGAATAACCTCATTCTCTACTTTGCATCGGTGGGCAAGAACGTTGCACCCTTCACGGTGTATGTGGGTGTTCGCCTGACTTTGGGACTCACTCTGGTTTTCCCGCGAACCTCATAGTAGCATCGTCTTCAGGATTTTCTGCTTGCCGCCCTTGTCCGCCCGTTCACCTTGAGACCGCGAAATGAATCTCCAACGATTGGCACAACTCCTCGCGCTACTTGCCCTCCTTCCAACCAGCCGCCTTGCCGCCGAAACACCGAAACTACAGGTCTTCATCCTGGCAGGTCAATCGAACATGGAAGGCCAGGCCGTCGCCGACCTGGAGGGCAAGGACTACAACGGCGGCAAGGGAACGCTGAATCATCTGCTGAAAGACCCGGACAAGGCGTCCCTCGTCAAGCATCTCAAGAACAACAAGGGTTCGTGGACCGTGCGCGAGAGCGTGTGGGTCCGTTACCAACCAGAGAAGGGACCGTTACAAGCCGGACCGCTCACGCTGGGCTATACCCCTTACGGCGACAAGCACCATTTCGGGCCGGAGCTGCAATTCGGCCACGTCATCGGCGACCATTGCGGCGGCCAGGTACTCCTCATCAAAACCGCCTGGGGCGGCAAGAGCCTTTACAAGGACTTCCGGCCGCCCAGTTCCGGTGGCGAGGTCGGTCCTTTTTACAGGAAGATGATCGCGGAAATTGGCCAAGCTCTTGCGAACTTGAAAAAGGACTTCCCGAAGTACGATGGTCGCGGTTACGAACTGGCGGGCTTCGTCTGGTATCAGGGGTGGAATGACGGTGTCGATTCGAAGAACGCCGTGCCGGAATATGAGCAGAACCTGGTGAACCTTATCAAGGACGTGCGCAAGGAGTTGAAGACTCCCAGGCTGCCCTTCGTCATCGGCGAGCTGACCGGTCCGTGGGTGAAGACGCCAGGAACGTGGGCGACTTTACGGAAAGCCCAGGCTGCGGCAGCGGCCCGCCCGGAATTCAAGGGCACGGTTTTCTTCGTTGAGACACACGACTTTGTCCGCAAGCCCGAAGACTCTCCCAATCCAGGCCACGGCCATCACGAGTTCGGCAACGCGGAAACCTACTTCCTCGTCGGCGACGCCCTCGGCAAAGGGATGAAGAAACTGCTTACTTCGCCGCCACGGAAGAAACCGGACCAACCCGCAAAGCCAGCCTCGTACATCGTACGTAACATCGAAGGGTGGATGGTGCGTGTCGATGACCGTCTGCTCCATGTGCCGAACGAGGAGATCGGAAAACGCGCCCTGCGCTTTCTCGAAGGCAAACTCTCTGACATCAAAGTGGTGGTACCGCGAGATCGGCTGAAGAAGCTCCAGGCGGTCACGATTGTCCTGGATTTGAACCACGGCAAGCTGATACCGATGCAGTATCATCCCAGTGCCGACTGGCTCAAGGGCAACGGCTACTCGACCGAACTGGCGAAATGCGTCCATCTCCCCCGCGCCGCGGATTTGCCAACCCGGCGGAACATCGTCGAGCAACCCTGGGTGATCCTTCATGAACTAGCGCACGCCTATCACGATCAGGTACTGGGATTCGACAACGTGCGTATCCGCGAAGCGTACGAGAAGTTCCAGAAGAGCGGCCACGGTGAGAAAGCGCTTCTGTTCAATGGCAAGCGGGTACGGCATTACGGGCTGACCAACCCGATGGAATTCTTCGCCGAAATGACAGAGTCCTACTTCGGTGTCAATGATTTTTTCCCGTTCAATCGGGCCGAACTGAAAGAAGCAGAGCCGGAAATCCACGCGCTGCTCCACGACATCTGGGAAGCGCCGCCAATCGACCGCGGCGCCGAGACGACTCCGACCCTGCACCAGCAGCTGCTCAAGGAAAATCTCGCGGCATTGGCAAGGGCCGCTCGGGAACAGGGCGACGCGAGCCGCGGCGCCATCGCATTCCACCGCCCCGATCTCCTTTGCACACGCTGCCACGCCACGGGAGACGCCGGCGCGCGGCTCGGCCCCGACCTTGCCAAGGTTGGCAAGGAAGCGTCGGACATTTACCTCCTCGAATCGGTGCTGTTCCCGTCGAAGGTCATCAAGAAGGGGTTTGAAACGGTCATGCTTACGACGAAGACCGGCAAGACGGTGACTGGGCTTTTGTCCGAGGAACGTGCCGACGCCCTTGTGCTGCGCGACGCCGCGCAGGACGGCAAGCCGATCACGATCCTGAAGAAGGATATTGACGAGCGCAATGACAAGGGGCCGTCACTGATGCCGGAGGCCCTCCTGAACGTTCTCTCCGGACGACAGGAGTTCCTCGACCTGACACGCTACCTCATGGAAATTGCCGAGAAGGGGCCGGATCGAGCAAGGCAATTGCGCCCCGCCGCCTCGCTGTTCGCCCCGCCGCCGCTGCCGGACTACGAGCGTGATCTGGATCACGCCGGCCTCATCCGCTCTCTCGATGGTCGGAGCTTCCAGCGCGGCAAGGAGATCTACGTTCGCGTGTGTGCCAACTGCCACGGCACGAGGGAGCAAGCCGGTTCCATGCCGACCTCGCTGCGCTTCGCTGAGGGGAAGTTCAAGAACGGCGCCGACCCGTTTCATATGTATCAGACCCTGACGCACGGTTTCGGCATGATGACGCCGCAGACGTGGATGGTTCCTCAGCAGAAGTACGACGTGATCCACTTCATCCGCGAAGCCTACCTGAAGCCGCATAATCCTGGGCAATTCGTGAAGATCGACGACGCTTATCTTGCGGGCTTGCCGAAAGGGGCTAGTCGCGGCCCGAAGCCGACGAACATCGAGCCGTGGGTAAGTATGAATTATGGCCCGAGCCTGATGGCCACACTCGAAGTCGGCGACAAGGGCAACTTCGCCTACAAGGGCATCGCGGTGCGTCTGGACAATGGTCCCGGTGGCGTGGCGCGAGGCCGGCACTGGATGTTGTTCGATCACGATACCCTCCGAGCAACAGCGGCATGGAGCGGCCAGGGATTCATTGACTGGAACGGCATCAACTTCAACGGCCGCCATCAAATTCATCCCCGAATCGTGGGATCCGTACACTTCGCCAATCCCATTGGCCCCGGCTGGGCCAATCCCGAGACGGGGCGTTTTGACGATACACGGTTGAAGGGCCGCGATGGCAAGCCCTATGGCCCGCTGCCGCGATCGTGGGCACAGTACAAAGGAATGTACCACTATGGAAATCAGGTCATCCTCTCCTACCGTGTCGGCAAGGCGACGATCCTTGAAATGCCCGCTTACGAAATGACACCGGGTGAAAAGGTCGTTTACACACGCACGTTGAATATCGGCAGATCGCCGTGCGACCTGCTGCTTCGCGTCGCCTCCCTGCCAACGGCTGTCGCTCTCGTTGGCGACCGGGCGGCCCTGGAGGAGAAGGACGGGTTTACCCTCTTGCGCATACCCGCCGCCTCGACGCCGCTGTCACTCAAAGTTTTGCTGTCCGACGGCGATCGTGATGCCCTGCGCGCTTTGGCCAAGACTTCACCGCCGGCCGCCTCGTTGGAGCCGTTCACGCGGGGCGGCCCTCGGCACTGGCCGGAAGTGTTGAAAACGCAAGCCGTCGTCGGCGCGGACGACCAGGCATTCACGACCGACGTGCTAACGCATCCGACGAACAACCCGTGGAACTGCCAGATGCGGCTGACGGGCTTCGACTTTTATGCCGATGGCCGCCGCGCCGCCGTTTGTACCTGGGACGGCGACGTCTGGCTGGTTGAGGACAGCGACGCTCCAGGCAAGGGACTGACCTGGCAGCGCATCGCGTCCGGCCTGTTTCAGCCGCTGGGGTTGAAGATCGTCAAGGAAAAGGTCCACGTGTGTTGCCGCGATCAGATCGTGATCCTGCACGATCTCAATGGCGACGGCGAAACGGATTTCTACGCCTGTTTCAACAATGACCATCAAGTGACGGAACATTTCCACGAGTTCGCCATGGGCCTGCAAACCGACGCCCAAGGGAATTTCTATTATGCCAAGGCGGCCCGCCATGCCTTGAAAGCGATCGTGCCGCACCACGGCACCCTGTTACGCGTCAGCAAGGACGGGAGCAAAACGGACATTTTCGCGACGGGTTTCCGCGCTCCCAACGGCGTTTGTGTCAACGCCGATGGCACCTTCTTTCTGTCGGATCAGGAGGGGTTCTGGGTTCCGAAGAACCGCATTGACCTCGTGGAACGCGGCGGCTACTACGGCAACTTCTGGGGCTACCATGACGTAACGGATCCTTCCGACGCGGCCATGAAGCAGCCGCTGTGCTGGATCACGAATGCCTTCGATCGTTCGCCGTCGGAGTTGGTGTGGGTCACGGGCGACGGCTGGGGGCCTCTGAAGAAATCGCTGCTGAATTTCTCCTACGGATACGGCAAGGTGTACGTGGTGCCCCATGAGAAGGTCGCCGGCCAGATTCAGGGCGGGTTGTGTGAACTGCCGCTGCCGCAGTTTCCCACGGGCGTGATGCGCGGCCGATTCCATCCGGACAACGGGCAACTCTATTGCTGTGGCATGTTCGCCTGGGCCGGGAATCAGACACAGCCGGGGGGCTTCTATCGTGTTCGTTACACGGGCAAGCCCGTCTTTTTACCAGTCGCTCTAGCCGCCCGGAAGAGCGGCATGGTCATCCAGTTCAGTGGCGTGCTGGAACGCAAGAGCGCCGGCGATCTCGGGAACTACTCCGTCAAGACCTGGTCATTGATGCGAAGCGCGCAGTACGGTTCCAAACACTACAACGAGAAACCGGCGAAGGTGACGGCTGCTACCGTTTCGGCGGACGGCAAGACGGTGACGCTGGCAATCGACAATATCAAACCGGTGATGAGCATGGAAATCAAGTACGACCTCAAAGCGTCGGACGGTTCGACAGTGAAAGGCTTCCTGCACAACACCATCCATCACCTGGGGAAGTGAGTCACGGCTTCTCGACCCACGAGCAGGAGAAGACGATGCCTGAGCGAAGCCTACCGGTCGATAGCGTTCGCGTCCCGCGCTTCCTGTATGGGACAGCTTGGGCGGATACAGCCGCCGAGCCAGGCGCAGAAACTGAGTTCGCTGAGCCAGTCACAGGGACAGAAAGCGCGGACGGAGAACCCGCCGCGTTGACGGGAAGCCCTTCAGAATCCTCTGACTACTCGGGAGAACAGCTCCACCTCGTGATTGGGCGTGTTCGCACCTCACCTCTCCGGGGGCATACCGCGAAACATTAGCACGGGACACGGCTCGCCTTCCCTGGCCGGCTTGATGCCGGCCAGAAGTGTTCGTCCATCGGGAGAGAACGCCACACACATGAAGCGGTGAGCGCTGCTCAGACTGGAAAACATTTCTTGCCCTGTCGGCACATGCCACAGCTTCATGGTGTCGATCCCAACCGATGCCAGGGTGCGGCCATCGGGCGTCAGAACCAGCTGGCCGATTGGTTGGCCCGACCTCACAAGCGTCTGGCGTACCGTTCCCGATGCCAGATCCCACACCTTGATGTCACCTTCTTCACACGCGGAGATGAGACTACGATCGTCGGGAGTAAACACGAGGGGATCCACCCGAGTCCGGTGACCGCGGAGGACTGCCTTGCGCTCCAGGGTGCGCGGGTTCCAGAGAGTGATCGCGGGGTCTTGACTCGTCACGGCCAGTATCTGCCCGTCGTGGGAAAAGGCCAGCCGGTGGCATGCCGTGTCATAAGCCCGACAGCGTCCGTGCAGCTTCCCTGAGGGATACTCCCAAATGGAAATCGTGCCATCCAGGTGCGATGTTGCCAGCAGGTCTTCCGGCGGAGAGAACGCGGCGTGTGTGAGGAGCGCCTTGGAAGAATCGGCGTTCCGCTCCAGGATCGTTCGGCCCGTCGCCGTATCAAAGACACGGACGGTATCATAACAGAACGCGGCCACGGCCCGTCCGGAAGGCGCGAATCTCACATCGGGTATGTTTGGTAACTGGTTCGTCCACACCAGCTTCTGGGAACTCAGATCCCACAGGTGAACCCGACCGTCGTAGGTGCCCCAAACCGCGAGGCGTCCATCGGGGGAGATGGCCATGTCCCCAACAAGCGTTCGAGTCGTCGTGATCTGTTCCCGACCCAGGATTCGTCCCACGTCCCAGAGTGTGACAGTCCCTTCCTCGGCGGCGGTGACCAACGTGGTCCCGCGATGAGTGAAACCGACCTCTCGCAGGAGGCCGCCCCCGATTCGGACGGTTCGACGCCACGGGGCGTCGCTGCCACCGGCTTGCAAATCCCACACGCTCAGGAAGCCGTCGTCTCCCGTGGCGGCCATTGTGGTGCCCTGCGGGGAGAACGTCAGCGAGCGGACGTTGTGTGGGCCTGTGAGTTCGATCGGGGCCGCCGATCCGGTCAGGTTTCGGAGGAGGATGAGGTGGGAATAACCGGCCGTGGCCAGCGTCCTCCCGTCGGGCGAGAGACTCAGCCGCAGCGGGTCGTTCTTGTCGCTGCTAAACCTGGCTCCTTCTCGCCCATCCGCCACGTTCCACGACCGCACAAGGTTGTCCTTGCCGACCGAGAGCAGTGTCCGGCCATCCGGGGTAAACTCCAGGTCGTGGACCACGTCCTCGTGGCCCACCCATGACCGCAGCAGGCGGCCCGAGGGCAATTCCCACAGCGCGAGGCGACGGTCCCGATCGCAGGAGGCCAGGACGGCTCCATTGGGGGAAAAGGCCACCGAGGTCACGGTCATCGAGTGAGTCCCCGTCAGGCACGCGGTCTGTTTCCACGTGCCGACGTTCCACAGGCGGATGCTCCGATCCTTGCTACAGGTGGCCAGTGTGCGGCCATCGCGCGCGAAGACGATGCGCTGCACCTCATCCGTGTGCCCGGTGAGCGCGCCGACTTCCTTCAAGGTCGTCGAATCCCAGGCCTTGACGTTGCCTCTGCGATCGCCCGTCACCAGAAAGCGGTCATCAGCCGAGATGGCCGCGCAGAGCAGTCCGCCGTCGTGGGCCTGAAAACGGGCCTTCTCCGCATGGGCCGTGGCCGACAACCAGTACCATTCAAAGCTGCGCCGATCGTCCGCGCCGGGCTGGTGACGGTCGAGGAGTTCCTGGACGTGCGTCATGTCGCCCGTATCCCACATTTCGCGCGCCAGGCGAATATCGGTCACGTACAAGTAGTCGCGCAGCCGGCTCTCGCGGATCAGCCCCTCCTTGCGCAGGCGGTCCGATTCGTCCAGCGCCTGCTCGCGCTGCTGCAAGGTTTCGTTCAGCGTAAAGTTGTGCCAGAAGGCGCCGATCAGCGCGGTCAGGACCGCCAGCGTACTCACCAGGACCAGCGCCGCAACGCTCGGCCGGCGCCGCACCCATCTAGCCAGGCGCTCGGGGGTGGTGGCCGGTCGCGCCGCGATGGGGCGATCCCCCAGCCAGGCGTCAAGATCCTCGGCCAGAGCCTGGGCGCTGGCATAGCGCTGGCGCGGCTCCTTGTGCAGGCACTTCAGGCACACCGTCTCCAGGTCGCGCGGCAGGCTCGGCCGCAGCCGCCGGGGTGGCGTCGGCTCCTCCGCGAGCACACGCTCCAGCAGCGGCTGATCGCTGACGCCGCCGAACGGCGGCCGGCCGGTGAGACACTCGTAGAGGATCGCTCCCAGAGCGTAGATATCGGTGGCGGTGCTGATGTCTCGCGTCCGGCCGGCGGCCTGCTCCGGAGCCATGTAGGCGGGCGTGCCGAGGATGGCTCCCGTCTGCGTCTGCCCAGGGTCGGCAGCATCCATCTGCTTGGCCAGCCCGAAGTCGGTGATCTTTGGGATTCCGGGCGAGGACTGAACCGTTGGCCGTCGGAGAGTGGGGGTCGCTGCCCCATTGTCCGGATACAGCGCCGTCCGATCGGCCTCTTCCACTGATCCTTCGGTCTGGAGTAGGATGTTGGCCGGCTTGAGGTCGCGGTGCAGCACGCCGCGACTGTGCATGTAGTGGACGGCCTCAGCCGCTGTGGCGACCAGGCGGGCGGCCGTCCGCAGCTCCATCGGTGCGCCCTGCTCCCGGAGCCAGGCGGCCAGGCTGCGGCCGGGGCAGTAGGCGGAGGCGATGTAGCAGACCGCTCCCTCCTCGCCGGCCTCGTAGATGGGCACCAGGCCGGGGTGATCCATCCCGGCGGCGGTGTGCGCCTCGCGGAGGAAACGCTGCCGCAGGTCCGGGGTGAGGAGGACCTCCGGCCGCGGCACCTTCAGCGCCACTTGCCGGCCCAGCGCGGGGTCGATGGCCAGATAGACGATGCCGTGCCCGCCGCGCCCCAGTTCACACAGCAGGCGGAAGCGTCCAAGCTGAGTCATCCTGCCCGGTCGGTCCGGGTGGATTGAAAGTCCGTTTTCCTGGGGAGCACGTCGGCGCGGCCATCTCTGGGCCAGCAGTTCGAGGCAGACGAGGTCCGCTCGCAGTTCGGCGGTGTCCGTACCGATGGCGGACAGAGCCTGCTCATCCAGGCTGGGAGTCTGGCCCGCGGCCAGCGCCTCGTCGTAGGCGGCCAGCAGTGCCGCCTCGTGGTCTTCGGGGATCTGGGACTCAGCCGCTGTCATGCTCCCCTCGCATCTCTTGCCGCAACCGGCGCACGGCCCGCCGCCACAGCTTCTTGGCCGCTCCTTCCGACCTGCCCAGCGCCGCGCCAATCTCCGCGAAGGGACGGTCCTCCTGATGGCGCAGCAGGAGCACGCGCCGATATTCCTCGGGCAAACGGCTCAGGGTCTGCTCCAGGGTTTCCGCCTGCTCCTGGGCGACGACGCGGTCCGGCGGTGACGTGTCGCCGGAAGTCAGCTTCTCTCGCAACGCGGTCGCGTTGCTGGCGTCGAGCAGTTGCTCGTTGCGGATTTGCCGGGCGGTCGCATCGCGGTAGTGCCGCCGGGCGTCGGCCAGGTTGTGGCGGAGGATGCACCGCAGCCAGGCGAACAATTCCTTGCCCGTGCCACCGCGGAAGTCGGCGAAGTCGTGCCAGGCCTCCAGAACGCTCTCCTGAACCAAGTCGGAGGGCGCCACCTTAGGCCGCAGGTCCGATTCCAGTTCCTCGTTGGCGATCATCAGGAGGTAGGGGCGGCACTTCTCCAGAAGCCAGTTCAGGGCGTCCTGCGAGCCGTTGCGTGCGGCCAAGAGCTGTCCATGCAGGTCATCGGGCCTATTGGGCGTGGCGGGCGCGGGCGGCACTGTCTCTCTCCTGGGCGTACTCTCTGACGAAAAGGGACGCCTAACGATAAGGATTAATATGACGCTGCCTCCGCCCGAGAGCAAGGCGCTTCTCGATTCGCCGGAAGAACTTTCGAGTCGTGGCAACTTCGTTCAAAAAATGCTCGTCCCTTCCGCGGCCCTTTCTCCGCCCTGGGACTAGAGAGAGGACGATCCTGGTTGAATTCAATGAGCGTTCCAACCTCCGGACACCGGGCAAGCGAAAAAAAGTGTCACATTTTTCGCCGCTTTGCAGATAGGATCGTAGGGGAGGTTGCATGGACGAGAACGCGTCGGATTCGGAGCAAACGCGCCGCCTGCTGCGGCAGGTGCGCGACGGCGATCCGCGGGCGCTGGGCCGGCTGCTGGAACGCCATCGCCCCTACCTGCGCCAGATGGTCGAGCTGCGCCTCGACCCACGCATCCGCGCCCGCGTGGACCCCTCCGACGTGGTGCAGGAAGCACAAATGGAAGCGGCCCGACGCTTGCAGGACGATCCGAAACCGCCCCCCATGCCCTTTCGGCTGTGGCTGCGGCAACTCGCTTCGGATCGGCTGCTCATGCTCCGCCGCTATCACGTCGAGGCCGCTCGCCGCTCGGTAGAGCGTGAGGTATCGCTGCCGGAGCGGTCTTCGCTGCAACTCTTGGGGCAGTTTCTCGCTCCCGGCTCCTCGCCCAGCCAGCACCTCTCTCGGCGTGAGTTGGCCCGCCGCGTCCGCGAGGCGGTTGCTCGCCTGCCCGAGACCGACCGCGAGGTGCTGCTGATGCGGACGTTTGAAGGATTGTCCTTCGCCGAGGTGGCCTACGTGCTGCACCTCGACGCCGCCACGGCCCGCAAGCGTCATGGCCGCGCTCTCTTGCGTCTGCACAAACTCCTGACCAACGACGACCAGGAAGAATCCTCATCATGAACACGACGGCTTCGCCCGAAAATGCCTCTGTGGAAGCGCTGCTCTCTCAGATCACCGACGAGTTTCTGGCACGCCTTGATGCCGGCGAGCAGCCCGACATCGAGGAGTACGTCCAGCGCTATCCGGCACTGGCCGACGTGCTGCGTCAAGTGCTGCCCGCACTGACTGTGCTGCGTCAGCCGCCCTCCGCAGGGGAAGCGCCGGCCGATGGTCTGGTCTCCGGCGTGCTGGGCGACTTCCGCATCGTGCGGGAAGTGGGTCGGGGCGGCATGGGCGTCGTTTATGAGGCCGAGCAGATTTCGCTGGGCCGGCGCGTGGCGCTGAAGGTGCTGCCGTTCGCTGCGACGATGGATGCCCGCCAGTTGCAGCGTTTTCACAACGAGGCGCGAGCGGCGGCGGGCTTGCATCAGGAGCACATTGTGCCGGTGCATGCGGTCGGCTGCGAGCGGGGCATTCACTTCTATGCCATGCAGTTCATCGAGGGCAGAACACTGGCCGAACTGATCGAGCAGCAGCGCGCGCCCGGCGGCTGTGCGGCCAGTGAGCCGACGGCGGCTTATACGCCGAAGCGTGAGGAGGACGTATCCGCGGCAACGGTCGAGGTGTCAGCGGTGCAGACTCCGCCGCCGGAAGCGGCCGCGGCGGAGACGCCTGCGGTTGGCAGGGCGACGACATCGGGGCCGATTGGCGATGGGGCTTACTTCCGTCGGGTGGCGGAGTGGGGGGAGCAAGCAGCGGAGGCGCTGGAGTATGCCCACAGCGTCGGCATCGTGCATCGCGATGTCAAGCCGGCCAACCTGATGGTGGACAGTCAGAGCAAGCTGTGGGTGACCGACTTCGGCCTGGCGCGGACGGCTGGCGACTCTGGGCTGACCATGACGGGCGACCTGCTGGGGACGCTGCGATACATGAGTCCGGAGCAGGCGTTGGCGAAGCATGGTCTGGTCGATCATCGCACCGATGTTTATTCGCTGGGTGTGACGCTATATGAGCTGCTGACCCTGCGGCCGGCGGTCGATGGCAAGGACCGGCAAGAGATTCTGAAGCGCATCGCCTTCGAGGAGCCAACCGCGCCGCGGTCGTTGAACTCGGCAGTTCCGCATGAGCTAGAGACGATCGTGCTCAAGGCGATGGCCAAGGAACCGAGTGAGCGCTGCACCACAGCGAAGGAACTGGCCGACGACCTGTGCCGCTTTCTGGAAGACAAGCCGGTGCTGGCGCGGCGACCCTCGCTGATGCAACGAGCGCGGCGGTGGACGCGGCGCAATCGCTCGCTGGTGGGATCGCTGGGGGCCGGACTGCTGTTGGCGGCGGTGGCGCTGGGCGGCAGCGTTGGCTGGGCGGTGCGGGACCGCGCGGCGCGTCAGGATGAGGCGGAGCGGCGGGTGAGCGAGGCGCTTGCGGAGATGGAGCCGGCGCTGCGTGTGGGTAATCCCTACGCTCCGGATCTGGTGCGGGCGGCGCGGCAGGCGGAGTCGCACCTGGCCAGCAATTTGGTCGGTGCGGAGCTGCGTGAGCGAGCGGAGCAGTTGCTGGCCGACCTGGCCATGCTGGAAGAGTTGGAGTTGATC
>DATBGU010000307.1:0-43788 GCA_036557825.1 Gemmataceae bacterium
CACCGCCGTGCTGCCGTAGCCGATCACCGGCACGCCCAAGGCCATGGCCTCGACCACCGGCACACAGAAGCCCTCATGCTCGCTGGCCACCACGAACGCCGACGCCGTCTGATAGTAACCCTTCAACTCCGCGTCCGTCGCCCCGTCAATGAAATGCACGCGGTCGAGCACGCCGAGGCGCGACGCCTGCTCGCGCAGCACGTTCGAGTAGCTGACGAGGTGCCGATCCGCTTTGCCGACCAGCAGCAAACGGCTGTCGCGGTTGTAATGCTCCTGATAGGCGGCGAAGGCGTCGAGGAGGAAGCGATGCCCCTTGTTGGGGGCGCGGCGGCCGACGAACAGCAAGTTGGTCTGTCCGTCGCCCAGCTGCCGCAGGACGTTCGCATCCGGCGGCAAGGCGTGCAAGCGGTCGATGTGGTGAAAGGGCGGCACCACCGCGCAGCGATCCGCCGCGGCCCCGGCGTCGAGCAATTCGCCCTGATTGTAGGGAGAATCGGACAGGTACAGATCGCACTCCGCCCGCGCCAGCTCGCGCAGCTGCTCGCGGCCAAGCTGACAGACGCGGCGCTGATCGCCTGGGAAACCGGCGAAGAAACGGCCTGGCGTGACATTGTGATATTTCACGACGCGCCGGCACGTCGCGCGGCGCAGCAGGTCGAGTCCGGCCGTCCAGCCGATGGCGTGGTGATAGATCAGGATCGCCCGCAAGTCTTCGCCCAGGAAGGCGGGCAACTCCGCCACATCCCGCGTCTGCTCGCCCTTTTTGACCCAGTGCGAACAAAACAGGCCGACGTTGTGTCCCTGCGCGGACAGAATACGGTGCATCTCCAGGGCGTCATTGCCGACGGCGTCGCCGGAAGAAATGCTCAGGCTGAGGATGGCAATTCGGCTCATGCGGCCCACGTCAGATAGGGAACAGGGGTCAGGACGCCTTGCGTTCCAGTTCGCCGCGGCGATTCGGCCCGGACGAGAGGCGCAGTTGCAGTTGATTGACCGCCGCTTCCAGCAAGCGAATCTGCTCCTGTTGCTGCACCACCCGCGTCTCGACGGTGTGCAGCGCTTCGCCCATCTCGCGCAGGGCGTCGAGCAGGCAGACGTTGAAGTCCGTTTGCTTGCTGGTGAGGAAGCGCGTCAGATAAAGGACTACCTTCGCGCCGGCCAGCGCCATCCGGCGAATGAGTCCGTGGAAGCGCGGCAGCAGGGGCAAGGCGCCGAGTTGAGCGAGGCCGGCGCCGATCTTGAGACGACTCTTGACTTCCAGCCAGTTGAACGACCACGCGGCCGAGCTGCGCGCCGCCAGCGGCACGGAGGCGGCGGCCCGCTCGCGCATGCTGGCGGCCTGCTCGCGGATGCGCGCCTTCAACTCGTCCAGATCCCAGTCGGAAGGGTTCGTCTCGCTCATGTGGGGCCCCTCTCTCTGAAAGCCGCTTGCGGCTTAGCGTCACGCATCGCGTCGTGCTAAGCCGCAAGCGGCTTGGCGGATGGCCGCAGCGCCGCGAGGTCGGCGTCTACCATCGCGCGCACCATCTCCTCGAACGACATCCGCGGCTGCCAACCCAGCTGCCGCCGCGCCTTCGAGGCGTCGCCCAGCAGCAGGTCCACCTCGGCCGGGCGATAGAAGCGCGGATCGATCACCACATACCGCCGCCAATCCAACCCGGCACGATCGAAGGCGATGCGCACGAACTCCTCGACGCTGTGCGTCTCGCCGGTGCCGACGACGTAATCGTCCGGCGTGTCCTGTTGCAGCATCAGCCACATGGCTCGCACGTAATCGCCGGCGAAGCCCCAATCGCGCTTGGCTTCCAGGTTGCCCAGACGCAACTCGTCGCTGAGTCCGTGCTTGATCCGGGCCACGCCATGCGTGATCTTTCGCGTGACGAATTCGAGTCCGCGGCGCGGCGACTCGTGATTGAAGAGGATGCCGGAGCAAGCGAACAGGTTGTAGCTTTCGCGGTAGTTCACCGTGATGTAGTGGCCGTAGACCTTGGCCACGCCGTAGGGCGAACGCGGGTGAAACGGCGTCGTCTCGCGCTGCGGCGTCTCATGCACCTTGCCGAACATCTCACTGGAGCTGGCCTGATAGAAACGCGCCTGCGGGCAGACCTTGCGGATGGACTCCAGGACGCGCGTGACGCCGATGGCGGTGAACTCGGCGGTGAGGACCGGTTGCTGCCAGGAGGTCGGCACGAACGACTGCGCGGCGAGATTGTAGATCTCGTGCGGTTGCGATTCTTCCAGGGCGGCCGTCAAGGAGGATTGATCGAGCAGGTCGGCTTGCAGAAGCGTGATGTTGTGGCGCAGATGTTCGAGTCGCTGATAGTTTTCGCTGCTGACGCGGCGGACGAGTCCGTAAACCTTGTAGCCCTTGCTGAGGAGCAGTTCGGCCAGGTAGCTGCCGTCCTGCCCGGTGATGCCCGTGATGAGTGCCGTCTTCTCCATGCGCGTTCCTTCGTGTGAATGTCCGCTCCGACTGCATGGCGCTGGCCCGGCGGACTTCGGGCCGGGAGTAGTTCAACCCCGGTGGAAGCGGGAGACGAAAGTTGCTCATTCTGGAGGGTTGCGCCCGTCCGCGGCGGTTGTAGCATCTCCGGCGCGCCAGGGTCAAGGCAGATTGAAGCCTCGACGCGCGTCGCGGCACGCAGGAAAATCGGCCTTGACACGCCGAGAGCAGTCGCTATGGTTTGCCCGCTCCCAAATCTGTTTCGCCTGTCGGAGTCGTTTCCTCGCGAGAGGAGGAAGGGGGAAGAGTATGCGCAAATTGCTGTGGCTGGCGGGCCTGACGCTGGGGCTGGGGTGGGCGTCCGCGGCGCATGCCCAGATCATCACGTTCGGCCCGGTCGTCGGCCAGATCACCAACTCGAAGGTCGATTATCGCAACGTCAACGCGCCTGTCTCCGCGTCCATGCCCTACAACAACGGGTCGGGGAACAAACTGTCCACCTTGTTCCCCAGCCTCACGCGCATGAGCACCACCTTCGTGGCCGGCAAAAGCACCTTCCCGACGCCGGCGCAGATGCAGGCGTCTGCCCCCACCTACTTCAAGGCGTTCCAGATGTACCGGCCTCAGCGCATCTCGCCCTGAAAACAGAAGACATTCCTCATTTTGAAAGGCAAAATGAGGAATGTCCTTTTTTTGAGAACACACCATGACGCCTCTCACCCCGACCGCCACGCTCAACGATCGACTCGCCCGCGCCCGCGCCGCGCAGGCGGGCTGGCGTTCGCTGCCGATCCGCCGCCGACTGACGCCTGTGCAAGCCTTCCGCCATCTCCTGGTGAGCGAATGCGATGATCTGTGCGCCGCGGTGGCGCGGGATCTGGGCAAGCCGGCGGTGGAGACGCTGGCCTGCGAGATCCTGCCGCTGGCGGATGCATGTCGCTTCCTCGAACGTCAGGCGGCGCGCTTGCTGCGTCCGCGGCGCGTGCCCGGCCGATTGCGTCCCTTGTGGCTGCTGGGCGAGCGCGAAACGGTGCATCGCCGGCCGCGCGGCGTCGTCGGCATTATCGGCACCTGGAACTATCCGCTTTATCTCAACGGCACGCAGATGGTGCAGGCGCTGGCGGCCGGCAACGCCGTCTTGTGGAAACCGTCGGAGGTCGCGCCCGCCAGCGCCGCCGCCCTTCACGCGCTGATGATCCGCGCCGGCTTTCCCGTCGAATTGTGCCCCATGCTGGAGGCGACGCGCGAGGCCGGTCAGGCGCTGACGGACGCCGCCGTCGATCACATCGTCTTCACCGGCTCGGCGGCGACCGGCCGCGCCATCGCCCGCAAGCTCGGCGAGCGGTTGATCTCCTCGACGTTGGAACTGTCCGGCTGCGACGCCCTGTTCGCCCTGGAGGATGCCGATGTTTCGCTGGCGGCGCGGGCGGCATGGTTCGGCGCCACGCTCAACCGCGGACAGACCTGCCTCGCCGTTCGCCGCGCCTTCGTGCAGCGGCCCGTCTATGCGGCGTTCGCGGAGGCGCTGCGCGAGTTGGCCGCGCGGGCCGGTCCCGCTCGCCTGGCCTTGCCGGCGCAAACGCGGCTGGTGGAACAGCTCGTCAACGACGCGCTGGCCGAGGGCGGAAAGATGCTGATCGACGCACCGCCCGGCGAGGGCGACGCCTGCGCGCCGAGAGTGGTGCTCGACGCCCGGCCAGAGATGGCGCTGTGCCAAGAAGCATCGTTCGCGCCGGTGACGGCGGTCCTGCCGTTCGCGGACGTGGAGGAAGCGCTGCGCATGGAGTCGCGCTGTCCGTATGCCCTGGGAGCGTCAGTGTTCACGCAGGACGAGCGCAAAGCGCTGCGGCTGGCGGGTGAACTGCGTGCCGGCATGGTGGCGATCAACGATGCCATCGCCTCGACGGCGCATCCGGCGACACCGTTCGGCGGTCGCGGCGACAGCGGCTGGGGCGTGACACAGGGAGCGGAAGGATTGCTGGAGATGACGGTGCCGCAGGTCGTCAGCGTGCGCGGCGGCCGGTTTCGTCCGCATTATGAACTGGCGATGGGGCAAGGGGCGGAGCGGCAAATGGAGATGCTCCGCGGAGTGTTGGAGAGCAGCCATGCGCCGACGATGGGACAGCGATTGCGGGGATGGTGGCGTCTTCTGCGCGGGGCGCGGCACCTTCTTTCTCCCCTCTCCCCCGAAGCGGGGGAGAGAGGTAGGGTGTGAGGGGGAAATGCCGCCCCCTACCCCTCTCCCCGCTTCAGGGGAGAGGGGGAGTGGCGCTCATTCGTGGCGCAGCGCCTCGATGGGAACCAGGCGCGACGCCTTCCAGGCCGGATAATAGCCGAAGAAAACGCCCACCGCGCCGGACACGCCGCAGGCCACCACCACGGCGGTCGGCGAAATGATGATCGGCCAACCCGTCAGCTGCGCCAGACCGATCGCCGCCGACAGGCCCAGCGCCACGCCGATCAAACCGCCCGTCAGCGACAGCACCATCGCCTCCATGAGAAATTGCACCAGCACGTTCGCGGGCGTCGCGCCGATGGCCATGCGGATGCCGATCTCGCGCGTGCGCTCCGTCACCGATACCATCATGATGTTCATGATGCCGATGCCGCCGACCACCAGCGAGATGCCGGCCACGATGGCGACCAGCAGTTGCAACACCGTCGTCACCGTCCGCGCCAGGTCGGAAATCTCGTAGACGCTGTTGACGTCGAACGTCTCATGGCCCGGCCTGATGTGGTGGTTGGCGCGCAGCACGCGCGTGATGTCGGTCTTGGCCTTCTCGATCTCCGACTGCGAGCGCGTGCTGGTGAGGATGAGATTGAGGCGTTCCTCGCCCACCAGCTTGCGTTGCAACGTCGTCAACGGCATGAAGACCTGATCGTCCTGGTCCGCCCCGGTCGGCGAACGTCCCTTGGAGTCCATCACGCCAATGATGCGCAGGTCAAGACGTTCAACGCGCAGCGTCTTCCCGACGACGTTGCGCGCGTGCGGAAAGAGTTTCTTCCGCACCGTGACGCCGATGATGCACACGGGGGCCATCTTCTTGACATCCTCTGCGGAGATGAATCGGCCGGCTTGCATCTGCCAGCCGCGCACAAACTCCAGGTCGTGAGTGCAACCGACGATCGAGGTGCCGTGATGGGCGGCGGAGGTCGAGACCAGGCGTTGCGTCGTCTGCGAGGGGGCGATGGCGACCAACTCGTGTCCCAGGCGCTGGCGGAGAAGGCGAACGTCCTCAGCGGTCAACGGCTCGAAGTCGGCGACCATGCCCTGCGCCGTGCGGCTGCCCGGACGGATCAGGATCAGGTTCTTGCCGAGACTGTCCAGACGGTCCTCCAGCAGATAGCGCGCGCCCTCGCCGACCGATACCATGGCGATAACGGCGCTGATGCCGATGACAATGCCGAGGCTGGTCAGGACGGAACGCCCCTTGTGGACCAGCAAGGCGCCGAGGGCGACCCGGAGGGCCGAAAGAAAACTCATGGCTCGCCTTTCAGAGTCAGTTCCGCAGGCCGCTTGCGGCTTAGTGGACCGCGACCGGCGCTAAGCCGCAAGCGGCCTGCGCGGGTGTTTCCACGAGGGAACGGGTTGGTTTGACGGCAACGTCGCCGGCGATGCGACCGTCCCGAACCGTCACCAGACGCCGCGCCCAGCGGCCGATGGTCGGTTCGTGCGTCACCAGGAGGATCGTTTGCCGCAGTTCGCGGTTGAGGCGCTGAAATTCGCTCAGGATCTCCTGACTGGTGCGCGAATCGAGGTTGCCGGTCGGCTCGTCGGCCAGCAACACTTGCGGCCGATTGATGAGGGCGCGCGCGATGGCGACGCGCTGCTGCTGGCCGCCGGACAGTTCGTTCGGTACGTGATGGACGCGGTCGGCCAACCCCACCAGCTTCAGCATCTCCAGGGCGCGACGCGACCGCTGCCGCGCCGACACTCCCGCATAGAGCAGCGGCAGGGCCACATTCTCGGCGGCGCTGTGACGCTTCAGGAGATTGAAGCCTTGAAACACGAAGCCGAGTTTCTGATTGCGCAGATGCGCCAACTCCGTCCGACCCAGCCGGCCCACGTCCTGACCGTCGAAGCGATAGACGCCGGAAGTCGGGCGATCGAGGCAGCCCAGGACGTTCATCAGCGTCGATTTGCCGGAGCCGCTGGCGCCGACGATGGCCACAAACTCGCCCGGCTCGATTGTCAGCGAAGCACCGCGCAGGGCGTGGACCTCGACCGCGCCCGTCTGGTAAACCTTGCGGATGTTCTCCAGTTCGATGATGGGCGGCATGACTGAACCTCCCTTCCACCGGGTCCCGGCAAGCCGGCAGCCATGGGGCTAGAACTTGATGTTGGGAATGCTGAACATGCCTTTCTTCGGCGGCGGCGCGTCGGTGATGACCTGCAAGGCCGACGGATTTTTCGCGTCGAGCGCCGGCTTCTGTTCCGCGTCCCACTCCAGCACTTCGATGAACTGGCCATCCTGAATGCCAGTCTCGCCGCGCTCGTTCTTGCCGACGGTGCGAACGAACAGCGGCCACGGCTTGCCGTCGTCGCCGACGATCCACACGGTCTGCCATTGATCGCGGTCTTTGCGGTCCCGCAACTGCTCTCGTTTCGCGCGGGCGGCGGCACTCAAATGAGCGGCGGCCGGCTCGAAATTGAGGGCGGCGGCCGGCAGCTTCCACGCCGACTCGTGCGACCGCCGAATGATGTCCACCGACGCCGTCAGTCCGGGACGCAATTGCCAGTCGCCGGTCGGCGCGTCGCGCTCATTGTGGGCGTCGAGGAGAACCTTGTAGTAAACGGCCCCATGCTCGCTGGCCGGCACCAGAAGAATGTCCTCGACCTTGCCGCTGTAGCGAGGGGCATCGTCGCCGGCGCCGGAGACGGTGAACCGCGCCGCCATGCCGCGGCGCACCTTGTCGATGTCCCCCTCGCCCACCTGGGCCGTTACGCGCATCCGATTCAAGTCGGCGGCCAGCGTGAAGAGGTGGCCCTGCAAGGGCGGGCCGATCTGCTGATTGAGCGACACCTTGCGATCCAGCACGACGAAGGACCGTTTGCTCCGCGACGGCGACAGCTCCTCGGACAGCACGCCGATCCCCGGCCGCGCCGACGGCGGCACGGTCCCGGCCGGCGTCTCCGCCGCTTCCAACACCGGCGCCCGAATCGTCGTCAGCCGCAGACCCAATTCGGCCTGCGTCCGCGCGTCCTCGGCCTCGCGCACCTTGAGCTGCGCCGCCTCGACCGCCGCCTCGGCGGCGCGCAGCTTGCTTTCGGCGATGTCCAGTTCGGTCTGACTGCGCACCGACTCCGACATGTCGCGCAGACGCTTGACCGCCTTGTCGGCGGTGTCGCGATTGGACTCGGCCTGCTTGACGGCCACCTGAGCCAGTTGGACGGCGATCTCGGCTTGTTTGAGGCGCTCGCGGGCCATGCGATCGTCCAGCCGAAGCAGCATGTCGCCTTCCTCCACGACCTGGTTGAAGTCGGCGAGCACGGCCACGACCTTGCCCGCTTGCTCGGAGCCGACCACGAACGTCTCGCGCGGCTGCACGAGTCCGGTGGCGCTCACCACTTCGTCCAGAGCGCCGAACTCCACCGGGGCGACCGTGTAGGCGATGTGTTCCGCCTTTGCGGCCTGCCGAGCATGAACGCCGTAGGCGATTCCTGCCAAGGTCAAACCCAAAAGGATCAGCACAAGCAACAATTTCTTCACGGCATGGACCCTGTTCCGAGATGAACGCGACGGTTACCTCTCACCTGTATCCCTTCTCTTTTGTCTATTTTCTCCATATTGCTTAGTTTCACAATGCCTCAACAACGCTCTGGTGTTTGATACAGAAAATCGCGTGCCGTTTTTCCCGCACAGACCGCACGACAAGAGAGATCGAACTTTCCAGAAAATGCTTGCACTCCGCGAACAGCGGTTACAATGTATAAATTCTCATTTCCCTCATCTGGAGGTAGCGATCCATGTCCCGAACGAATGCCTGCACGAGATCGCGCGGGGCGCCGGCGAAGGCGTTGCTGCGATGGCTGCCGGCCGTCCTCGTGGCGAGCGCGCTGCTCGCCGCCGGCGCCTGTAACTGGACCACGAACCCCCCGGCGCCCAGCGCGGAGCAGGAGACGACGCTGGCAGGGCCGCCGCTTTTCCGCGACGCCACTGCGGAGACCGGCGTCAATTTCACCTATCGCAACGGCGAAGAGGCCGACCATTACGCCATCCTCGAATCGCTGGGCGGCGGCCTGGCCGTCCTCGACTTCGACGGCGATGGTTTGCTCGATCTGTTTATTCCCGGCGGCGGCCACTACGAGGGACCGGACAAGAAGCAGATCAAGGGCAACTCCTGTCGCCTGTACCGCAACCTGGGCAAGTTCCGCTTCGAGGACGTCACCGTCAAAATGGGACTCGATAAGATCGCTTTCTATACGCACGGGGCGGCGGCGGCGGACTACGACAACGACGGCTGGCCCGATCTGCTGGTGACGGGCTGGCACCATCTCGCCCTGTTTCACAACGAACCGGTCGATCCCAACGATAAGACCAAGGGCCGCAAGTTTGTCGAGGTCAGCAAGCAGGCGGGCCTGCCCGACGGCCTGTGGACGACCAGCGCCGCCTGGGGCGATCTCGACGGCGACGGACTGGCCGATCTCTACGTCTGCCAATACGTCGATTGGTCGTTCGAGCGCAACCACCCCACCAATTGCAACTACGACGGCAAGACGCGCGACGTGTGTCCGCCCAAGAACTTCACGGGCCTGGAACACAAGTTGTATCGCAATCTCGGCAACGGCAGGTTCCAGGACGTCAGCAAGGAGGCGGGCCTGCGCGTTCCCCGCACCGACGAGGAACTTGCGCAGTTGACCTGGCTCAGTCCCAAGGCGCGCGAGCGCCTCAAGCGCGACGTGAAAGAGGGCGACACGAAATTGGGTAAGGGGCTGGGCGTGGTCATGGTCGATGTCAACGGCGACCGCAAACCGGACATCTACGTCGCCAACGACACGGTCGATAACTTCCTCTACATCAACCGCTCGACCAAGAAGGGCGAGTTCCGTTTTGAGGAAGTGGGCATGGCCAGCGGCACGGCGCGCGACGACACGGGAGCGCCCAACGGCAGCATGGGGCTGGGCATCGCCGACTGCTTCGGCACGGGCCGGCCGTCGCTGTGGGTGGCGAACTACGAGAACGAGCTACACGCGCTGTATCGCAACGACTGCAAGCCGGGCGGCCCGCCGGTTTTCACTTTCTTCACGGCGCCGGCCGGTCTGGCGGTGTTCGGCCGCATGACGGTCGGTTGGGGCACCGGCTTCCTCGACATCGACCATCACGGCTGGGAGGATCTGTTCCTCATCACGGGCCACGCCACGCGGGTGCCGAAGACCTCGCCGCGGGCGCAGCAGCCGATCCTGGCCCGCAACGAGGGCAACGGCAAGTTTAAGAACATCACCGCGCGCGGCGGCTCGTATTTCCAATCCAACCACATCGCCCGCGGCGCCGTGATGGCGGACTTCGACAACGACGGCCGCATCGACCTGGCGGCCATCCACACCAACGAGCCGGTGGCGATCCTGCGCAACGAGGCCGACACGAAAGACAATCGTTGGCTCGGCGTGGAGCTGGTCCGCAAGGACAACCGCGATGCGGTGGGCGCGAAGATCGTGTTGGAGGCGGGAGGCCGTAAGCAGACGCGCTTCGTCTACGGCGGCGGCAGCTACGCCTCGTCGTCGGACCGTCGCCACGTCTTCGGACTGGGCACCGCCGGACACATCGACACGCTTCGCGTCATCTGGGCGGACGGCAACGAAGACTCGTTCTCCAAACTGGAACTCGACCGTTACCATCGGCTGAAGGAAGGGACGGGCGAGGACGAGCCGCTGCGGACGAACTGGTAACCGCCGCGAGAATGGCGAACGGCCGGCGTAAGCCGGCTGGTGGAGACATCCCCAGCCGGCTTACGCCGGCCGTTCGCCTTTTGTCTGCGAGGCCATCAGCCAGGCTGTCGGCGCCATCACCAGGACCATGCCGGCGAGCGTCAGCACGTTGAATTGCCGGTCCCAGAACGCGACTTCGAGGACCATGACGAAGACAATCTGCGTCAGGCTGACCACGGAAACCTTGGCCGGCGGTCCGGCCGAGAACGCCTTGGTCAAGAACAGTTGTCCGATGGTGGCCGTCGCGCCGACCGACAACAGCAGCAGGAGCGTTTCGGGCCGCGGTGGGTTCGACGAGGCGGGCGCGTCGGCACTCACGAAGAACGAGGCGACGGAAAACAGCAGAGCGACGCCGGAGAAATGCGCGACGATCGCCCAGGGGTGAATGTGCCGCAGACGATGCAAGCCGAGCATGGCAACGGCCGTGGCCAACGAAGCAACGAACATGCCGGCGATGGCAAGCCAGCGCTCCAGCGGCGGCGTCTCAAGGTGGTCGGACTGCCCGGACAGTTCCATGAGGGCGACGCCGACGACACTGCCGGCGACCGACAGCCAAACTTGCGTGCTGGGCCGTTCCTGATAGAGCGGCCAGGACAGCAGGGCCACCCAGATCGGGAACATGCTGGCCAGCGTGAAGACGTGCGAGGGAGGCAGGCGCGTCAGGGCGAAGAAGGTACATACCAGACTGATGCTGCCGGCGATGCTGCGCACCCAGAGGATGCGCGGCGCGAACAGCACCAGACGCGCTCCGCCCAGCACGGCGATCGTCGAAGCCAAGATCAGCGGCATCGAGCTGCGCGCCAGGGCGATGACTTGCCAGTCGCAGTGAAAGCGCAGAGCGTGAGCGGACGCCGCCATCCCCGCGAAGAAGAAGCTGCCCACAAGCATCCACAAGTATGGCTGAAACGATTCTTTGAACACGGACGGTCGGCGGAGATTCGGAGGGTCGAAAGGGCGAGAGAGTTTTTCTATGGAGGAGAGTGAGCAAGTTCAATCAGGATGCGCCGGTCCACACGCGAAACAGCACCGCCAGCGGCAGCAGGCACGGAGCGGACAGCGCGACCAGCGGCCAACGCCAACGGGCCTGCACGCAACCCAGCCACACGCCCAGCGGCAGCCAGGCGAACACGCGCGGATAGCTCCAGTTGTCGCCGTACAGGGCCAGGCCGCCCAGCACCGCCAGCCCCGCGCCCGCCAGGGCGACGAGATGAACCAGCCGATCGCAGGGTGCGCGGAAGAGCCAGATCGCCAGGCCGAACTGCAACGCCAATGTCAACAGACAGACAAGGTGGAAGAGGGCGAAACCGCGCGACGGGTCGGTCAGGTGCGTCCAGCGATAGAAGATGCCCGCCAGCGGCGGGCCGAGGTTGCCGCCCGTCGGCAGCAGCGACCATTCGCCGTACAACAGACGCAGCGCGAACAACCAGCCCGACCACAGCAACAGCGCGGCCAGCAATCCGGCAATGATGCGGCGCTCGGAGCGGGGGGCGTCAGCCCCCTGTTCTTGCCTCAACAGGGGGCTGACGCCCCCCGCTCGCCAGACGACGACAGCGAGGACGAGCAGCACGACGACCACGTTCTGCTCGCGGCTAAGCAGCGCGGCGGCGGCGGACAGTGCCACCGTCCACCACGGCCCGCGCAGCAGCCAGGCGACGAGCAGAGCGGCGACGGTCAGCGTGGACAGCACATCGGTCAGATTGCGCAGCGCGGGCATCCCGGCGTTGACGGCGAACGGTAGCAGCATCCCCCACCACGGACTGAGTCCGTGACGCCGGGAGACGAGCGCGCCCAGTCCCGCCAGGGCGGCGATGGCCGCCAGGTTCACCAACGGCATGATCCACAGCAACCGATGAGCGTCGCCGGCGCTGAGCAGCCAGCTCACCCCCGGATAGAGGATGCGCGCTTGCCGCACGGCCGGGGCGTCGATGCCGAGATCGTGCCGGCGCCAGGGGGCGCGAGCGATGGCGTAGTAGAACTGGCCGTCGTAGCCGTTGCGGTCGAAGCCGACGGCGATGTGTTCGTAGGGCGATCGGCCGAGGCGTTCGCGGGCCACGCATACCAGCGCCGACAGATCGCCGTGAAACGCCGCGACGTAGGCTGCCAGCAGCGCGGCATGAAAGGCGGCGGCCACGAGAACGGGACCGAGGAGGCGAGGCATGGCCCTCTCCGTTTCTTCAAGCCGCCCGGCGGACCTGCTGACGTAGAAAGCTCGCACAACTCTGGATGACGCGGCGCTGCTGATCGACCGTCAGTTCCGGATAGACCGGCAGGGCCAGCACCTGACCGGCGGCGGTTTCGCTGGCCGGGAAATCGCCCGTCCGATTGCCGAGGTAGGACAGGCACTCCTGTTGATGCAGGGCCATCGGATAATAGATCTCGCAGCCGATGTGCTCCGTTTTCAAATGCCGCACCAAAGCGTCGCGCTGGCCGTTGGCGACGCGGACGACGTACTGATTGAATGTGTGCCGGCGCTGCGGGCGGACGACGGGACGGCTGAGGAAGTGGTTCAGGTGGTGCTCTTCGATCAGAGCATCGTAGCGGAGCGCGATGGCCTGACGGTTGGCGATCCAGCGATCGAGATGCGGCAGCTTGACGCGCAGCATGGCGGCGTGCAGCGCGTCGAGGCGAGCGTTCCAACCGAGATACTTGTGATGATAGCGCGGCTCCATGCCGTGGACGCGCAGACATTTCATGCGCGCGGCCCATTCGGGATCGCTGGTGACGACCATGCCGGCGTCGCCGTAGGCGCCGAGGTTTTTCGTCGGATAGAAGCTCAGACAGCCGAGACTGCCGAGACTGCCGGCGCGCTTGCCCTGGTACTCGGAACCGAGCGACTGAGCGGCGTCCTCGATGAGGATCAGATCGTGGCGCTCGGCGATGCGCCAGAGCGGTTCCATGTCGGCGCACTGGCCGAACAGATGCACAAGGAGGATGGCGCGCGTGCGTGGCGTGATCTTGTTTTCGACCTGGGCGGGGTCCATGTTGTAGGTGAGGGGGTCGATGTCGCTGAAGACGGGTCGAGCGCCGGTGCGGCAGATGGAGCCGGCGGTGGCGAAGAAGGTGAAGGCCGGCAGAATGACCTCATCGCCCGGCCCCAGTTCAAGAGCATGGAGGGCCAGCGACAGCGCATCGGTGCCGGAGCCGCAGCCGACGCCATAAGCGACGCCGCAGTAGTGGGCCACCTCATTTTCCAGGGCGGCGACTTCGGGTCCGAGAATGACCTGCCCCGAAGCCAGCACGCGAGCCAGGGCTGCCTCCATCTCGGTTTGCAGTTCGCGGTACTGGATCTGGAGATCGCAGAGAGGTACGCCCGCGTTCGAGTTCGCTGCCATGTTCCGGCTCCTTCCGACGAGGTGTCTGCCGGCGCCGCTCGGCTCGCGGCGCCTACCGGCGGGCAACGGTATGTTCGCCGCGCCCGAATGTCAAGGCGGTCTGCGCTCATGCGGGCACTTCGCCTTGACCCCCTGAGCGGGACTTTGAATAATTCCGCAGCTTGGGTGTCGCGGTGCGCTCGCGTTCGGAACGAGAGGGAGTGTTCCTCATGCTCAGTTCAACCAACGGCCATCATCCGGCCGAGGTCGTGGATTCCTTGTTGCGGCACCTACCCGGCACGCCCAACGAACGCATCGCGGTTCTGCATCAATTGCTCGGCGAACCGGCGTGCCGGCAACTCGGCCTGTACCCCATCCCCGACGGATTCAAGCTGTCGGTCGTCATCCCCGTTTACAACGAGGAGCGCTGGGTCCGCGAAGTGGTGCGGCGCGTGCAGGCGGTGCCGATCCCCAAAGAGATCGTTGTCGTCGAGGATTGCAGCAAGGACCGCACCCGCGACATCCTCAAGGAGTTGGAAGCCGAGCACGACAACCTGCGTGTCTTCTACCAGTCCCACAATCAGGGCAAGGGGGCGGCGCTGCGTCGCGGCTTCCAGGAGGCGACCGGCGACGTGGTCCTCGTACAGGACGCCGATCTGGAGTACGATCCGGCCGAGTATCCGCGGCTGTTGCAGCCGATCCTCGAAAACCGGGCCGATGTCGTGTTCGGTTCGCGCTTCATCGGCGAGCGGCATCGCGTGCTGTACTTCTGGCACTCGGTCGGCAACAAGGTGCTGACGCTGCTGTCGAACATTTTCACGGACCTGAACCTCACCGACATGGAGACGTGCTACAAGGTGTTCCGCCGCGAAGTGCTGCAAGGGATCAAGCTGCGCTCCAATCGCTTCGGCTTCGAGCCGGAAGTGACGGCCAAGATCGCCCGCAAACGGCCCGGTCAGCCGTCGTGGCGCATCTACGAGGTTCCCATCAGCTACTCCGGCCGCACCTACGAGGAAGGCAAAAAGATCGGACTCAAGGACGCCTTCAACGCCTTCTATTGCATCCTGCGCTATCGGTACTTCGATTGAACTCCTCTCACGAACGCAGCACTTTCACCGGCCGCAGCGATTTCAGGTTCGGATCGAGCATCGCCACGGCGATCAGACGATTCGCCGTATCGAACACGGCCGCCTCGCGTGTCGTGGTGGCCCACTCCGGCACTTCGGCCACGGCGATGGACTGACCGTGACAGAGACGCTTCCAATCTTTTTCCGACAGCACCAGGCGCGGCAGTTCGGCGACGGCCAACTCGACCGGCAGCACATGCGAGCGCGCCGTCTCAGCATCGCTATCCAGTGTGAGGGCGGCGTCCGCGCTGAAAGGTCCGACGCGCGTGCGGCGCAGGGTCTGAACCAGAGCGCCGCAGCCGAGACGCTCGCCGAGATCGCGCGCCAGCGAGCGGATGTAGGTTCCCTTGCCGCAATGGACCTCCAGTTCCAGATGCGGATAGGCGTAATGCCGCACCGCGATGGCGTGAATCGAAACGGGGCGGGCGCTCAGCGGCACTTCTTCGCCGCGGCGCGCGAGGTCGTAGGCGCGGCGGCCGGTGACTTTCGCCGCCGAGTACGCCGGCGGAACTTGCGGAATCACGCCGACGAATTCGGCCACGCGCGCCGCCACCGTCGCCGCATCGGGGACCGCCGCGTCGGGGACCGCAGTGATCGCGCCGTCGGCGTCGTCGGTGTCGCTGCGCGCGCCGAGTTGGAGCAGGGTGCGGTAGGTCTTGCTCATGTTCTGGATGTATTCGGCCAGCCGCGTGGCGCTGCCGAGACACATCACGAGGACGCCAGTGGCCAGTGGGTCGAGCGTGCCGGTGTGGCCGATGCGCGTGCGGCGCGGAAACCAACGCAGCACGCGATCCACCGCGGCGCGCGAGGTCATCCCGCCCGGTTTATCGAGCACGAGAAGACCATCGGGTAGAGCGTTCATGCGCGGCGGACCCCATCGCCTCGACCACAGGGCGAGCAACTGAGGAGTATATCGCACCAGCCCACCCTGACCAACGAGACGGACGCGCCGGATCGGGTTCGCGCGAGAGGAAAAGACAAGACGGACGAAGGTTCGCGTTCTCACAACCTTACGAAAAAGTAATTGTTTTTCAGGTTGCAAGTCGAGGAGGAGAGGTGTAATTATAAGTTATCACGTTGATTGGGCGACAACGTGATGTCGGCCGGTACCCTTCGGGGAGCCGGCCGATTTTTTTTATCCATTACCACAAATGCCCGCCAGTCCATCCTTGCACATCGTTTTTCCCAGGCATACACTCAAGGCCATCCTTTCACCGTGCCTCGCCGCGCGGCGAAACGAAACAAACGTGAAAGCCTGATGCAAGGAACACCTCATGATCCGCAAACTTCTGATCGTTTGCTCCGTGCTCGCTTGTGCAGCGGGCGCGAGTGTTTCGGGTGATCACCGGAAGGAAAATGCGCCGGGCAAACACTCCAGCGGCCGAGCGCTGCCGAAGATGCCGGCCGTCACCAAGCCGGTGATGTTCGACACACCGGAGGCGGATCGCATCCTGGAGGCGCTGCAGGTGTTCCCGGCCGACAATCCGTGGAACACCGATGTCTCGAAATGGCCCTTGCACCCCAACTCGAAAAAAATCATCGCGTCGATCGGCGCCGACAAACCCTTTCGCTACAACCCGGACATGAGCTTCATTCTCGTCCCGCCGGATCAGAAGAAAGTGAACGTCAAGTTCGTCGGCTATCCCGACGAGTCGGACAAGGGTCCGTTTCCAGTTCCCACCAACATGCCCCTCGAAGGATGGCCACCCAACTACAAGCGCACGCCGGGCCTGCGCGGGTTGACGCTCGACGACGTGCAGCGCGACAAGCGCAACGAAGACGGAGACCGTCACGCCCTCGTGGTCGATCCGGTCAACCGCATGTTGTACGAGTTCTATCAAGCGAAGAAGACGGATGGGGGATGGCAGGCGGCGCAGGCGTCGGTGTTCGATCTGAAGACGAACAAACTCCGCCCCGCCGACTGGACCTCCGCCGACGCCGCCGGTCTGCCGATCTTCCCGGCCGTGGTGCGCTACGACGAGCTGAAGCGCGGCACGGTCGAACATGCCATGCGCGTCACGGTAACGCGAACACGGAAGGCCTACGTTTATCCGGCCCGGCACCACGCCAGCCGCTTGACCGACGTTAACCTGCCGCGCATGGGTGAGCGCATTCGTTTGAAGGCGGAGTACGACATTTCCGGTTTCTCGCCGCCGGTGCAGGCGATCCTCAAGGGTTTGAAGAAATACGGCATGTTCGTGGCCGACAACGGCATCGACTGGGCCATCTCCGTGGCGCCGGACGAGCGGATCGACAGCCTGCATGAAGAGCTGCGGAAGATCAAGGGGTCCGCGTTCGAGGTCGTGCAAAAACCGGAGTGAGTGCCATCGACGGCTCGTTGCGGCGCATTTTTTGCTTCCCTGTTTTGAAGGCGTGATTACCTGGCGGCTTCCGGATGCTGTCCTCGGGTTGTGTGACCCGGCAGCCCCATCACAAAGGAGAGATGTCGTGAATGTGCGCACAGGTCTGCTGGCGGCGTTGGTTTTCGGAGTGATTGTCGGCGCGTTCCTGTTGGGCAACTGCGCTCCGCAGGCGTTCAGCCGCGCCGAAGCGAAGGCGGAAGAAGGCTTCCCGCGCTACAACGTCGTGGATACCGAGGGACACAACCTCATCGTCACGGACAACCGGACGAACACCCTCTATTTCTACACGATCGAGAAGGAGAAGGAGATCGGCAGCGAATTGCATTTGCGCGGTTCGGTTGATCTTACGGAGGTGGGCAAGCCGACCATCAAACCCAAACACGCCCGAGCAGAGAAGTAAGGTACGGTTTCTTCGCCCGTTGGAGATGACATCATGAAACATATCCTCGCGGGGGTTGCCGCGGTCGTGCTGGCCCTATCGCTGGCTTCCAGCGCCAAGGCCCAGTACTGGGGCAGCTACTACAATCCCTGGACGGGAGTCGGCGCCTACGGTGGAGTCGGCGTCAACCCGTGGACCGGCGGCATTTACTCCGGCCGTACCGTTTACAACCCTTGGACGGGAGGTATCTACTCCGGCGTCGCCGGCTACAGTCCGTGGACTGGCCGCTATCGCAGTGGAGGAGCCTTCGTCAACCCCTACACCGGCACCTGGGGTTCCTCGCGGAGTTGGTACAATCCCTGGACCGGACGATTTGGCTACCGTTACCGCTATTGGTAAGAGAACTGGCCGAATGCCGCTTGCGGCGCAGCGACCGGACGCGCTAAACCGCAAGCGGCTCCTCACTCCGCCGGACGTTTGCGACGCGGGCGATGCTCCGGCGCGGCGGTCAACGGATCATCCGGCCAGGCGTGTTTGGGATAGCGCGCCCGCAGTTCCTTGCGCACCTGCGGATACGTGTTCGCCCAGAAACTCCGCAGATCATCGGTGACTTGCTGCGGCCGATAGTTTGGTCCGAGCAGGTGCAGCAGCACGGGGATGCGGCCGCCGGCGATGCGCGGCGTGTCGGTCAGCCCGAACACTTCCTGGATGCGCACCGCCAAAACCGGCGGCCGGCCCAACTCATAACGCAAGGCGATGCGGCTACCCGACGGCACGAGCAGGCGCTCCGGTGCTTCGCGCTCCACCGCCTGCCGCTGCGAGTGGCCAAGGCGGCCCTGATACGCTTGCAGCCAGTCGGCTTTGCGCACATCGGCGAACGATCGGCGGCCGTGACAGAGCCATGTCAGCAGCTCGCGCAGCTCGGCCTCGTCGAGCGCCGTCAATTTCAACTCCGGCATCCACGCACGCAGACAGCGTACGCGCGTGCGGTACAGTCCGGCCGGCGAATCATCGGGCGGAAGGATGCGCTCCAGGCGCGCGGCAGCCGCGGCGGCGAGAACGCGGGCCGTCTCCGCGTTGTCGGGCAAGGGCGCGTCCGTCTCTTCGATGACCAGATCGGCGAAGCGCACGCGCCCTTTCGCCGTCACGCGCTCCGTCTCCTCTTCAAACTCGACCTCCACCGCGCTGCTCACCTGTTCGGCCGGTAGCCAATCACGTTCGATGGCGGACGCTTGCCGCACCAGCGTCTCCTTCTGCCCCGCGTCCACGTCGATGCACAGAAAGAACTCGGCCTCGCAGACGCCGCTCGACGGCGCCAGACGCACGCCGCGTCCGCCGACCATCACGCCGCGCGGACTGCCCGCCTCGCGCCGCCGGGCCACCCGATCCGGGAACGCCGCCAACAGGGCACGCGGCAAAACGTCGTCTTCCGAGGACAGAAATGAGTCCCGACCCCTTTTTGCAGATCGCGGCGAACGCAGCAGTTGATCGCGCGCATGAAGGACGAAGCGGGCGGCGGAGCGATTCAAGGAACCGAGCGCGGTGGAAGTACGGCCGGTGCGTTCGTATTCCTCCAACGCCTCGACGCGGTCGAGCACGTCGGACGGCGTGGCATGGCGCGGTCCGGCGGAAAAGGGTTGATCGACGGAGCGCGCGAACGGATCGCGTTCGGACAAGAGCGCGGCCGCCAGGGCGACGCGCTCAGGCGATCCGAGGCGTCGCCCCTCGATCAGCAAGCGCGCCAACCGTGGATGAGCCGGCAGCCGGGCCATCGCGCGGCCCAGATCGGTCAGCCCGCGCCCCTCGACCGCGCCGAGGCGGCGCAGCAGGGCGAGCGCTTGCATGACCGTCGCCTCCTTCGGCGGCTCCAGCCATGGGAAACGCAGCACGTCTGTCTCGCCCAGATGCAACAACTGCAACACCGCTCCGGCGAGATCGACGCGGCGAATCTCCGGCTCGGTCTGCTCCGGCCGGCCGAGGTGCGTGCCGGCGCTCCACAGCCGCACACACATTCCCGGCCGCGTGCGGCCGGCGCGACCGGCCCGTTGATCGGCGGAGGCGCGCGAAATCGGCGTCAACTGCAAGCGATCCAGGCCCACGCGCGGATCGAAGACGAGCATCCGCGCCAGCCCGGAATCGACGACGCCCGTGACGCCCTCGACGGTGATCGACGTTTCCGCAACGTTCGTCGCCAGGACGATCTTACGGCGACGTTGAGGCAGAAGGGCCGCGTCCTGCTGCTCCGCAGGTAGCTCGCCGTGCAGCGGCAGCACCGCCAAATCGCGCTCGGCGGCCAGCGCTTCCAGATGTCGCGCGGTTTGCCGAATCTCCTGCAAACCCGGCAGAAACACGAGCAGATCGCCCGGTGTGCGCTCCAGGGCGCGCTCCACCGCCCGCGCCACGGTCAGCGGCCACGGCTGCTGTTGCGGACGCGGCTCATACACGATCTCCACCGGATGCAGCCGGCCCTCGCCGACCACAATCGGACAGCCGCCAAGATATGCCGACACTGGCTCGACCACCAGCGTCGCCGACATGACGACGAGGCGCAACTCCGGCCGTACCGTCTGCTGCACCAATCGGACCATGCCCAGAGCGAGATCGCTTTCCAGACCACGCTCGTGGAACTCGTCGAAGAGCACAACGCGCGTCGATTCGAGAAACGGATCGTCGTGCAGCAGACGGATGAGGATTCCCGGCGTGACGACGAGGAGGCGCGTGTTCGGCCCGCACCGGCGATCGAAGCGAACGTGATAGCCGATCTCGTCGCCGAGCCGTCCGCCGCGTTCGTCGGCCATGCGGCGGGCGGCGGCGCGGGCGGCGAGCCGTCGCGGTTCCAGCATGACGATGCGTCCGCCTTCCGCAAGTCCGGCGTCGAGAATGGCCGGTGGAACGCGCGTCGTCTTGCCGGCCCCGGTGGGCGCGCGCACCACGACGCTCGCCTGACTCCGCAGCGCGGCGAGGAACTCCGGAAGGATCGGATCGATGGGCAGTGGAACGCGCGTCAAGAGGTTGGTTCCTTGCTCGATGCGGACAACGTAAATGCGAGGCTATTATAGGAGCGCGGGTGGATGGAAACCGTTGTGCGGACTGTGCGGCGCGGAGGATGCCGGCACGACGGGATTCGGGCAAAAGCGCTTTAGTTTCGGTGAGCCGACGTCAGATGAATCAAGGACTGGATGTTACGAGGATAGCGCCGGGAGAAGGAACTCATGCTGGCCGTACTGTGTTCCGTCTTGTCGGGAGCATGTCTTCTCACCCCGGCGCCCGCGGAAGTCGGCGGTTCGTTCCTTTACCAACCCGCCTTCCACATCGACGAGGTGCTGCGTCTGCCCGCCGAGCCTTATTTGCCGCAGCCGGGCGACATCATGTTGCGGCTGGATCACTCGAAGTTCTGGCGGACCACGCACTACATGGCGCTGGCTTTCGATCCCAACGGCTCGGCCATCGTCTTTGCCCGCCCCGACGGGACGTCGGCCATCCTGGAGGCCGGTCCCAACGATACCATGTGGATTCGCACTCTCGATTTATTGCCGCACCTGCGCGAGTACGCCGACATCGGCCGTGTGTGGATTCGCAAGCGGCGCGTGCCGCTGACGCCGGAGCAGTCGTGCCGGCTGACGGAGTTCGCCCTGGCCCAGGAAGGCAAGCGCTTCGCCCTACAACGCCTGGGACTGCAATTGACGCCGTTCCGCACGCGCGGGCCGATTCGCACCTGCTTCGTCGGCAAACCGCACGGCGGCTGCCGGCGGAGCTATTTCTGCTCCGAACTGGTTTCCGAGGCGTGCGTCGCGGCGGGGTTGCTGGACCCCGAACGCACGCGCCCCTCTGCCACCTATCCGCGCGACCTCTTCTACGGGCGCTCGTTCAATCTCTTCATCAACCACCATCTGGACGTGAACTGCGGCTGGTTTCCGCCGGCGCGCTGGACGGACTGCCCTTGCCCAGTCGAGGCGCCGTCCGCCGGAACGATTCTCCCTTCGCTTCCTTGAGGGACCGTCTGCCGGCGATGCGTGTCAAAAGGCTGTCGCGGCAGCGGGAGTCGTTGAAATCATTCCGTGGGCAAGTAGTTTAATCCCGCCGGAATCGAACCCGTACTCGCGCGAGGGCACCATGCCGCGCCAGCGACCGACCATCGTTTCGATCGTCGCTATCCTCCATTTTGTTTTTGGGGGCATAGGACTGCTCTGCAACCTCTGCGGCGGTCTCATGGACGCGATGGGGACGCCGCAAGCTCAGGCACGAGCGGCCGACCCGCAGCAAGCGCGCCGCAAGGAGGTCACGGAACAAGTCCTCTCGGAGAAGATCCCGCTCTACCGGGCCTACACCGTTGGCAACCGCGTCTCGAGCTTGCTGAGCTGCCTCCTCATGATCGCGTCCGGCGTCGGACTGATGCTCATGCAGTCGTGGGGGCGCTGGCTCTCGGTCGTCTACGCGGCGCTCAGTATCCTGGTCAACCTCGTCGTGCTCGTTTACACCATCGTGTTTTTCACCCCGGCCTACGAGGAAGTGTACCGCCGACTGCCGCCCCAGAGCGATCAGGAGCGGATCGCGAAGGATGTTGCCCAGGTGGCGGGACCGGGTTTCGCCTGCTTCGTGCTGATCTACCCCGCGCTGGTCCTGGTCGTCATGCTGTTGCCGTCCGTCGGCGCAGCTTTCCGGCCGCGGAAGAAACGGTCTCGATTCGCCCGCATCGAGGAGTGACGTGTTCCCCAACCACGAGTGGGAGTTCCTTATGCGCCGCGCACCCTGCCCTACCACGATCCTTCTGACCCTTCTCGCAACACTTATCCCCGCGAGGACCGTCATGGCCCAGACACGATTCCCCGAGGTGGACAAGCTTCCCTCACACCCGGAACTGCCCGATCCGCTCGTGATGTTCGACGGCAGCCGCGTCACCAGCAAACAACAATGGACCGACAAGCGCCGTCCCGAACTGAAGGCGCTTTTCCAGCACTACATGTACGGCTACCTGTTGCCGCCGGAGAAGATCGCGGCCAAGGTCGAGCACGAGGACGCCAAGGCGTTCGACGGCAAGGCGACGCTGCGCGAGGTGACGATCTCCTTCGGTCCGCCAGACACGCCGCCCATTCACCTGCTGATGGTCGTGCCCAACCATCGCAAGGGTCCGGCCCCGGTCTTCGTCGGCATCACCTTCTGCGGCAACCATGCGATTGTCAACGATCCCGGCGTGCGTCTGCCGACGGTGTGGATGTACCCCAACCATCCCGGCGTCAAGAACAATCGCGCCGCCGAGTCCGGCCGCGGCAAGGAGATAGACGTGTGGGCGCTGGAGCAGTCGATCGACCGCGGTTACGCCGTCGCCACGTTCTATAACGGCGACGTGGACCCCGACCGCGCCGACGTGCGCGAAGGCATCCAGCCGCACCTGCGCAAGAAGGACCACAAACCGGGGCCGCACGATGGCGGCACCATCGCCGCCTGGGCCTGGGGCGTGCATCGCGTCGTCGATTATCTGCACGATCACAAGGATATTGACAATAAACGGATCGCTGTTGTAGGTCATTCGCGCCTCGGCAAGACGGCGCTGCTTGCGGCGGCGCTGGATGAGCGCATCGCCTTGGCCATCCCGCATCAGGCCGGCTGCGGCGGCACGGCACCCAGCCGCAACGACAATCCCAAGGCCGAGTCCGTCAAGCGCATCAACACCAGCTTTCCGCACTGGTTCGACGACGCCTTCAAGGAGTTCAACGACCACACCGACCGACTGCCGTTCGATCAGAATTGCCTGGCCGCCCTGATGGCGCCGCGTCCGGTGCTGTTCAGCAACGCCGTCGAGGACCAGTGGGCCAACCCGGCGGGGCAGTTCAAGATTTTGCAAGCCACCGATCCGGTTTATCGCTTTCTCGGCGTCGCCGGATTGGAGGCGAAGGAGATGCCGGAACCGGGCAAACTGATCGACAGTAAACTCGGCTATTACATCCGTCCCGGCAAGCATTCGATGACGAAGGACGACTGGACGATTTTCCTCGACTACGCCGACAAGCACTTCGGCAAACCGAACGCGAAGTGAACCAGCCAGTCCGGAGCGCCGTCCATCTAAAGGGCAACGATCAACAAAAGTGGAGTAAACGTCTGGTTTCTCCATATTTCGGAGCGCACCACTCGATGTCTGAGAATAGCGTCGGTATGGGATCGGAATTGGTGATCCTGATCGGTTTGCAAGGGGCGGGCAAGAGCAGCTTCTACCGGACGTTCTTTGCAGCCACACACGACCTCGTAAGTAAAGACTGCTTCCGCAACAACCGTAACCCATCCCGACGGCAGCAGCAACTTCTTGAAGAATCCCTCGGCGCGGGCCGGCCGGTGGTCCTGGACAATACTAACCCTACCAAGGAGGACCGGGCCGACCTGATCTTGCTAGCTCGTTCCTTTGGGGCCAGGGTGGTCGGCTACTACTTCGAGTCCTGCCTGGTCGAGTGCCTGGAGCGGAACTGTCGCCGGCAGGGCAAGGCCCGTGTTCCCGACATCGCCCTGTACGCCACCCGCAAACGGCTGGAACCGCCCACACGCGCGGAAGGGTTCGATCAACTGTTCTTCGTTCGCCTCCGGGACGAGGTGCGGTTCGAGATCCTCGACTGGAAAGAAGGGCAAGAGGACGATGAAACCCGATGAGTTCGAGAGACGCATGCGCGCCCTGGAGGTCTTTCATTCTATCCGCTTGCTGCCAGGCGCGTGGATCATCCTGCGGCTGGATGGGCGCGGTTTCTCCCGGTTCACGGAGTCGCGCTGCGAGAAACCCTTCGATCTACAGTTCCACGGCTGGATGGTCCATACCGCTCGAGCCGTCCTGGAAGACTTGCAAGGTCTCTACGCCTATACCGAGAGCGATGAGATTTCCATTCTGTTAGCGCGCGAGTGGGCACTGTTCGACCGGGAACTGGAGAAACTTGTGTCGCTTTCGGCGGGTACAGCCAGCGCCGCCTTCTCGCTGGACTGCGGCGCTCGGGTCCAGTTCGATAGCCGGGCGCTGCTTTGTGCCGAAGACGAGCAGGTGCTGGACTACTTTCGTTGGCGGCAGACCGATGCCAGCCGCTGCGCTCTCAACGGCTGGTGCTACTGGACCCTCCGTAAGGCCGGCAAGAGTGTCACTGAGGCGACGCGGGAATTGCAAGGCAAGGGCGTTGCCTTCAAGAATGAGTTGCTCTTTCAGCAGGGAATCAATTTCAATGACCTGCCGCTCTGGCAGCGCCGGGGTTCCGGGCTGCACTGGGAGGTGTATGAACGGGAAAGCTATAATCCGAAGCTGAATCAGAAAGTGATGGCGACACGGAGGCGGATCAAGCTGGACGAGGAACTACCGCTCGGAGAGGAGTACGCTGCACTTATCGAGCGGTTGTTGCGGGTGCGGGAACTTCCATCGAACGTGAAGGCGCAGCCAGGTTGATGAACAAGGAAAGCGCTCACGAAGACCGTGCCCGCCATTGCTCTTCCGCCGAACTCGGCCGCAAATACAACGGCTCCAGCATCCATGGATCGTCACGCTCTCCAGCGAGATAGCGGGCCAACCCAATTTGCAGTAGGCTCGCCGCCTGCGACTCCCACAAGTTCGCCTCCAACACCGGCACTTCCGCCAGCAAGCGTGCCGCCCACTTCTGCAACCCCGGACCCGTGATCGCGGCGTCCGCTTCTCGGGTAGCGAGCCAATCGGCGAAGGGGCGGATCGCCAACTCAGCTGACGGATGCCAGCCGTCCTCGCGGCGAGCGAACGGCTGCACATAAACCTTGTCCTGCTGCGCGTCGGCGAGGACATCGACGCGCGTCACGCCTGCGGGAGCTTGCAGCGCGATGGCCGCGAATGTGTCCACGGCGATCAGGGCGCAGCCGGTGGCGTAGGCGAACATCTTGGCGGACATGATGCCGACGCGCAGGCCGGTGTAACTGCCGGGTCCGCGGCTGACGATCGCCGCTTGCACGTCGCCCGGCCGCCAGCCCTGCTCCGCGAGAAGCTGCGCCACGGCCGGCGCCAGATCGCGGGCGTGACGCCGCGCCTCGTCCAACCGGCGCTCACCGCAGAGCGCATCGCCCAGCGCCAGGGCCACTCGGCCGGTGCGGCCGGATGTCTCCAGAATCAGCAGACGAGGAACCGCGCTTGCGCTCACAAGGACACCTACGTTGATTGACGCCTCCCCACGAGGATTCTACAATCCTTTCCCATCATCAGGCAGGAGGTCCGCCGGGTGGAATCCGGTTCACGGGAGGCATCGCATGGCCGAATCAGTCGTCCTCACCATTCATACCGACGGAGCATCGCGCGGCAATCCGGGCGACGCCGCCTTCGCTTACGTCATCGCGCGAGACGGCCAGCCTCCTATCGAGGAGGCCGATTGCCTCGGCCGGATGACCAACAATCAGGCCGAATACACCGCCCTCGTCCGCGCCCTGGAACATGCCCTCGAACTTGGGACGCATCATCGCCTTCTCATCCACAGCGACAGTGAGTTGATGGTCAAGCAGATGAACGGCGAGTACCGCGTCAAGAAGGAGGAGTTGCGCGGCCTTTACGAAGAGGCTTGCGCCCTTCGCGCCCGCTTCGACGGCCCGGTGACGATCCGTCACGTCCGGCGGGCGCAGAACAAGCGAGCGGATGAGTTGTGCAACGAAGCCCTCGACGGCAAGCGCTGCGCGATGCCGCGCGGCCCTGTGCGCTCCGCTGAGCCGGTGCGTTCCTCACCATCGCCGAGTCTGCGTGAGGAAGCGTTGACGTGTCTGCGGCAGGCCGCTTCGCTCTGGGCAGGAGGCTCGAAGGAACCGACGCCGGAGCACGTCTGGCACCAATTACTGGAAATGATTGAGCGACGAGGGCTGAAACTGTCGGAATCCGAACGCTGACCCCTCGTTGTCACTTCTGATTTTATTCGTGGAATGGAGTCGTTGTATGTCGCGCTTCCTATTCGTCCTCCTGATCGGTCTTCCTCTCACGCTGCTCATCGCCGGTGAACGACCGCGGGCGGCGCCGGCCGACGACGAACTGCAAGCCGGATTCGGCGAGACGGACATCACACCGGACGTGAAGGCGAAAACCGTGTACATGGCCGGCTTCGGCCACGATCGCAAGGCAACCGATGTTCACGATCCTCTCAAGGTCCGCGCCGTCGTACTGCAAAACGGCAAGGACAAAATCGCCCTCGTCGCCGTCGATCTCGTCGGCTTCTTCCATCCTCAGGTTGAGAGCGTGCGCCGCCGTCTGCCTGGTTTCACTTGCGTCCTAATCTCCAGCACGCACAACCACGAAGGACCGGACACGCTCGGCCTGTGGGGAGCCAATCCCTTCCAAAGCGGCGTCGATGCCGATTATCTCGCTCACGTCGAGAAGCAGATCGTCGCCGCCGTGAAGGCGGCCGACACCGCCCGCAAACCCGTCACGGCCCGTATCGGCAGCGCACATGCGCCGGAACTCCTTCACGACGCGCGCGAACCGATCGTTAAGCACGACGAACTCGTCGCCCTGGAGTTTCGCGGTAGCGACGACAAACTTCTCGGGCTTGTCGTGCAGTGGAATTGCCATCCCGAGACGCTCGGCGACAAGAACACAAAAATCAGCGCGGATTTCGTCGGCGCAGCCGTCAAAACGCTGCACGACAAAAACCGCTGTCCTGTCGTCTATCTGACGGGAACCGTCGGCGGATTGATGACGTCGCTGCACGTCGAGGTCAAGAGCGCGTCGGGCGCGGCGTTGAAGGACGGGACGTTCGAGAAGACGGAACGCTACGGCGAACTGCTGGCCGAGGTTGCCGAGCGCGCCCGCAAGGCGGCCCGGCCCGTGAAGCTGACGCCGTTGCAAGCACGCAGTCGCGCCGTCTACTTGCCGCTGGAGAACAAACTGTTTTTGCTGGCGCGGCAACTCGGCGTTCTGAAGCGCGAGGCGTTTCTGTGGACCGGCGATCCCTACAAGGCGGAAGCGGTCAAGGAAGTGAAGGGAGACAAGCCGTTGTGTACGCGCACGGAGATCGCCTGGCTGCGGCTGGGCGAACTCGACATCGCCGCCATTCCGGGGGAGATTTATCCGGAATTGGTGCTCGACAAGGTGCAAGATCCGGCCGACCGCGCCGCCGATTTCCCCGACGCGGCCATCGAGCCGGCGATCTACAAGCAACTGCGCGGTCCGCATCGAATGCTGATCGGTCTGGCCGGCGACGAGATCGGCTACATCATCCCGAAACGACAGTGGGATGAGAAGCCGCCCTTCTGTTATGGCCGCAAAAAAGCCCAGTACGGCGAGGTCAACAGCCTCGGTCCCAACACGGCGCCCTTGCTGTGTCAGGCGTTCAAGGATCTGGCGCGGGGCAAGAAGTAAACCTCACCAGCCCCCCGCGCCAGCAAGGGGCAACCCTTGCTGGCGCGGCGGGCTGGCCAAAAACTCAGCGTTTACTTCCGGACGCGCGAGGAAGGATTCGCGGGCGTGACCGGCGCCGGCGTCGGGACGAAGCGATCGGCTCCCGGTACGCCGGGCTGCTCGGATGGAGCGCCGAGCATGGGCGGCAGCGGCGCCGGCGTCGTCGGCGACGGTCCCATCTGCCCCGGCGGCGGCACCGATCCCGGCGGCAGCGGTCCCGGCGGCGCCGACGCCAACGGTGGCCCTCCCGGTCCCATTATCGGGCCATCGCTGAACCCGGGGCCGACGCCCAGCGGAGCGCCTCCACCGCAACTCGCGCAGCCTCCACCTGCCAGCGCCCCAAAGGGCGCTCCTCCATAACCGCCACAGCATTCGCAAGGACAACAGCCCCGCGCACGAAACATGCTCATGCGCTGGAAAAACGACGGGCGCTCACAGCCGCAGCCGCAGGGGCCTGCGCACCCTGCCGCCAGCATGGCGCCGGCCAGCAACGCCGAGGTTGCCAAATGAAACCGATTCATGTGCGGTCCCCTTGTCGGAATCATCCCAGAACGGGAGCGAAAGACGGGTGTTGCGATTGTGGATCGGGGATCGCGGATTGCAAGCCAATCCGAAATCCACGATCCGCAATCGCAACAATCATGCGCCAGGAAGGACGGCGGGGCAAACGGAGAAGGGGCATGAAAAAGGCCCATGAGGCAATCCTCATGGGCCTGGCAAGCGTCACTGGTTTTGTCGGTCAGCAAGGCACAGACGGACCTCAGCCGGCTTTCTTCTCCGGGACCCGGCTGGCCATCTTGATCTGGCCGCGCAGATATTTCAGGGCGTCGTCGAGCTGCTTGTCCTTGAACTCCTTGACCGCAGCCGGTTTGTTCTTGGGGTGGATGACCTCGGTGGCGCGTAGGTGGTCCTCCAGATCGTTGCGCTCCTTGGCCGCCAGCTTGATCACCTCGTCGGGCGTGACGCCCCACACCTCGTCGTCCTTGCCGGACGTGCTCGACTTGTTGAGGTTCTTCTTGCTCGGCCGCCAGAACGTCGCCGTCGTCAGCTTGATCTGGCCGCCGTCGAACGGCAGGATGTGCTGCACGCTGCCCTTGCCGTAGCTGCGCTCGCCAAGGATGCGGGCGCGCTTGTGGTCCTGCAAGCACGCCGACACGATCTCGCTGCCGCTGGCACTGTAGCCGTTGACCAGACAAACCATCGGAAAGTCCAGCAGGCTGCCGCTCGCGTGCCCGCGGATCTCCTGTTCGCGCTTGTTGCGCTCGCGGATGCTGACGATCACGCCGTCGTTGACGTACAGGTCGGAAATCTCGACGGCGCTCTCCAGCAAGCCGCCCGGATTGAAACGCAGATCGAGGATGAAGCCCTTGACGCCGCGTTCGGTCAGATCGTCCATGACCTGATGCAGGTCCTCGGCACTATTGCGGGCGAACTGGGTGAGGCGGATGTAACCGATCTTGTTGGCCGGATCGATCATGTAATCCCAGCTATCGTTAGCCTTACGCTTGAAGCCGAGGACTGACTCGACCACGACGTAGTTGCGCGTCAGCTCGACTTCGAGCGGCTTGTCCTCGCCTTCGCGCTGCACCGTGAGCTTGATCGGCGTACCAGGCTGGCCGGTGATCTTCTTGACCGCATCGGACAGCTTCATGCCCTTGGTGGGCAGGACTTCCGGCGTTTCCAACTTGTTGCCCTTCTCATCCACCAGCCGCGTGACCGTGGTAATCAGGTCGCCGGCCTGGATGCCGCCCTTGTAGGCGGGGCTGCCCTTGATCGGCGTCACCACCAGCAACTGGTCCGTGGCGCTGTCCTTGCGGATCTGGATGCCGACGCCGGGGAAGCGGCCGCCGATCTCCTGCTCCATCTTCTTCTTCTCGTCGGGGTCGATGTACGTCGTGTATGGATCGGTGTGCTTGAACAGCATGCGCTTGAGCGTGAAGTCGATGTCCTTGTGCTTGTCGAGATCCTCGCGCTTGCCCAGCGCCTGACGCGCGTCGGCCAGCAGCACGGTCAGTTCTTCGTCCTTGAGGTCGGCGATGTTCTTCAGTTGGGCCTCGATCTTTTCGGGGATCTTCTCATCGACCTGACGATACATGCCCTTGATGGCCCAGGCGACGAGATCGTTGGCGTTGACCTTCTTGACGTAGCCGCGGGTGATGACCTTGACGGCGTTCATGACCTTGCCGGCGAACTCCATGGCGTCGGCGCGTTTGAGCTTGGTGTCGGCGAGAATGGCGTCGCGTTCTTCCTTGAACTTGTCCACGTCGATCTTGCCGCTGAGGAGCGCCTGGTACTGTTTGCGGAGGTTGCGCTGCGCTTCCAGCCGCGGCATGCGCGACAGCAGCGTCTTGCCTTCTTCCTCGTAGGTGGCCGGCACCTTGCCGTCCTTGACCAGGGCGGCGAACTTCTCCTCCTGCTCCTTGACCTTGGCGGCGACGGCGGGGTTGTGCGTCAACACATAGTGATTGCCGCGACCGCCCAGCGCCACGAAGTATTCATCACGCTCCTCCTTGTTCTTGGCGTTCGCGCGGATCAGGTCGCGCATTTCCTTGTCGAGATACTCGGTCAACTCCTCGACCGTCACCAGACCGTCCGGCTCGTAGCCGTCCTTGTCGGCCGCGCCTTCCAGCCCCTTGAGCAGGGCTGTGGTGAAGATGCCGTGGTCCTTCAAATCGAGCGAGCGCATCAGGCCGTTGGTCGCCAGGAACACGGCGCGTCCAGGCTTGGAGGCTTCCTCTTCGGAGCCGTCGTCGCCGAGAAATTCCTTGTAAGGGCTGGCGCCCAGCGTCACTTCGCCGACCTTCTTGTCGTTGGTGGTGAAGCCCTTGAAATCCACGTCGAGCAGAACGCAGAAGCGCTGGCTCTTGAGGTTCTTGAGCGCCTCGCCGATTTCGGAGGCGGCGACGGCGTTCTTGCTGCGTCCCTCGAAGGTCGAATCCGAGGCGAAGTAGCAGCGGTGCGCGCCGCTGTCGCCGGTCGGGCCGCCCTCGCCGAAGAAGCCGAACACGACGAGGTCGTTCGTCTTGGCGTTGTCCGCGATCCAGCGCAGCGCCTTGAGAATGTTGTCGCGCGTGGCGGCCTGGCTGCCGGGCCTTTTCTCGGCGTCGCCCAAGAGCAGCCGGCTGTGGTCCTTATCGACGCCGAGGTATTTCTTGTTGGCGAACAGTTCGGCGAGCGCCTTGGCGTCGTCCTCCGCGTGCGGCCTCGGTTTGATTTGCTTGTCGGCGTAGTTGCTGATGCCGACCAGCACCACGTAGGTTTGAGAGGCCTTGGCCTTCTCATCCTTGGGTTGTTCCGCGTGAAGGGGGAGAGCCAGCAGCCCTATCGCGAGCACGGCTCCCAGCCAACGATTCGACATCGCCTGGGTCATGTACATCAATCCTTTCGAGAGGAAGCGCGGAGTCGGAAGCGAACGGAAGGCTTCAACTCAGCTCCGGCAGACGGCGGCAGTTACTCCTGGACGGAACCTCCGCGTGAGTCGGCAAGGGGGACACCGCATGTCATCACTGGCGCAAGGCGTAAACCTCTCACGAGCGGAAGAAATCGCCTAATCCCTATTGTGACCGACATTCAAAACCAGTCAACCCATTTACGCGGCCCTACCATACATACGTCTAGTCGCGGCCGATGGTTTCACGCCCAGTTCCACCCCAGAGTAGACGATTGGGCAAGCTGGAGCGAACCGGGCAAGTTTGTAACACCAATAGAACGCGGATGACGCGGATGCGGCGGATTTTCGCGGATCAGACAGAAAACAGATCCGCGAAAATCCGCCGCATCCGCGTCATCCGCGTTCCTATTTCTGGGAAGCGATGCGATTGAGGATTTCGATGCCGCGATCCAGTGTCCGCTCGTCGGCGGCGTAGCTGAGCCGGAAGTGCGTGTCGCGGGCGCTGAAGACGTTGCCGGGGATGAGCAGCAGATTGTTGCGGATCGCCTCGGCGACGAAATCGCTGCCGCTGCCGTGCGGCGCCTTCGGAAAGGCATAAAACGCCCCCTCCGGCCGCACCAGTTCGTAGCGGTCCTTCAGCCCCTCCCAGATGCGGTCGCGCTTGCGGCGATAGTCGGCGACGATGCCGGAGACGTCGTAGTCCCAGGCGGCGATGCCGGCGTGTTGCACCATGCTCGGCGCGCAAACGAACGTGAATTGCTGGAGCTTAATCATCTCCTCGATGATTCGGCGCGGGCCGTGCGCGAAGCCGAGACGCCAGCCGGTCATGCCGTACGCCTTGCTGAAACCGTCGAAGACCAGCACGTCGTCGTTGAACTCCGCCGGACTGACGAACGGCTGATCGTAGCAGAAGACGCGATAAACCTCGTCGCTCAGCAGCAGCACGCCGCGTTCGCGGGCCAGGTTCGCCAGATCGCGCAGCACTTCCCGCGAATAGACGCGGCCGGTCGGGTTGGCGGGGCTGTTGACGAGGATGGCCTTGGTGCGCGGCGTCAGAGCGGCGCGGACGCGGTCCACGTCGATGGAAAAATCGGGGTAAGTATCGACGTAAACCGCCCGGCCGCCGGCGAGGGTGACGAGGTGCGGATACATGACGAAATAGGGATCGAAGACGATCACCTCGTCGCCGGGGTTGACGGTGCAGCACAGGGCGACGACGAGTCCGCCGCTGGTGCCGCTGGTGATGAAGGTCTCGCGGTCGGCGTGGCGATAGCGTGCGTGCACGTCGGCGTGGATTTTGGCGCGCAGCTCGGCGATGCCCTGCGTGACAGTGTAGGCGTTGGCGCCGCGGTCGATGGCGGCGTGGGCGGCCGCCTTGACCGCTTGGGGCACGTCGAAATCCGGCTGACCGATGCTGAGGTTCACTGGATCTTTGAGGCTGCGGGCGAGTTCAAATACTTTACGGATGCCCGATGACTCAATATGGCGCATGCGCTCGGCGATCCAGCGCTCGTGATCGGCCCGCGATGTCATGCTGCGATTCTCCTCTAGGGTTGCTTTGTCTGCCCGGCGCTCCGGTTGGTTGTGCCGCTGGCGGGCGAAGAGATGTTCCAGAGTTTCACCATCTTATTGGAGCCTCCCGTCGCCAGCGTCCGTCCGTCCGGAGCAAACGCCATCTGGGAGACGTAGCCCGTATGCCCGCGCAGGGTTGTGCGGGCCTCGCTAGCGGCCAAGTCCCAGAGCACGATCTCAGTGATGTTCTGACGCGAAGGGATATCGAAGACTTCGTGGGCTACTGCGAGCAGTTTGCCATCCGGCGAAAAGCGCATGGCTGTGATCCCCCCCAGGCGCTCGTTGTCCGGCCGTTTCCAGAACGCACCATAGCGTTCGCTCAACTCGGTTCGCTCTCGACCCGTCGCCACGTCCCAGAAACGCAGCTTGTTCCACAAGAATACCGCTGCGGTCTTACCGTCCGGAGCGAAGGTGCCTGCGGAGAGGACTGCGCCACGAGTCTCCCAGAGGGGGCGTGTCTGCCCCGTTTTCAAATCGAGGAGGCGGACGTCCGTGGTGACTGTCTTGGTAGACGGCCTCAGAATCAGAAGTGCGGAGCGTCCATCCGGCGACACAGCCGCGACGCCACATTCCCGGTCCTTCGACTCGTAGAGGGAAGTTCTCTTTCCGCTGGCCAGATCGAGACGCATCACCCGGCTGGGCTGGGGGCGTTTCTTCCACGGCTCGCCCTCCTGGTGAGTAACGAGGAGGGAGTCGCCGTCGAAGGCCAGTATGGCAGCCGAGCCTGGCTGCTCCTCGCGGAAGGTAGCTTTTTCCTTGCCGGTTGCGATATCCCACACGGTCACGCCCCAGGCGCGCCAGCCCTCGTAGAGATTAGGATCGTCTGTTCGCATTTTCACCTCGCGGGTGGCGATGGCCAGCATCTTGCCTGCGGGATCGATCCGGAGAGTGAACGCTTCGCTATTCCGCGAAGGGAGAGGGAACGTGGACCGTTTCTGGCCCGTCATGGTGTCCCAGAGGTGGACGCCGGTATCGCCTCCTTTTTTGTTATTATCCAACATCGCAAGGAGACGACCGTCTGGAGTGTAGGCCAAACCGCTGATGTAACCGTCGTGCCGCAACGTCTGCCGCAGTTCCTTCGAGTCGGCGACCTTCGGTTCCGGTCGCGGCCGGCGCTCCGCTGTTTTCGGTTTGGCCTTCGGCTCGACGACTGGAACGGTCAGCGTGGCTGGGGCAACTTGGCCCGTCTTCCAGGCGTCAAAAGAGAGACGAACCTTCGCTGTACCCAGGCCGGCTTCTTCGGGGACTCGCACGGAGTCGTGGAACACGCTCCCTCAGCAGCGCTGCTTGAGCGTCCAGTGGGCGCGAACCGGCTCGCCGTTGGGAGCCTTGGCGGGAAACTCGACCTCGGCGGCCGGGTACACATCCTGGGGAGTGACATCCGTGACGTCGCCTTTCGGCCCAGTGAAAGAATAATTGAGGTCGGCGAATGTCCCCTTGCCGATGCCTTGCGTGCCGACGCTGATCTGGAAGTCGAAGGGTTTGTCACTCTTTTCGAGCCGTGGCGACTCGATGCCGGTGGCGATATGCAGAGTGAGCGGCCCATCGAAGTGGACGATGGGCGCGTCCTTGGGTCGGGCGGCAAAGGCCAACTGACCGGCGGAATCCCATCCAGCGGCCTGTTCGATCCGGGCAGCGAATGGCTTCCCCTCACCGCGCGGCAAGGGGGCCAGCTCGGACACTCGAATGATCGTTTCGATGCCACCCTCGACTCGTTGGAACCGCTGCCAGGTTTCTTTCTCGTACTCATCGGTGGGTTTGAATTCCGGATGCAGCCGGCGTTCGGTTAGCTGGACCTTGCCCCAACGGTGGCCGTTGATGACGATTTCGACCTCCGGCGATTCGTAGGATTGCGTGGGGAAATGACGCGGCGAAGGGCGCCCCATTTGGACCGCTTCTCCCGGCTCGGTCAGATCGCCGTTGCCATTCTTGTCCACGTAGAGCCGGTCGCCGGCGCGGACCAGCCAGACTCGCGTCTTGGCCTCGGGTCCGAAGACCAAGAGGCAATAGCGCGGCTTGCCCTCATATTTCGGCTCCTGGCGAATCATGCGATCCATCTTGGCCAGGTCGGCAGCCTGCACCGGCAAGGCAACCAAGGGAAGCAGTCCCAGCAGCCAACCGCAATATCTCATGGCCGGTCCTCCCGAGTAGAAGGCGATTCTTCTCTCGATTATCCGCCTGCCCATCGAGTTTGGCAATGTATGCGGGGGTCGCCTACCGCTCGCTGACGCTCGCGGCTCTGATTACGGTTGTTTCGATGCCGGCGCCGTGATGATGTCCAACCCGTTGGGTCCGAGATGGTGATCGAGCAGGTCGATTTGCCCATTCTGCTTGAGGCGAGTGAATAGCTTGCCGCGCTCCTCCTCCCAGATTTGCCGCAGATAGTGCGGGTTCCGTTTGCGACCGACTTCATATTCGCGCAGGCGCTTCAAGAAACCCTCGGCCTCACGATGGGCCAGCAACTTGCCCCTGTGGACGTAAGCGGCCGTCTCCTGTTCGAGTCCATACTTGTAGGCCTCGGCCAGTTGCAACTCGCGGGCCACGGACTGCTCGGCGGCGTTGATAAGCGTGCTGTTGTGCGTCTGCGCCAGGGCGACACGGTCGAATTCCGGCTTCACGTCGTCGGGCGGAGCGATCACAGCCACGCGGGCATCGAGGATCTCCACGCCCAGACGATACGGCTCGATCCATGCTTGCGTTTGTTCTTTCAGCACCGGCCGCATTTCGTTCTTGCCGGCCAGCAGCACGTCATCGACGTTGCGTCCGGCGACCCACTGGGCCATGACCGCCTCGACGGCGCGCGTCAGCAGGGCGTCCACGCGGTCGGCTTGCAGGACGTACTCAGCTTCCTGGTCGCGTTGGACCTTGTAGGTCAGCACCGCCTGCACGTTGACGAGGTTGTGATCTCCGGTCAGCAGTTGGCCGGCCGGCATCGACTCGCCGGACAGGTCGTCCTCTTGATAACCGATGGCGACGCTCTGCACGCGATCGACGGCGACGCGATCGACGCGATCCATGCCCCAGGGCAATTGAATGGCCAGGCCCGGCTCCAACCGATCCGGCAGCAGCCGGCCGAAGCGGCGCACCACGCCGCGCTCGCCGGGCCGAATCTGCACCACGCCCGTCAGCAGGTACGCCGCCAACAACAGCAGCAGGAGAATTCGCAGGGTGCGCATCTCACGGTCCTCCCTGCTTGCTCGTGGGCGTGCCCGGTTTGTCCGCTTTGCCGCGCCCGTCCATCGCGCGGAGCGGCGCGGGGGGAGTCATCTTGCCGGGCGTAGGAGGATTGAACAGCGTGTCGAACATTTCGCGGTGCGTCGAGAGCAGCAGCGTGCTTTTGTTGTCGCCGAGGATGCGCTGGTACTCCTCCAATCTTTGCAGGAAGGTGTAAAACTCCGGATCCTTGCTGGCGGCGGTGTTGCGGATACGGTCGGACTCGGCGTCGGCGGCTTTCTTCAGTTCGATCGAGCGGGCGTCGGCCGCCGCCTTCATCTCGGCGACGCGGCGCGCGCCCTCGCTCTCGATGTCTTTCTTTTTGCGTTCGCCTTCGCTCTCGTATTCGGCCGCCTTCTTGCGCCGTTCGCTGCGGATGCGCTCAAAGATGGACTCGCGCACGGCCGGCGGATAATTGGAGCGCCGCAGTCGAATGTCCACAACCTCGATGCCGTACTTCGATTCGGCGGACTCTTGCAGCGAAGTGCCGCCGGTCAACAGGCGCTTGCGGAGTTCCCTGCGGGCCTCGTCCACCTTGTTCGGATCGGTGCTGATGAGGTCTTCCAACTCTCTCTCCCCGATGGCGGCGCCCAGTTCGCTGGTGATCTGCTGGCCGAGGATCGCCTGCGCCCCCGCCGGCGTGCCAACGCTGCGGATGAACGGGTCCACCCCCTCCGCGCTGGCGATGCGCCAGCAGACATAGGCGTCGAGCGTCAGCGTGCGGTCGATGGTCTTGCGCCTCGGATCGCGCGTCAGCAATTCCGCCCCCGGCAGGTCGAAATATTGCAAGCGACGGTCGAGCCGCTGCACCGACTGGATCGGCCACGGCCATTTGACGTGCAGACCGGCTTGCCCGTCGTCGCCGCCGTTGTAGGTCGCGAGCGGCCGGCCGAACTGCGTCAGGTAGACAAACTCGGTGTGGTCCACGGTGAAAAAGCACATCGGCGCGACGATGGCCGCCGCGATCAGAGCGAGAACAAGAAAGAGTTTCCAGCGCATCGGTGTATCTCTCGTAGGTCAGGCTTTCCAGCCTGACGGGTATTCGCGTGTCAGGCTGGAAAGCCTGACCTACGGTTCGCCGCGTATTTCGGACGGCGGCTTCATGGCCGGCATCATGCCGGGGATGGGCAGCCCGAACGGACCCGGCGGAATCAGCCACAGGCTGCGCCGGCCGGGCACCTTGTCGGCGTCGATGACGATCTTGTCGCGATTGCTCAGAGCGGCGGACAGGGCGTCCCAGTACAAACGGAAATCGGTCAGCACCGCCTGCATCGCCAGCGCCTCCTCGCGGCGGCGGTGATACTCCTCGCCCACCTCGGCGACCGGCCGCCCCTTGCCGACCTCGCGCCAGGCGACGCTGATGAGCCGCCATTCGTCGGCCAGGCTCAGGCTCGTCCGCACCCGGTAGCGTGACTCGAAAGCCGACTGGTTCGCCCGCGCCGACAGGACTTTCTTCAGGTGGTCCGCCTCCGCCTCGCGGACCTGTTTCAGTCCCTCGGCTTCTTGCCGCCGTTCGTCGCGCAGCACCTTCTCCTCGCCCTCGTTGATGAGCTTATCGCGCGTCTCCATCGCCTTGGTGACATCGTGGTAGGCGGCCACCACATCTTGCGGCGGATGCAGGTCGTGCAGATCCAGCCCCTTCAGGTCGATGCCCATGCCCTCGCCGCCGTAGGCGCGGCAGCGTTCCTTCAATCGTTGCAGCGCCTGCTCCTGAAAGCGGCCGCGGTCGCCGGTGAGCAAGTCGGCGAACCTTCGACCGGCGACCGTTTCGCGCAGCACCGACTCGGCGGCGCTGCGCAAGATGGCGTCGGGATCGGACGCCTCGAAGAGATAGGCGCGGGGGTGGCGCAGAGTGTAGCGGATCGTGCCCTGCAACTCGATGAGGTTGCCGTCGCCGGTAATCATGACGGCTTCCTCCGGGATGCGGCGGACGCCGTCGCCGGTGTGCAAGCTGGCCCACGAGCCGGCACTCGGCCCGCCCTTGCCGCCGGCGACGCTGCGGAAGCCGATCTCGACCGTGTACAGGCGGTTCGGCCGCACGCGCGTCACCGCGTCGATCGGCCACGGCCAACACCAGTGCAAGCCAGGATCGAGATCCTTCACCAACGGCCGGCCGAAGCGGCGCACCACGCCGACCTCATCCGGCCCGATGGCGTTCAGGCCGGTTAACCCCCAGCCTCCCAGAAGCAGCAGAGCGACGACGGCGAGCACGGGCTTCCATTGATGCGACAGCCAGTGGAATGCCTCGTCGAGGTCGAGGGAGCGTTCGAGCCAGTCGTTGACGCCGCGCAAGCTCCCGTGCAGGCGCTGCAAGGATGGGCTGGTCGCGGTGCGCTCGAACCACAATAGCCGCATGGCGTTGAGCAGGACGGCCAGCGAGCCGAGTTGGTGATAGACGACGGCGGCGATCGGCGATTGTTCGTACCACTGCGGCGGCGCCAGCAGCGGCCAGAGCCACGCCGTCACGACGATGCCGACGGCGTTGACGCCGAAGGCGAAGATAAGAATATTCTGACGGATGATGCGGACAGTTTCGCGCGACAGGCGAACCAGCAGCGGCAGATGTCGGAGCGGCTCGCTCATGAAGACGACGTCGCCGGCCTCGGCGGCGATATCGGCGCCGGTGCCGCCGATGGCCAGGCCGACATTCGCGCGGGCCAGGGCGGGAGCGTCGTTGATGCCGTCGCCCATCATGGCGAGTTTCCGGTTCGGCTTCCATGCGGCGATGAAATCGGCCTTCTGCGGCGGCAACAGCTCGGCGTGTACCTCGGTTATCTCCAGCGCTTCGGCCACGTTCCGCGCCGCCGCCGCGCGATCGCCGGTCAGCATGGCTATGTCGGTGATGCCCAGCGCGCGCAGTTCGTGCAGAACACCCGCCGCCTCCGGCCGCACGCGGTCGCGCGCCCCGAGGACGCCCAAGACGCGGTCCTGCCGGACGACGAACAGCACCGTGCAACCCGCGGCGTCGAGACGTTCGAGGGCGGCCTGCGCCTCCGGCGGCAGGACAAGCCCTTGTTCTTCGAGCAGTCGCTTGTTGCCGACGATCAGCGTTTCCAGGTTGGAGTTTTGAGCGGTGACGCCGATACCGGGATACGTCTGAAACTCGACAATCGGTTCGCGATTCAATCCGCGTCGCTCCGCCTCATTCAGGATGAGCTGGGCCAGCCAATGCTCGCTGTGCTGCTCCGCCGTGGCGGCCGTGTTCAGCAGTTCCTCGGCCGACACGCCTTCCAGCGGCACGATCTCGGCCAGTTCCAGCCGCCCCTCGGTGAGTGTGCCGGTCTTGTCGAAGGCGAAGGCCGTTACCTGCGCCAATCGTTCGAGCGCGGAGCCGCCCTTGATGAGGATGCCGGTGCCGGCGAGTCGGCCCAGGGCGGCGATGATCGCGGCCGGCGTCGCCAGGATGAGCGCGCACGGACAGGCGACGACCAGCACCGACAGGGCCGGCAGTGTGACGAGTTGCTTGAAACTCAGGTTCGCTTCCGGCGGCCGCATCCAGCCGGTGCCGTAGCCGACCAGGCAGACCAGAAACGTCAGTCCCGCCAGCGCCAGCACGGCCGGCAGGAAGTAGCGCGCGAGGCGGTCGGCGGTGCGCTCCAGCGGCGCCTTGTCCTTGAGGGCACGAGCGGTCATCTCGATGACCCGGCCGGCGACCGTATGCTCGGCGACGCGCTTCGCCTCGATGGTGAGGGCGCCGAACTGATTGAGCGAACCGGCCAAGACTTCATCGCCCGGCCCCTTATCGACCGGCAGCGGCTCGCCGGTCAGGGCGCTGACATCGACAGCGGAGCGTCCTTCCAGCACCAGTCCATCGGCCGGCACGCGCCCGCCCGGCTTGACGACGACGCGGTCGCCGACTTGCAATTCGCTGGCGAGGACGCGCTCCTCGCGGCCGTCGCACAGCCGCCAGCAGCGCCGCGGACAGATTTCGACGATACGGCGAATGGCGCGCTGCGTCCGCGCGAAGGTGACGCTCTCCAGGCACTCGCCGAGCATGCCGATGAAGACGATCTCGGCGGCGACGAGCGGCTCCTGCACGAGGATGGCGGCCACGCAAGCGATGGCCACCGCCAGATCCGCGCCGATGCGTCCCTCGAAAAGCGAATTGAGCGATCCATAAAGTGTCCGCGCGCCGCCGAGGATCGCGGCCAAAAGCGCGATGCGATAGCCATATGGCTCGTTGGACCACGTCGGAAGCGACGGTCCCCAGGTCGCGATCCAGCGGGCGGCGATCGGCCAAACGTCGGCGCCGATGAGCGCGCCGAGCAGGGCCGTCAGCAGGTACAGGCCGAGCCGGCTTTCCTGCTCGAAGGCGTGATCGGCGTGGGAGATCTCACGGTGCATCGACGCGGCTCCGGGGTGCGGACGTCAGGCGGGAGAAGAAGATTTGTTCAGGCTACGGTGGTTTTGGAATGTCGTCAAGCGTTTGACGTCGCGCCCTCGGCTCGGATGAGAATCAACTCGTGGGTATTGACAATCGGCACCTGGAATACCTACCATATAAATCTTAGCGGTTGGTGGAGCTGACTACCTTTCCATTCATTTATCTCTCTCCACCAAAAACGCCCTCCTTATTCCCTCGTTCTCCGCCCGGTTCGGGCAATGCGGCCCTCCAAGGAATCGAAACGTCACGGCGCTGAGGATTGGCATACCTGCGGAATGAATCGCCGTGCGGCGGATTCCGTGGATGTCTGATCGTTGTCTCGGACGTGGTTCGTGACGCTTGGCACGGCATTCGCACAAAGGTAAACTCGTGACCGCGTCCCACCAGCGGATCGACTGGAGGTACTTATGGTTCCGACCGTTACACTCATCGTCACCCGGGGGCCGCTCGCGGGCCGGAAGTTCGTCTTCGACGACACGACAGACTGCACCATCGGCCGCTCGCGCGACTGCACGATCGCGCTGCCTCTGGAAGCGGAACATCTGGACGTTTCCCGGCGTCACTGTCTGATCCGCATCGCGCCGCCGGAAGCCTGCGTCCGCGATCTGGGCAGCCTCAACGGCACCTACGTCAACGGCAGGAAAATCGGCCAGCGCGGCGATCGTCAGGCATCCACGGAAGCCGCCGGAGCGGAATCGCCGGCCGTGCCCGTTACCGAGGGCGACGAGGTTCAGTTGGGCGAACACACCGCGTTTCGCGTGTGCGTCTTTGTTCCCTCGACCATCGAGGAATCGCCCCGCAAACGTCGGCGCTCCAGCGGCGAGCTTCGCTTCCCGGAGCCGGTGCCGCACTGAGAACATGCACGGGGCCGGAGCATCTCAAGCACGCCGGCCCGCCCCTCTCCTTCTGGGAGCCGCACGTATGTGGACCAAAGAGGCCCTGCATCAACTCGTCGCGTCGAAGCTCCGCGATTATCGATTCATCATCGTCGCCAATCGCGAGCCGTACGTGCATCGCTACACGGCGGATCGTCGGATCGAATGGGCGGCGCCGGCCAGCGGCATGGTGACGGCCCTCGATCCGATCATGCAGGCTTGCGGCGGCGTATGGATCGCCCAGGGCAGCGGCGACGCCGATCACAAAACGGCCGACGAACAGGGCCGAGTGCCCGTGCCGCCGGATGATCCGTCCTACACGCTGCGCCGCCTGTGGCTGACCAAGGAGCAAGAGAACGGCTATTACTACGGTTTGGCCAACGAGGGGTTGTGGCCGCTCTGCCACGTCGCCTACACGCGGCCGGTTTTCAATCCGCAGCATTGGAGCATCTATCGCGAGGTCAACGAACTGTTCGCTCGCGCGGTCGTCGAAGAGGCCAACGGCGAACCGACCTTCGTGTTCGTTCAGGACTATCATTTCGGCCTGCTGCCGCGCATGCTCAAGGAGGCGGGCAACAACTTCATCGTCGCCCAGTTCTGGCACATCCCCTGGCCCAACGAGGAAACCTTCGGCACCTTCCCCTGGAAAGAGGAACTGCTCGACGGCCTGCTGGGGAACGACCTGCTCGGCTTCCACCTGCGTTCGCACTGCCAGTATTTTCTCGACCTGGTCGATCGCGCGCTGGAGGCGAAGATCGACTACGAGAACGGCGAGATCATTCGCGGCGGCAGGGCGACGGCGGTTCGGCCCTTTCCCATCAGCATCGACGCCGAGGGACACGAGGAGTTGGCTCGGAGTCCACAGGTGGATCGGCTGATGGAGCGCTGGCGGCAGCGGACGGGCATCACCGCCGAGCAGCGCGTCGGCATCGGCATCGACCGCATCGACTACACCAAGGGCATTCCCGAACGGCTGCGGGCGCTGGACCATTTCCTCGACACCAACCCCCGCTACCGCGAGCGTCTGGTGTTCGTGCAGATCGGCGTGCCCAGCCGCATTCAGGTCCGCGCCTATAAACTGCTCGACGACGAGATCGACGGCCTGGTCGAGGAGATCAACTGGAAGTGGAGCACGGACGCCTGGCAGCCGATCCACTACTTCAAGCAGAGTTTCGGCCAGCCCGAGATGATGGCCCTGCACCGCCTGGCGGATTTCTGCATCGTGCCGTCGCTGCACGACGGCATGAACCTCGTCGCCAAGGAGTTCGTCGCCAGCCGCTTCGACAACGACGGCGTATTGATCCTCAGCCAATTCACCGGCGCGGCGCGCGAGCTGAAAGACGCCGTCCTGATCAACCCGTTCGCCATCGAGGAGATAGCCAAGGCGATGCGCGAGGCGCTGGAAATGCCGCTCGACGAACGGCGGCGGCGCATGCAGCGCATGCGCGCCGAGGTGGCCGGCAACAACATCTACCGCTGGGCCGGGAAGATTCTCTCGGCCCTGCTCAAGTTCGACTTCTCCGAGGATGTGCTGCGCAGCGAACCGGATATGATGGTCCCAGTGGTCGGCAGCGTCGATGCCTGACTTGGGTTGGGTGGTTTCCCGACCAGCCCGAAGCGCCCGCGAGGGCGGCCCTCGCGGGCGCTTCGGGCTGGTCGGGAAAAAGTTAGTGCTTGGTAACGATCCACGAATTGAAGATGTCCGAGTATTTTCTCTGTCTCGACGCGGAGACGTTCAGCGAGCAAATCCGGCCCGCGCTGGCCGCGAGTTGGCGGCGGCGCAGTTTCGATCCTTGCCGCTCCCTCTGTTCGGAACTCCTGCCGGCCGCCCTCGATTACACCCGCCGCTATCACACCGGCGACGAGGAAACCTTCCTCACGCACGTCGTTCGGGGAGCGTCCTTCGATCGAGCTTCCTGGCGGCTGCTGGTCGGCGAAGTGCTGCTGTTCGCGGCTGTCGAGATCCCGGAGTTGCAGACCAACGCCGAGACGCTGTGCTGCCTGCTCGCTCCTGAAAAGTACCGCGGCGGGACCATCCTTCGCGAGCAGTTCGCTCCCATCCAGCAAGTCCTGCGCGGCAGCCGCGACGTGAGCTTCGGCAGCGCGATCTATCGTCCCGAGCAGGCCGGTTTCAACGACGCCGACGACGTGGCCCGCCTCGCCGCCTACCTCGCGGCGGTCCGTCCCGAGGAGTGGACCATCGAGCATTTGCAGGATCTGCGCGACATCGCGGAAGACGAGCGGGCCGACGAACTGGCCTTCGTTCAGGAATGGTTCCCCGTGCTGGTCGAGCTGTATCAGCGGACGCAGGCGCGGCGACGGGTTCTGGTCATCGAGAACATCTACTGATTGGCCGCCAGCGGTAGATCCCGCGAGCCGAGCGGGACGGAGACATCGGCGCCCGGCTCCGGAACCGGCAGCAGGCGCGGGCGGGGCACGACAACGC
>DATBGU010000308.1:0-77041 GCA_036557825.1 Gemmataceae bacterium
ACGAGTTGATCGAGCGCGTCTACCTGCGTGCGCTGTGCCGCCGGCCGGCGGCGGAGGAACTGGCGACGAGCCGCGAGGCCCTGGGCCCGGCGGTGACGCCGGAGGCGCTGGCGGACCTGCTGTGGGTGGTGGTCATGCTGCCGGAGTTTCAGCTGATTCGATAGGTAAAAGACGGGCGAGTAAGGAGGACAGGGCCATGACACTTCAGCACCGGCGTGACTTCCTGCGCGGCATGAGCGCCGCGGCCCTGGCGACAATCGCCGCCGGCGAGCCGAGGCCCCTGCACGCCGCTGAGAAGGTCCAGCACCCGAAGGCCACCGCCGACACCTGCATCCTGCTGTGGATGGCCGGCGGCATGGCCGCGCCGGAGACGTTCGACCCCAAGCGCTACACGCCCTTCGCGGTCGGCGTGCCGGCCGAGAAGATCCTCTGCACCTTCCCAGCCATCGACACGGTCGTGGACAACATCAAGATTTCGCAGGGGCTTGAGAACGTCGCCAAGGTCATGGACCGGGGCACGCTCATCCGTTCGCACGTCGTCGCGGACCTCGGCAACATCCTGCACTCGCGGCACCAATACCATTGGCACACCGGCTATGTACCTCCGCAAACCGTCGCCGTGCCGCACCTCGGCTCCTGGATCGCGAAAGTGCGCGGACCGAACAACCCCGCCATCCCAGCCTTTATCAACATCGGCCAGCGGTTAGAAGGCGTCGGCGAATCGGAGGAACTGAAGGCGTTCACGACTGCCGGCTTTTTCGGCAGCGAGTACGGCCCGTTCAATCTTCCTTTCCCCACCGACGCCGTCGCCGCCGTCCGGCCACCGAAGGGCATGACGCGCGAACGCTTCGAGAGTCGCATGAAGCGCTATCGCGAATTGGTCAAGAGCAGCCCGCTGGGCGAGATGGCCGGCGATCATCATCAGCAGTCGATGCTGCGCGCCGTCGAAAACGCCCATCGCCTGCTCAGCTCGAAGGAGCGCGATGCGTTCGATGTCACCAAGGAGCCGAAAGAGAACTTCGAGCGCTACAACGTCGGCCGCTTTGGCCTGGGTTGCTTGTTGGCGCGCCGCTTGGCCGAGGCCGGAGCGCGCTTCATCGAGGTGACGACGGAGTACGTTCCGTTCCTCCACTGGGACACGCACGAAAACGGCCACACCACGGCCAAACGGATGAAGCAGGAGATCGACCGCCCCATCGCGCAGCTCATCCGCGATCTGGAGGAGCGCGGCCTGCTCGACCGCACCCTTGTCGTCCTGGCCAGCGAGTTCAGCCGCGACATGATGATCGAGGGCGTGCCCGGCAGCACGGCGCAGGACCAATCGCGCGCCAAGGCCGATCGCATGGAGAAGATGATTCACTACGGCCTACACCGTCACTTCACCGGCTCCGGTTCGGTATTGATGTTCGGCGGCGGCGTGAAGAAAGGCTTCCTCTACGGCGAGACGGCGAAGGAACGGCCGCTGCTGACGATCAAGAACCCGATCACTATTCCCGACTTGCACGCGACGATCTTGACCGCGCTGGGCATTTCGCCGCGGACGGCGTTCGAGGTCGAGAAGCGGCCGTTCTACGTCACCCAGGACGGCACGGGGCGGCCGGTGAAGGAATTGTTCGCGAAGTCAATGAGTTAATCGGCGGCTTCGCCGGCATCGTGCGAGAACACTCTCACCTTGCTCTACCGTTTCGCTTTCGACACCACTTCCAGCCGCTTCAGGGCCGCGGCAGCTTCCCGCGCCATCTGCGCTCCCACGGAACCGCCGGCCCATCTCTTCAACAAGTTTTTCGACGCGCCATCTCCGATCCATTCGAGGACCATCACCGCCCGTATTTGGCGAAGTCGTTCCGGGCTGAGCCCCGCTCGCTGTTCGCGCTGTTTTTGTTCGAGAATCGGCTTCACTCGAAGGCGGATTTCAAGAGATCCCGGATTTTTCACGGCCTCTTCGAGGTACGGTATTGCCTGTTCATCCAGTTCGCGAAGCGCTTTCGCCGCCGCTTCTCGGACGGCGAATTCGTTGCTGTCGAGATCGGCAAGCAGACACCGAATCCACTTGGGGTCAAGCGCCTCCACGGGTTTCACTCTCTCGGCAAAAAGTTTCACCGTCTCCGCCGGTGCTGCCAGGAACCTCCCCTCGGATTGAAACGCTTCGCCGGCCTCCCAGGTCGCCAGGTCTTTCCACGCGCGTTCGAGGGTCACGGAAGCCGCGACGCGCGGAGGACGGAGATCCCAGGCCATCACTGTGGTGTCGCGGCCGGCGCACAGAAGTTGCCCGGACGGAAGGAAGGCCACAGCGGTTAACCCTTCCGTATTGCCCTTGAAGCGTGTGCGTTCGGTCCAGGTCGCGGTTTCCCAGATTCGGATCGTGCCATAGAACGAGGCCATCGCCAGCGAACGACCATCGCACGAGAACGCGCAAATCGGGGGATCGTCCGTCAGTTCCCTCACCGGCTTGTCCGTCAGTTCCGCCACCTGCTTGCCGGAAGCCACGTCCCAGACAGCTCCTGACATCTGCCTGCCGGAATACACGTCCTCGATAACTCCTGAGGTCGCGAGCAGGCGCCCATTTGGCGAAAACGACATGCTCTCCGCGAGACTCCTATTGCCCTTCAGTTCGCGCAGCTCCTTGCCGCTGGCAATGTCCCACAAGCGAATAGCGTCGGGCGGTTCGCCGGGAAGTCCTTTGAGTGGACTCCAAGCCTCAAAATAAGCCACGGCCAGCGTTGTACCGTCGGGAGAAACCGCAACTCCTCGGATGTCACTGAATCGTTGCTTTACCGCATTCGGAACGACATTGGGTCGTTTGTTTTGCACATCCGAAACGACTCGGAAACTCTTTTGTTCTTTCCCCGTTTGAACGTTCCACAATCGCACCGTGCCATCGCTCTGATCGTACCCAACGCGCGTCTTATCGACCGTAATGAGCATCTTGCCGCCGGCGGTGAACGCGAGATCTTGATTGTTCCCCTTGACGGCGGGGAAGCGATCGATGAAGCGATTGGCGTCGAGATCGAAAAGGCGGATGCGCAAGCCGGCGTCACTTTGGTTCGGCGAATGGGGATTCGGGATGTCTGCGTGGACGGGCCAGGCGAGATTGCGGCCGTCGGGGCTAAGGGCCAGCATCGCCCTTGGTGTATCCAACGAGCGAAGATGTTTCCCGGTGGCGCCGTCCCAAACGTGAGTGTCGCCACCCCAACCATCGGTGACGATTCGGGGGCCATCGGAGGTGACCAGAATTTGCACGACGAGGCTATCGCCGACCAGCTTGGGCGTCAGCGCTTTTCCGGTGGCCGAGTCCCAGCGGTAGATGGCCCCACGCACGGCGCCCGTAAGCGTTTTCCCATCGTCCGTGAAGTGAAGGCGAAGGGCTTTCTGGTTGATCCGCAGCCGTTCTTTTCCGGTCGTCGTGTCGAACAAGCGAATCGAATCGCAGGCGGCGGCCACCGTTTTGCCATCCGGCGCGAAGGCCACGCTCCCTACCGAAACCCCGTCGCCTTCCTTCGGGAAAACTTTGCGCTCTTCGCCGGTGTCCACATCAAAGAGCCGCAGACGAGAATCGTCCGCGAGGGTGGCGAGCGTTTTCGCGTCCGGAGAGAACGCCAGACTCCGAATCGCCGAGCGGCGCTGTCCGTGCATGAAGCGGCGAATCTCCTTGCCGGTTTGCACGTCCCAGAGCTGTGCGAAGTAGGCGGCATAGTCCTTGTCGAAACCGCCGCTCACCATCTGCTTGCCGTCGGGAGAGAAAGCGATTGCGAGCGGCCCCGACTCATGGTCCCGGAGAGACTCCGGATCGTCCCGCACGAAATCACGGATCGTTTTACCGCTCTCGAAGTCGATGAGGTGAATGGCCTTCCCGTCGGAGATCGTGGCGAATGCCTTGCCGTCCGGCGTGAACGCGAGTGATTCCGCGCTGCACCACCAATTCTTCTTCGGAAGCTTGAACGTGCGAAGTTCCTGCCCTGTCTTGGCATCTCGGACATGCAGATGGAGTTCATTCTTGGTTACGAAAGTCCACCCATCGGGGGAGACTGCGATGGCCTGGGCTGCGTCATGCTTGACGGTGAACAAGGCGCGGCCCGAAACGAGGTCGACGGCGCGGGTGTATCCGATGAGGTAAAGGTTGCCATTACTGATGAACGCCGTCTTGCCATCGGCGGAAACAGCCATGCTTTCGATTGACAACGCGCAGTGACGGAAACGGGAGGTGCCCAGCCGCATCGTGCAGCCGGCGGGCAAGGGATCATCCCCTTGCATGACCTTCTCCTCTTGGGCCAGCTTCCTCTCTTCTGTTTTTTCTTCCGCTTTCCTCGACGGATCTGCCTGGCCCATTCCCGCGTAGATGCCAACCCCGAGGGCGATTGCGGCAACGAGCGCGAGGGTCGATTTCATGGCAAGTCCTTTTATCGTGCTGGCCGAACTCCCAACCAGCGCGGAAATCGCGGCGGGCACAACCGCCGCCGTCGAGAAAATGAGACGGAGCGAGGAGTCCCGAAGCGGCTTGCTTACCGCCGCTTGCAGAGCCTCGGGAGACAAGACCGTCAGCGCAAGGCCGACCGAGGCGATACCCCGTTTTGTCAGCCGGATTTGCAGGAGCTTGCGGCCTTCTTGCAGTCGCCGCTTCAATGTACCGAGCGACCAACCCAGTTGCTTGGCCGCCTCATCGCGCGTCAAACCGGATAGGTAGCACAATAACAGAGGCGAACGCAGCCGTTCCGGCAGCCGCTGCAACTCCTCGTCGAGCGCCTGGCAAACCTCCCGCCAAACGAGTCCCGCTGCCGGGTCGCAATGTTCGTATCGCTCCGGCGGCGCTGCCGAGGGCAGGAGACGATTGGCGCGGAACTTAGCGCCGACCCGGCAAGTCGTCTTGTGGAGCCAGGCGGGAAGAGCGCGCCCTTGGCGGATCGATTTGGCATGACGGGCCAGACTGAGAAAGACGGCCTGGAAAACATCCTCGGCATCGTGGGTGTTCTCGACCAATCGACGAGCGGTCCCCAGCACCATGGGACCGTGGCGAGCCATCAGCAGCTCGAATGCCTCGCGGTCCTTGGCCGTGACGAAGCGATTCAGCAACACGGCGTCTTCGGGCGGCCCGCCTTCCTCGTACAAGCGGCGAAGGTATCGCTGCAACGCCTCGATCGATCGAACGGACATACGTCGATTCTCATTGGGAAGATTCAACCCTGCCTAATAAGTACCAGCGGCGAACGAGGCGGCTCAAGTTTTTTGGGGCATACGGTCGCACCGTTCTAAATCGGCATGTCGGCGTGATCGAGCAGCAGGGCGACGGGGAAGCGAGCGAACACCAGCGCGGCCGGCAGCGCCGCTCGGCCCTTGTGCCGTATGGGAGTCAGCGTCTCCCCCGTGAAAAGCGAGTGCCAAGAACGGTTCGCCAAATCTTCCGGCAGAGGCAGCATCGTCTCGCCCCAGACAGCGGGACCGTGGGGCGCGATTTCGGGATCGGGTAATAGCTTCGCCATCAATCGCGGCGCGGCGATGAGCGCCGTCTTCCCGGCGTGACGGCGCACAAAACTGAAAAGATGCTCGGACTTCGATCCAACCGCCTCGAGAGCGGAATAGGAGCCGACCGAGAACATCCCCGGATGCGTTCGGCGACAGCGCAGCGCCGACGCGGTGACGTGGAGCTTGATCCGTCCATCCTCCATCGACTTCACCAACTCCTCCGCCAGATCGCCCCGTTGGCGTGGGTCGCGTGCTCGCTCGAGCAGTTCACCCAGCAACCGGCGGCGTTTCTCGTAATCGACCGGCCGGCGATTGTCCGGATCGACCAGGCTGAAATCCCATATCTCCGTTCCCTGGTATGTATCCGGCGTGCCGGGGACCGTGATTTTCAGAAGCGTCTGAGAGAGCGCGTTGAAGAAACCATACCGGGTAATGCGGCGCTGGAAGGCGCGGAAGTCGTCGAGGAAGGCCTTGCCGGCGCTGGGATCGAGGATGCGGCCGACGAACTGGCGCAGGGCGTCGTCATAATCGGCATTGGGATTGATCCAACTCGTATGCACCTTGGCCTCATGGGTGGCCTTCTCCATGTACTCCTGAATGCGGCGGACGAACGTGGCATAGTCTTCATCGCTGTACGGCTCCGTCGGCCAGGCGCCGAGCAGGGTCTGGTACAGTAGATATTCCACGTTGCGGTCGGGCGCGCGCTCTTCCTCGACTTGGACGCGATGATCTTCATTCATCCGGCTCCAGCGCGTGAGGCATTCGCGCCAGGCATCGGGCATCTCGGAAAGCACGCTGATGCGGGCGCGGACATCCTCGCTGCGCTTGGTGTCGTGCGTCGAGGTGGTCGAGAGAGCGCGCGGCCAATGTTGCTGCCGCGCCGCGAAGTTCTGATGCACGACGGACGATGGAATGCCAAAGCGGGCCGGGTCGCCGCCGACCTCGTTGAGCGACGTCAGCCGGTTGTAGACGTAAAACGCCGTGTCTTCCAGTCCCTTCGCCATTACCGGCGAGGTCACCTGCTGGAACTGGCCGGCGAAACGCTGTCGTTCGGCGATCTCCTCGTCGGTGGCGCGCTCATCGTGGCGCAGCAGCAAGATGTTGCGCAGGAAGTGGAAGTGCGAGCGATTGAGCGTCGGATTGCGACGCCGGGCGTCGCGGATGGCGATGTCGATGTATTTGCGGTCGTCGTCGTGAACGCTGCCGCCGGCGACGTAGGAGCGATACACCGGAAAACAGGCGATCACTTCACGCAGGACGCGGCGCAGGCTGTGATGCGTGAAGTCCCGCGACGCGCGGCGCATCTGGGCCAATCGGTCCAGCGCCAGCGACAGCATTTGCAACTCGCTCGACAGCGATAACTGGAGGATGAGGAGCTTTTTCTGATACACCATCTCCGTAAACGGCGTGTAATCCTCGACCCAATCGCGGTACAGGTTCGTGAACGGGCTGATGCCGGCCGGATCGACGAACAGACCGCCGAGCACGTTGAGAAAGTCGTAGCCGGTGGTGCCGTGAACGGGCCAGTCGGCCGGCAACGCTTCGTCGGTGCCGAGGATCTTCTCGACGACGACGTAGAGCGAGCGATCGGGCAATGCGCCGGAATTGATGCGCGTCGTCAGCGGTCCCTCCAGTTCACTCCAGTCGATGGCTTGGTATTCCGGGTTCGACTGGTAGACCTGACGCGCCAACTCCAGCAGATAATGACGCTGCAAGCGGCGTAAATACTGGCGCGGATCGAACAGCCCATCCGGGTGGTCGATGCGCAGCCCATCGAGCTTGCGTTCGCGCAACAGTCGGAAAATCAATTCGTGCGTGGCGGCGAAGACTTCCGATCGCTCCATGCGCAAGGCAGCCAACTCGTTGACATCGAAGAAACGGCGATAATTGATCTCGTCGGAGGCCACGCGCCACGACGACAGGCGATAAGCCTGGTCGTCGAGCAAATCGTCGAGCAAATCAAAACTTTGCGGCTCACTGGGCGTGCCGTTGTAGCGCGTGACGACGGCGCGGATGTGATCGCGGACCTCGGCGCAGCTTTCGGTGAGGACGGCGAGGCGGCGCTTGATGACTTCCTTCTCGCGTTGGCGCTCGGCGATGCGTTCCTCGCTCGTCTCGGTGCGCGGGGGAAGGTTGCGCACCGCCGTCAGGATGCTCTGATATTCCAGGAAATGCGGCGCGTCCTTGCCGAGCGTCGCCTCCAGCCGGTCGAGATCGTGCGTGAGAATTCGGCTCCAGGTACACGGAGCAACCGGCAACCGATGCTCGTAGTAGTGGAGGGTGAACGAGCCGGCGTCGTACTGCAAACGGATCTGCCCCGCTTCGAGCGCCTGGCCATAAGGATCGCCGAGCAAGGGGAGCAGAACGCGGTCGCGCAGGGCGGGGCGCGGCGAGGCTTGCCAGGCGATGTCGAAATAGTTGGCGTAGGGCGATGCCGGGCCGTTCTCCAGCACGTCGTTCCACCAGACGTTTTCGTTGCCGACAATGCCCATGTGGTTGGGCACGACATCGAGGATTTGTCCGAGGTCGTGTTGGCGGAGAATGTCGGTGAAAGCGGCGTAGTCGGCATCGCTGCCGATTTCGGGGTTGAGGTGCTGGTGATCGAGAACGTCGTAACCGTGCTTGCTGCCGGGCCGGGCCTTCAGGTAGGGCGAAGCGTAGACGTGACTGATGCCGAGGTCTCGCAGATAGGGCGCGATGTGAGCGGCGTCGCGGAAGGTGAAGCCGGCGTGGAATTGCAGGCGATAGGTAGCCTCCGGCGTGCAGCGGCGCGCGGCCGCTTCACGCTCCACGTCGGACAGCAAGGCCGCAAGCACTTCGGCGCTGGTCATGAATTCGCCCTCGGTTTAGCTGTAGTTTCCCAACCAGCCTGAAGCGCCAGCGAGGGAGGCCCTCGCTGGCGCTTCGGGCTGGTTGGGAAGGCTCGATCAACCGCCGACCGGCTCCTCCTTGAGTACGGCCGCCGTCTGCACCGAGGCAGCGGCCGCAGCTTCATCCTCGGGGCCGCGCCGGCGCAACAGCACCAGAGAGCGTCCTTGCAACGGATACTTCGCCGGCGCAGGCGCCTCCTCAGATCCTTGAGCCGGCGAAGCCGCCGTATCCAACATCACCTCCCAGTGATGATCGGGGGTCGCCGCCGGAAGGCTGAACGTGATCGGCTCGTGGTGGGCGTTGAGCAGCAGCAAGAAGGTGTCATCGACGATCGGCTCGCCGCGCTCGTCCTCCTCGCCGATGACATCGCCGGCCAGGCGCACTCCCAGGCAGCGCACGAAGCCGGCGTTCCAGGCTTCGTCGGTCATCTCGTCGCCGTTGGGGTCGAACCAGGCCAGATCCTTGATGTCCGAGCCGCGAATCTTGCGGCCCAGGAAAAACTTTCGCCTCTGAAAGACCGGATGTTCGCGCCGAATGCGCGAGACCATTTGCACGAACTCCAGAAAATCCATCTGCCCCGCCGTCAATTCCCAGTTGAGCCAAGTCAGTTCGTTGTCCTGGCAATAGGCGTTGTTGTTGCCCTTCTGGGTGTGGCTCAGCTCGTCGCCGCCGCAGAGCATCGGCACGCCCGCCGATAGAAGCAGGGTGGCCATCAAGTTGCGTTTTTGTCGTTCGCGCAAGGTGTTGATCGCGGCATCATCGGTCGGCCCTTCGGCGCCGCAGTTCCAGCTATTGTTGTCATTGGCGCCGTCGTTGTTGTTCTCGCCGTTGGCCTCGTTGTGCTTGTCGTTGTAGGCGACCAGATCCTGCAAGGGGAAGCCGTCGTGACAGGTGACGAAGTTGATGCTGGCGTAAGGCGAGCGGCCGCTGTAGGCGTACAGGTCGCTGGAGCCGGAAAGGCGCGTGGCGAACTCGGAGACGGTGCCGCCGTCGCCCTTCCAAAAACGGCGGACGTTGTCGCGATACTTGCCGTTCCACTCCGTCCACAGCACCGGGAAGTTGCCGACCTGATAGCCGCCTTCGCCGACGTCCCACGGCTCGGCGATCAGCTTGACCTGCGACAGGACGGGATCTTGATGGATGATGTCGAAGAAGGCGCCCAGCTTATCGACGGCGTGCAGTTCGCGGGCCAGCGTGCTGGCGAGGTCGAAGCGGAACCCATCGACGTGCATGTCCAGCACCCAGTAGCGCAGGCTGTCCATGATGAGTTGCAGAACGCGCGGATGCTGGGGATTGAGACTGTTGCCGCAGCCGGTGTAGTCCATGTAGTAGCGCGGATCTTCCGGCGACAGCCGATAATACGAGGCGTTGTCCACACCGCGCATGGACAGCGTCGGACCCAATTGATTGCCCTCGGCCGTGTGGTTGTACACCACGTCGAGGATGACTTCGAGTTCGGCGGCGTGCAGGGCGCGGACCATGCGTTTGAACTGCTGCACTGGCTCGCGGGCGTCCTCCACCGAGGCGAACTCCGGATGCGGCGCGAAATAGCCCAGCGAGTTATAGCCCCAATAATTGGTCCGTCCCTTCTCGACGAGGTAGCGGTCGTCGAGATGATAATGCACCGGCATCAGCTCCACGGCGGTGACGCCGAGATCGGTCAGGTGCTTGATGGCGGTGTCGGTGGCCACGCCGCCGTACGTGCCGCGTAGTTTCTCCGGCACGCCGGGCATGCGCTGCGTGAACCCCTTGACGTGCAATTCGTAAATCAGCGTTTTGTGCCACGGCGTGCGCGGCGCGCGGTCGTCGCCCCAGGTGAAAGCGCTATCGACGACGGCGGCCAACGGCGCATACGGCCCGCTATCGCGCTCGTCGAAGGACAGGTCGGCTTCGGCGTCGCCGACCTTGTAGCCGAACAGCGCGTCGTTCCAGGTCAAATTGCGGCCAATGGCCTTGGCGTAGGGGTCGAGCAGCAGTTTATGGCCGTTGAAGCGCAGCCCCTTGGCCGGCTCATAAGGACCATGCACGCGGTAGCCGTAGAGTTGGCCGGGCTGCACGTCGGGGAAAAAGCCGTGCCAGACCTGATCGGTGTGTTCCTTCAGAACGTAGCGGCCCGTTTCCTTGCTCGGGTCGTCGGGGTCGAACAAACACAATTCGACCTTGACCCCAGGATGCTCGACGAACAGGGCGAAGTTGACGCCGTGTCCGTCCCAGGTCGCCCCCAGCGGATACGAACCCCCCGGCCAGATGCGCATGATGTTCTCTCCTCGATGTCACGGACCAATCATAAACCGGCACCGTTGCCATCACCGACAGAAGTGCTGCTGCTTGTTCGATAGACTTTTATAGTAGGCAAAAGAAATGCCAACGTCGTCCCAAGATCATCCTCCCCATCGCCGCATTTCGTGACAAATCGATTGTCAGCCGCGTTCCATCATCTGAATCAGGTTGCGCAACAGCATGGCGGCGCGCTCGCTGAGCGCGGCCAATTCGTGACGCAGGCCGGAGATGTTCCAGCCGAGGCGATAGAAATCCAGCAGCGCCGTCAGGGACGCTGGATCGCGCGGCAGCAGCTGCGCGGTGCCGGTCACCGCGCGATACTCCTTGAGGAAGACCACCGCCGCCCAGCGCTGCCAGAAACGCACCCACGGTTCGAGCATCGGCACGTCCTCGGGCCGGACGCCCCCTTGATGGAGGGCGGCGACTCCGGCCTCTTGCAACGAGCGGTGCAGACTCGCCAGATCGCGCGTCGGCGAACGCTTGCGGCGACGATGCGGGATCGAGCGGTCCGCTTCTCCTTCCAGGTCGATGATGAGGAAGTCCTTGCCGGTGTACAACAAATGTCCCAAGTGCAAATGGCCGTGACAGCGAATGCGCGGCGCATCGATTCGGCGGTCGCAAATGCGATGCGCCACGCGCATCAGCTTGTCCTCGCCGTGGGCGACGCGGTCGGCCAACTCGCGCAGCTCCGGCGGCCACGCGCCGAAACGCTGCTTCAGCACGACCATGGTCTGGCGGATGCGGCTGCGCATCGACTGATAGAGCGAACGCTGATACTGGCCGGTAAACGGTTCCGGCTCGAAGTCGAGATCGTCCTTGACCGAGGCGAGGGCGACGTGCAACTCAGCGGTGCGCCGCGCGATAAGGCGGGACGTCTCCAGGTACGAGCCGAGTTGTTCGCGCGCTTGCGAGGGGATCTCCTGATCGGTGAGTTCGACGAGCGAGCGCGGTCCCGGCTCGATCTGCGGCGGACCCTCGGCGCCGGCCAGAATGCGATCGAAGAAACGGTGCAGGGCGTCCAGCGTCAGCCGCCAGGCGTCCCCCTCGGCGACGACGTACTCCTCAACGATGCCCACGGTGGCCGGCTCTCCTCGTTCGCTGTGGTACTGCAACGCACCCAGCAGACGCGGCACGTGCGTGAAGGAGGTCTTGGTATATAGAACGCGGTTCAGCTCCAGTTCCGGCTGAATCCCTTCCTCGATCCGGCGATACAGCTTGAGCAGCAGCCGCTCGCCGACAACGACCACACTGTTGCACGATTCCAGCAACCGCAGTTCGGCGGCCGGCTCGGAGGAAAAAAAAACCCGATCGCGCTCGCCGCGCAACGTGCCGGACTCTCCCTCCAACGGTTGGCCGCGGCCGAGCAGATCGAGAATGATGCTCACGAAGCCGCGTTCACCACTGGGATCGTACAGCAATCCAGGGTAGGGTTCGCCGCCGCCAGGCGGTTGCACGCGGAGGTGGGCGATCGCGGGGCCAGGAAGCGACGACGGATTGCTCAAATCGCCCAGCTGGGGCGTGAACGCCATTGGTATCAGATACACCTCCGGTTCGCCCTCGTCGTAGTCGGCCTGCACCAGCGTCAACCGCGGCCCCTCCTCGCCGGGTCCGAGCGCGAGCACGTCGCGCAGCGTGACGCGCTTGAGGCGGCGCAGCTGGCCCTGAAACCACGGCCGACTGCACAAATACTCCGGCAGCGCGTCTTCCAGCTCCTGCCTTGCTCGCCCGCGGAAGAGGCTCGACCACCCGGTGCCGCCGAGAACAGAGATCGACTGCGGTTCGGCCGTGCCGACGGTCGCGGCCGATAGCGGCTTGAGAACGAACCAGTAAAACGAATGCGGGGCCAGAGTCAGAAAATACGGCGTCTCGCCGATGTCCGGGAACGTCGAGCGCCCCATCATCTCAATGGGCGTCATCCCCTTGTACGCCGACATATCGACGCGCAGACATTGCACGAAGCGCGACAGGTTGGCCACCACGAGGATACGCTCGTCCCGCCAGTGACGGACGAAGGCCAGCGTCTTGGGATTGTCCGGTGTCAGCATCGTCAGGGTGCCGCGGCCGAACGCCTGATGCTCGCGGCGCAGGGCGAACAGGCGTTTCATCCACCACAACAGCGAATGCACGTTGCCCTGCTGCGTCTCGACGTTAATCATCTCGAAGTGGAACTCGGGGTCGATGACCAGCGGCAAAAACAATCGCTGCGGATTGGCCGACGAGAACCCGGCGTTGCGCTCGCCGTCCCACTGCATCGGCGTGCGGACGCCGTTGCGGTCGCCAAGGTACATGTTGTCGCCCATGCCGATCTCGTCGCCGTAGTAAATGACCGGCGTGCCCGGCAGCGACAGCAGCAGTCCGTTCATCAGCTCGATCTTGCGGCGATGGTTTTGCAGCAGCGGCGCCAAGCGGCGGCGAATGCCGAGGTTGATGCGGGCCTGCGGATCCTGGGCGTAGACGCGGTACATGTAATCGCGGTCGTCCTCCGTGACCATCTCTAGCGTCAGCTCGTCGTGGTTGCGCAGAAACAAGGCCCACTGAGCTTTTTCAGGGATGTCCGGCGTCTGCTGAAGGATGTCCACGATGGGAAAGCGATCCTCCATCTGGATGGACATGAACAGCCGGGGCATAACGGGAAAGTGGAAGCACATGTGGCACTCGTCGCCGCCATCGCCGCCGAAATAGGCGACGGCGTCCTCCGGCCACTGGTTCGCCTCCGCCAGCAGCACGCGGTTCTTGTGCTTGCTGTCGAGGTAGGAGCGTAGCTTTTTCAGGAACCGATGCGTCTCAGGCAGGTTCTCGCAACTGGTGCCTTCGCGCTCGTACAGGTAGGGGATGGCGTCGAGCCGCAGACCGTCCACGCCGCGTTCCAGCCAGAAATCGAGGGCGTGGAAGACGGCTTCGTGGACGGCGGGATTGTCATAATTCAGATCGGGTTGGTGCGAATAAAAGCGGTGCCAGAAGTAAGCGTCGGCGACCGGATCCCACGTCCAGTTCGACAGCTCGAAATCCTTGAAAATGATGCGGGCGTCCTTGAAGCGATCGCGCGTTTGGCTCCAAACGTAGAAGTCGCGTTCGGAACTGCCTGCCGGCGAACGGCGAGCACGCTGGAACCACGGGTGCTGATCGGAAGTGTGGTTGACGACCAACTCGGTGATGACGCGCAGTCCGCGGCGATGGGCCTCGTCGAGCAAGCGCTGGAAATCGTCGATGGTGCCGTAAATGGGATTGACGCCGGTGTAGTCGGCGATGTCGTAGCCGTCGTCCTTGAGCGGCGACGGATAGAACGGCAACAGCCAGAGGGCGGTAATGCCGAGGTCTTGCAGATAATCGAGCTTCTCCACGACGCCGAGGAAGTCACCGATGCCGTCGCCGTTGCTGTCGCAAAAGGCGCGGACGTGCAACTCGTAGAGGATGGCGTCTTTGTACCAGAGCGGATCATCGTCCAGCGTGACGATCTCCGGTTTGCGGCTGCGGCGAATCACACTTGCTCCTGCCAGTTCCGGGCGACGACCGAAAATGTCTTCTCCACAATTTTACGAACTCCGGCAGCGCCCATGCCAAAACCCTTTCGATATGATTTTGATGCGAGAGGGGAAAGTGCGCGCAACCGTTGGATAGGACGAGACGCCGGTTCTTCCTGGCATGCCTACGTGAGCAGTTCCGGCCGCAATTCGCCGCTTCCGGCAATGGGAACCGGGCGACCGAGCGGGTCCGTGACCGTGGTGCGCGGATCGATCCCCAGCAGATGAAAGGCCGTGGCCAGGATGTCCTTCGGTGAGATGGGCGTCTCGCGGACATCGCCGCCGAGCCGGTCGGTGCTGCCAACGATCTTGCCGCGCGGCACCCCCGCGCCGGCCATGACGATGGAGTAAGCGCGGGACCAATGATGCCGTCCGGCGCCCTTGGGTTTGGAGTCGATGCGCGGCGTGCGGCCGTGCTCGCTCACCCACAATACCAGCGTCTCATCGAGAAGCCCGCGCGATTCCAAATCGGCGATCAGGGCGGGGAAAGCGCGATCGAATCCGGGCAGAAGGTATTCCTTGAGGCGCGGATAGTGATTGCTGTGCGTGTCCCATGCACAGCTGGCGAACTGGCCGAAGCCGTCCCAGAAGACCGTGATGAACTTGCCGCCGGCTTCCACGAGCCGCCGCGCCGTCAGGCACGCCTGACCGAACAGCGTCATCCCATAACTCTCGCGCACCGCCAGCGGTTCGCGTCCGATGTCCAACGCCTCGCGCATACGGCCGGTCGTCAGCAGCGAGAAAGCCATTTGCTGGTAGTGATCGAACGTCCGGGCCGGCGCGGCCGCGTCCACGCCGCGCCTCAGGCCGTCGAACTGCTTCAGCAAGGACCGCCGACGGCTCAACCTCTCCGGCGACACATTCGACGGGAGTTGCGCCGACGCCGACAGGTGAAAGCGACCGTCGGCCGTGACGCCGCCGAACGGCGATTTGAAGTCGCGTTTCTGTCCGGGGCTGTAGCGCGGCGTGATGCGCGTGCCGGCGCCGTCGAAGTCGGTCCAGACCGGATCGTAAGCTTGGCCGAGGAAGGCGGCGTAGGGTCCGGCGCTGACGTTCATGTCGGTCTTCGAGTTGAGCAGCCACGGCAGGCCGATGTTCCGCGGCACGGGAGGCAGACGCACGCCGCTCCGCTTCTCCTCCAGGAAGTCCACCACCGAGCCGATGAACGGCCAATGGCGCGGATCGCGCGGCCGGGTTTCGAGGGCCGGCGTGTAAGTGGGGATGCCGCTGACCGCGTAGGCCACGCCATGCTCCGCGTAAGGGTGCGTCACTGAGCGAACGACCGTGACGCGGTCCATGATGCGTGCGGTGCGGGGCAGGTGATCGCCGATCCACAGTCCGGGCACATTGCTGCGGATCGCCTTCATCTCGCCCTGGATCTCGGCCGGCGCGTCGGGCTTGGGATCGAAGGTTTCGTGCTGCGGCGGCGAACCATACGGAAACAGGAGGATGCACGCCTTGGCCGACCCAAACCCCGTCGCTCGCGGCGCGGCGGCCTGAACTTGCTCCAGCCGCAGCGCGTCGCTCAACCCCAATCCGAGCGCGCCGAGTCCGCCGACGTGCAGCAGATCGCGGCGCGTCAGACCGTCACACAGCCTACGGGGCGAGCCGAGAAGCCGAAGCATGGATCACCTTTCCATCCGCGACCGAATGCGAATCACCGACTACCATTGGACTTGATCGAGTGTGACAGGGCAAAGCGAAAAATCGGAGTCTGATTCAGTTCCGGGCGATGGGTCTGCCGATCTCCGCGATGAGGAAGCCAACCAGACCGCCCAGCAAGGCGCCCGCCACACCACCGCCATCCACCGGTAGATGCGCCGAACCGAGCATCAAGCCCGCGATCCCGGCGATCAGCGCGGCGGGGATGCGCCGGCCGAGTGCGGCCACACTGCCGCCGACGATCAAGCCCAAGACGGTACCCGTCGAGGCTGCCAGGAGAGTGCCGGCGAGCGCTCCAGCCAGGGCGCCCAGCATGATACGCACGTTCCAAAGTTGCTGTTCCAGGGAGCGAAGGCGATCGCTTTCCGTCGAGCGCTCGTCCTTTGTCTTCGATGCGCTATCTTCGCTTCGGCAAGACCGCGACCAACGGCGCACCAAAACGCGCCCACTGTGACTTTCCTCCGACGCCTTCTCTTGCCCCAATATTTGCAGGACTCCCTTGCGGACATCGGCAAGTTTCAGGCCGAGGTTCATAAGGACTTGAGAAGCCACCCCGTCCTCATCGCGGACCAATCCCAGCAACAGGTGTTCGGTGCCGACGTAGTTGTCGTTCAGGTTCTTTGCCTCTTCGATGGCGCGCTCGATGACTAACTTGGCTCGGGGAGTCTGCGGCAGTTTCGGCCAGGGAACCCAGGGAGCCTGATCGGGGATCCGATAGATTATCTTCTCGACTTCCAGGCGGATTTTGCGCAGGTCGATGTCAAGGTTTTTCAAGACGTTGGCGGCGACGCCCGAACCTTCCTTGACGAGTCCCAGGAGGATGTTTTCGGTGCCGACGTACTCGTGGTTGAGGCGCTGGGCCTCCTGGTTGGCCAGCTGCATTACCTTGCGAGCGCGGTCGGTAAAGCGTTCGTACATGACCTCGCTCCTCTCACGATTTGGCCGCCCGCAGTTCCTCTAAATGCGCCTGCACCGACTCCGCCAGCACATCCAGATTATAGCCGCCCTCCAGACAACTCACCAAGCATCCGCCGCAGTGTGTCCTCGCCACATCGAGCACCTGCCGCGTCAACCAGGCGAAGTCCTCGACCTCCAGACCAAGCGAGCCGATTGGATCGAGCGCGTGCGCATCGAAGCCGGCGCTCACCAGCACAAGCTGCGGCTTGATCCGATCCGCCGCTTTCTCCAGGGCGCTGCGGAACGCGGCCTGGTAGGCGCGGCGCACCTCGTAATCGCGGTGGGCCGTGGGATAGCGAACCGGGACATTCAGCGTGTAGCCCAGACCTTTGCCTTGCCCGGTTTCGTCGGCGTCGCCGGTTCCGGGATAAAAGCCCATGCCGAAGCGATGGATGCTGAAAAACATCACGCGCGGATCTTCGTAGAAAACGTCCTGCGTGCCGTTGCCGTGATGCACGTCCCAGTCCACGATCAGAATGCGGTCGAGCGCGTGGGCGGTCAGCGCGTGCCGGGCAGCGAGAGCGATGTTGTTGAACAGACAGAAGCCCATGCTGCGTGTCGGTGTGGCGTGATGGCCGGGCGGCCGGACCAGGCACAAGGCGTTGGCATCCTCGCCGCGAAGGACCGCATCAACGGCGGACGCGCACGCCCCCGCCGCCGCCAGGGCGACGCGGAAGGACGCGGGACAGACAACCGTGTCCGGATCGACCCGCCCGCCACCGAACGCGGCCATGTCCTCGACCCGCCGCACCAGGCGTTGCGCGTGCAGCTGCGCCACCACCTCCGCGCTCAAGGGACGATACGTGCCGGGACGACAGCGCGCCGGCAGATCGGTTTTCTCCAAACGCGCCGTGACGGCGCGGAGGCGATCCGCCGTTTCCGGATGAGGGCCGGTGTCGTGTTCCAAAAACAGAGTGTCGGTGTAGAGAAGGGTCATGCCCGCATTCTACCGTCGGCGGACTCCACTGCAAATCGCCCCACCTGTGGAGCCTTCCTGACGAAGCGCGAGGACCACCCTGGCCGATCGTTCAAACGATGATTAGACTGTCCCCGCACCGACTGGGAGGATTATGACGGCCGGGTTCGTTGCTTCTCGCGCCTCGACAATCAGACGCGGATTCGTGCGGAGGAGGGCGGTGAGTATCATGGATCGGAGTGTCGCCGGGAGCGGAACGGAGCAACTCACGAGGCGAGCCGAAGCCCATGACTCGAATCCGATGTCTCATTGTTTGCGCACTGCTGGGGGCGGTCTGCCTGGGATGTCGCCCACCCGAGCGGAAGGTTCGCAACCTCGTGTTGACCGGCTCGTCGTGCATGACGCCGCTGATGCGCGACATCGGCAAGCGATTCGAGGAGTCGCATCCCGATGTCCACGTAGATGTGCAGTCGCGCGGCTCGACCCACGGCGCCACGGACGCCCGGCAAGGATTGGCCGACATCGGCATGGTCGCTCGCTCCTTGAAACCGGATGAGTCCATGCTGCACGCGACCCCGATCGCCCGCGACGGCCTGTGCCTGATCGTGCATCGGACCAATCCCGTGCAGACGTTATCGGACGATCAGGTGGTCCGCATGTACACGCGCGCCGTGTCCAACTGGAAGCAGGTCGGCGGCCCGGATCGGCCGATCGCGCTCGTGCAAATGGCGGAGGGCCGGGCGATTTTGGAAATGTTCCTCGACCACTTCAAGCTGAAATCGACGCAGATCCGCGCCGACGCCCTCATTCAGGACAGCGACCAGGCGATTCAGGCGGTGGCCGAGCGTCCGGGAGCCATCGCCTATGTGTCGTGCAGTCGATCGGTGGCCGTCGGTGAAAACATTCCCATCCGCGCGCTGTCCTGTGCGGGCATCGCTCCCAGCACGGAGCACGTCCGCGACGGCACCTATCCGCTGTCGCGTTCGCTCAATCTCGTGACGCGCGAGCAGCCGGGAACCCTGGCCCAGGAGTTCATCGACTTCGCGCGCTCCAACGCGGTCGTCGATCTGATCGAGAAATACCATTTCGTCACGCTGGAGAAGTAAGGACTGCGAGGTTCAACGATGAAACACCTGCGATTTATCATGGTCGGCGGCTTCCTCGGAGCGGGCAAGACAACCACACTGGCCCGCCTGGGCCGCTATTATCTCGACCGCGGCCAGAAGGTCGGTCTGGTCACCAACGATCAGGCCCAGGATCTGGTCGATACGACCAGTTTGCGCTCCCAGGGGTTCGCCGTCGAGGAAGTGCCGGGCGCGTGCTTCTGCTGCCGCTTCAACGATCTCGTCGGCAAGGTCGAGCAACTCCAAGGGGCGGAGCGCCCCGACGTGATTCTGGCGGAGCCGGTCGGCAGCTGCACCGATCTCGTGGCGACCGTAGTGCAGCCGCTCAAGGATCTCTACGGCGACCGCTTCGAGGTTGGCCCCTACCCGGTGCTGTTCAAGCCCAGTCACGGGCTGCGCATTCTCCAATCTGAAGCCGCGGAGCGCGGGCGTCCCGCCCGCAGGGAAGAAGCGGGCGGGACGCCCGCGCTCCCGAACTCGGGTTTTTCGCCGAAGGCCGCCTACATCTTTCGCAAGCAGCTTGAAGAGGCCGACGCCATCGTCATCAATCGCATCGACGAACTCGACGCCGCCGCGCTGGCGGAGTTGACCGAACTTGTCCGCTCGACCTTCCCCGGCACGCCGATGCTGCAAATGTCGGCGAAGACGGGGCAAGGCTTTGAGGCGTTGACGGCCCTGCTCGATCAGCGCGGCACCTTCGGCCGCAAGATCCTCGACATCGACTACGACACCTATGCCGAGGGCGAGGCCGAGCTGGGCTGGCTCAACAGCAGCATCCGTGTCTCCGGTGACAAGCCGTTCGCACTCGATGATCTGCTGCTCGACGCGGTCGGCCGATTGCAAGACGCGCTGGGCCGTCTCGGCGGCGAAGTGGCGCACCTGAAGGCGATCGGTCTGTCGGATGTGTCGTTCGGCGTGGCGAACCTCGTCAGCAGTAAGGACCGCCCGGAACTGTCGCTGCCGGCGCGCGGCGAGGTGACGGAACTGGATTTGATTGTCAACGCGCGCGTGGCGATCGATCCGGAGACGATCGCGGAGCAGGTGCGGCAAACAGTGACGGCGGCGTGCGCCGCTCGCGGCGCGACGGCGGAGTTCCACACGATGCAGAGCTTCCGTCCCGGCCGCCCCCAGCCGACACATCGCTACGCCACGGCGAAATAAGAAAAACTAACCACAGAGTCACAGAGAACACAGAGAAAGACACAGAAAAGAACAAAGAAGAAGGTGTTCATCTTCTTCAGCGCTCGTTGCTTCCTGCATCTTTTCTCTCTGTGTTTTTCTCTGTGTTCTCTGCGACTCTGTGGTTAGTTCTTTTTCAACTCCTCGACCAGTTCCTTCGCGTCGTACAGCGTCCGCAGTGCCTCCAGCACGCCGCGCGAATGGACGGCGATGTGCCGGGCTTGTTCGTCGGTGTAGACGAAGTTGCGCACCAGGCCGTGACGGTTGCGGTCGAAGTTGATGCCGACCAGCTCGCCCTCACGATTGAGGACCGGGCTGCCGGAGTTGCCACCGATGGTGTCGGCCGTCGAGACGAAGTTGAACGGGGTGTCCAGCTTGAGCTTGCTCTTCGCGTCGAGCCAGCGCTTCGGCAAAACAAACGGATCGCGATGCCCCTGTTTGTCGGCCCGCTCGAACGCCCCGCCAAACGTCGTCGTGTAGGGCAGCTCGCCGCCATCGACGCGATAACCCTTGACCACGCCGAACGCCAGCCGCAGCGTGAACGTCGCGTCCGGCGCGATGGCGGTGCCGAGCACCTCGAACCGGCTCCGCGCGATCTGGGCGTTGGCCTGGCGTTCCACTTCCTCCACCTGGTCCTCGTGACGCTTCCGCAGAGCGCGGGCGGCCTCGTCTACCAGCCGAGCGAAGCGAATCAACGGATCGTTCGAGTCCTCAATCGCCTTCGCACCGCCGTCAGCCAGGCGCCGCCGCTCCGCGGGATCGGCCAATTTGCAGCCGTCGATCAATTCGGTCGCGCGGGCGGACGGCGAATGCTCGCCCAGCACCTTGACCACCAACGGATGCGATCCGCCCAGGTTCTCGAAGAGGAACGTCAGCGAATTGGCCAGCCGCGCCTTTTCCAGTTCGGGGTGAATGGGCGCGGGGGAGAAGAGCTGAAACTTCAGCGATTCCAGGGCCGAATCGCGATATTCACGCAAGCGCTCGGCATTCGCCTTCGGCAACTCCGCCGCCAACCGTACCAGATGGCGAGCGATGTGGAACAGCTCCGAATCGAAGGCGTCGCCGCGCTCCAGCAAGTAATACTCGCGCTCGAAGGACACGAGCGTTTTTTCCGCCTCCTCGATGCGCGCCAGCGCGTCCTGAAACGCCTTGTGCTTGGCGGCGTCGCCCTTGAGCTTGACGGCCGACAGCAAGGACAACTCCTCGTCCGTCTTGCGGCGAAGGATGGCGGGATCGAGCAATCCCTGATACTGCCCGCTGACGGCCTTGCGGGAGTTGGCGACGCGGTGCAGATCCTTCTGAGCCATGCGCGCCTGTTCGGGACCGCGACCTGAAAACTGTGTCAACAGCGCCTCCTGTGAGCGGAGGCGGTTCAGCCAGTACGGCAAGGTGATGTCGCGACGATGGATCAGCTTCGCCAAGGTGTCGAGGCGGTTCGTCGAACCCGGATGGCCCGTCACGAAGACGAGATCGCCTTCGCGCGGCCCGGTTTGGCTCCACTTGAAGAAATGACTGGGGCGAACCGGCTTGCCGTCCTCGTAGGCGCGGAAAAAGCAGATGTCGAGGTTGAAGCGCGGATACTCGAAATTGTCCGTGTCGCCGCCGAAAAAGGCGATCGCGTGTTCCGGAGCGAATACCAGCCGCACGTCGGTGTATTTCTTGTAGCGATAGAGATGATACTTGCCGCCCTGGTACAGCGTCACCACGTCGCTGCGAAGTTTGGTCCGCTCCAGGGATTCCTTCTCAATAGCGGCCATGACGGCGCGGCGGGCGGCGAACGCTTGCGCCGGCGTCGCGTCCGGCTTGACCGCCTCGTTGACGCGCACCGTCACGTCCTCGATCGATTGCAGCACGTTCAGTTCCAGATCGGGGCACTTCAATTCCCGTTCGCGCGTGGCGGCGTGATAGCCGTCGTGCAGGTAGTCCTTGTCTTTCGGACTGAGTTTTTGCAGGCAGTCGGCGCCGATGTGGTGATTGGTGACGATCAGCCCGTCGGCGGAGACGAAGCTGCCGGAGCCGCCGTTGTTGAACCGCACCGACGCCTTCTGAGCGCGCTCCAGCCATTGATCGGTCAGATCGAAGCCGTGTTTGTCCTTGAGGTAGTTGCGCGGCGGATCGTTGAGTAACCACATTCCTTCGTCGGCGTTCACGGTCATCACCGAAGAAAAAGTCCCATCCATGAGGAGAACCGACACGACGGCCGCAGCGAGGATTGCACGTCTCACGGTTGGCGCCCCCGGCGCTCTTGAGAGTAGATAGCTGTTGTAAACCATTGAAAATTCAGTAATTACAACTTATTGAGAAAAACCGTTTCTGGCCACTACACCCGCACCGCCGAGCAGGCGCAAGCGGTCACCCAGCCTCTGCTTGGCGGCCTCAATAATACTTGTACGTCGGGCCCGAGTTTGACGGCGGCGTCGCAGTCTGCGACGAGCCGGAACCCGAGGTCGAACCGCCGGAACCTGGTCCCGAACCATTGGAATTCACAGGCGGCGGGCTGATCGGTTCGCTCTCCACAGCGCCGTAGAGCGTGAAGGGGATCGACCCCTCGAGCAGCGAGAAACCGGTGAATTCCACCGTGTACGTCCCGGCCGGCAGGTAGACATACGCGGTGGTCGGCGGCTGGCCGCCGTAGCTCCTCATGGTGAAGACCGGCTGGCCATTGGCGTCGAGAATCGTCATCTGGACGGAACAGAGCAAGTCCCACCAGTAGTTGTTCACCGCCAGCATGAACTCGAACATCTCATTCTGCAAGACTTGCAGTGTCCCTGTCTGCGGCTGACCAAGGGTCGGCGCATTGCCGCTGGTGATCTTCTGCAAGGCCGGCGCAGGCAGCGTGCTGAACTCGGCGCGGAGGAAATACTGTCCGGTCGCCTTCAGGCTGACGGGATTAAGCGGGCTCACCCTGATCTGGTAGTCCGCTCCCTGCTGAACATTGGCGATCTCGACACTGTACGCGCCGTTGCCGTTGGCCAGCACCGTGCTTGAAACGGGATTGTTGGCGGCATCGAAGACCTGGATCTGCGGGGCCAAGTTCGATTGGTTGGCAGCGTAGACGAGAACATCCAACTTGACTGGCCCTGTCTGGTTCGATGGGGCCTTGACGTCGTAGGCATCGACCTGGGTGGGTAGGAGGATGTTGCCCTCGTGCAGGTAGTCCAACCGGTTCGAAGTGGGAACGTTCATTGTCCAGCCGGGCAGCACCAGGGCGCCGCCAAGACCGAGGAGGGGCGGCGGATTGGTGAGCTGAGCCGCGACCTGCGCCGGCGTCATGGTCGTGCCCAGGGCCAGGGCGGTGGCATAGTAATTCACGGTGGGGTCGGTAGAGGGGGCCGCGGACCCGGAGGTGGTGCCGTTGGCGTACTGGAAGGAAACGCCGATTTGATAGCTTCCGGTGCCGAAGACCGACGTCGTGTTGGCACCCACCGCGATGTAATACTGTGCCCCGGCGACGGGGTTTGCGATCGTAACGACAAGGTTGCCGTTGAGCGGACTCGTGGCGGCTGCCGAGCCAACGATGTTGTGGGTCGAATCGTAGACCGTCAGCGACCCTTGCAAACTGCTCAGGTCGGAGGTAGTCAGCGCAACGGTAGCGCTCTGGACCGGGGATGTCGATGCGGGGACCGTGAAGCTGAAGTAATCCGCGTCACTGGGATTGGCAATGTCGGACATGGCGGAGGGGCCAGTGGCGGGTCCTGGCAGGGCTGTCGCCGTCAAGAACGAGTTGTTGGCCTGGCCTTGCTCGTAGGGGTCAAGGTTCCGCGATCCATACAGCGATTGGATGTCGCTGACGTCCCCAGGACTGAGGCCGGTCCGTGGCCCAATGTAGGTCGCGTACTGCGCGGAATTGCGGTTGGTAGTTTGGTCCAGCAGGCCGAGCGCATCGCCGGATTCGTGGAGGGCAACCGAATAGAGATCGTATGTCCCGTTGCTCCCGCCGATGCTGAACAGATCGTTCGAGTTGAGGATGATGTCGCCGGAATTGGTCGAGCCCGACCACTGGAAGCCGGTATTCGTGGCAACAGTATTGGCCGGCAGAGGGACGGCCGCGATCCGGATGTCGCCGAAGCGCGCGTCCCCCTGAACGGCCCCGGCGGTCCCGAACGGGGCGCCGTTGTCAGGGACGACAGTGACGTTCATGTTGACACTCGCTGCCCAGGTCTGAACGGCGCGGAGAATCTCCGTTTCCCAGACCGTTGTTGGGGCGATGGCATTGAGGCGTTGGAACAAATTGCTTTGCTGGTCGCCGACCTGAGTGCCGTCGGGCGCGAAGCTGAGAGTCAAGTGGTCGGCAAAGCCCCACCCTACGCCGGAGGTCGAAGGCGTACAGCGGTCTTCGAGCTGTTCCAGGAACAGCGGAGCAGAACGTCGTTTCATGGACGACTCTCCTGTAACGACGCCTTGGTTGTGCGCGTCGGCGAACGATCATCGTGATATCGTTAGAATCCGCCGCGGGGCTAAGGCGTCAGGTGCCTCGATCAGGTTGTCCTCGGATCGCTTCAAGCATCCGCCACGCTGGTGTAAAGGATTGTCAAGGACCGTTCTGGATCTCGCGCTCCAGATCGCGGGTCACGCGGAGAAGTTGGCGAAAATCTTCATGGTCGCGTACCGGGTCCATGTCGCTGTCGGTGTCCACGATCTCCTGCCCGAAATGACGCAACAACGCAGCCGCCAGCAGACAGCATACGCGCTCGGCATCCGTGGGTTTTTGCCGGGAGGTGAGGGCGTAAATGTTTGCCGCCTGGTAGAAGATGAGAGGCGTCCGGTCGCCGGCCAGGGCCTTGCGGGCCTCTTCGTGGGCCTCGGCGCGCTTGCCGAGGCGGGCCAGGAGGACGCCGCGACCGATGCGGGCCTGTGCGATGTCCGGATACAGGCGGACCTCGCGCTTCATCACTTCCAGTGCCTTCTCCTGCTGTCCGAGGTGTTCCGACAGGACGTGCGCCTTATTTTGCAAGGCAGGATAGAAGGCCGGGTTCAGTTTCAGGGCTTGCTCGAAGTCGGCGAGGGCAGCGCGGGGATTGGCTGGGAGCTGGGCCAGGCCGCGATCGTTCCAGGCAGCTTCATCTCCTGGTTTCCTGGCCAGGCAGGCCTCGCGATCAAGGCGTGCGCCGGCCTTGTCGTTTCGCAGTTCCCGCACTTTCACCCTCTCCGAAAGTGCCTGAATTTCCATCCCCAGTTCGAGTGCTTGTGTGAGGTCCTCTTCGGCGGCGGCGTAACGCTTGCGCTGCACGCGAACCTCTGCCCGGTGCAAGTGGGCTTGCGGCGCTGCCCGGCGGCGCATTTCGGGCCTGAGGGAAGAAACCAGGTCGATGGCCTTGTCGGCATCCACCTCAGCCTGTTCGAGGTGCATCCCGCCCCAATGCAGATAGGCCCTCGAGCGGCCAAAGGTAGGGAAGAAGGCAAACGCAGGGTCGGGCACCAGGGCCAGACAGGTGTTGAACGCCGAGACGGCCTCCTCGCGGTGGCCGAGTTCCTCGTGGCAGATGCCGAGCGTGTACCAGGCCCAGAAGAGCTTCGGGTCCGTGCGAGTCGCCGCCTGCAAGAGCGGAATGGCCCGAGCGTATTTTCGCTGGCGTGCATCGCGTGCCGCTTCGAGGAAGAAATCGCGCGCCGAGCGCCGCGGCATCTGCTCGGCTTTGCCGAACAGGTTGCGGGCCTCCTCTTCCTTTCCCTCCAGGGCCAGGAGGAGGCCGCGCTGCCGCCACCACTCCGGCCCGACGCGGTCTTCGCCCAGGCAGGCAGCAGTAACGTCGTGTAAGCGCCAGGCTCGGCGTTGGGCTTCCTGACGAGCCGCGCTTGACGGGGCGCGGGCAGCGCTGATCCTCTCGGCTTCCGTCCAGGTCATGAGCATGTCGCCGATGATCTGCCGCAGCTTGTCGCGCTCGGCAGGGTCGAGGTTTTGCACCACAGACAGGTTCTGCCAGGAAGGGTTGTCCGGGACCTGGTACACTTGCAGCGCTCGGGCGGAAAGGTCGCGCACGGCCGCCAGCGCCGGCGTGTCCGGCTCGTGCGAACTCATCAAGGCATGCTGGTAGTGCAGGGCCTCCTCCAGTTGCTCCCGTGCTTCGAGGGCGGCAGTGTGCGCCTGCTTGCGGGAGACACGCTCGAACTCGTCGCGATGGGCCTTCCAAAAACTCAGTGCCATCCAGGTCCCTGCCAGGAGCAGCACGAGGAAGGCCGCGGCGACGGTGGTCGAGGAATTCAACCGCGGATGGCGGCGGCCCCATTTCTGCACCCGCTCCCGCAGCGAAGGTTCGCGGGTATACTTCAGAGGCTGATCGGCCAGGTGACGTTCCAGATCCTCGCCCAGCTCGCGAGCGGTCTGATAACGCCTCGCCGGATCGACTTCGAGGCAGCGCAGAATGATGCCCTCGGTGGAGGGAGTCACTGCGCGATTGAAAGCACGCAGCGGTGCCGGAGGAAGACGGTGCTTCTCGCGCAGTGCCGGCAGTACCTGGCTCCTCGGCCCCTCCGGCCTCGGGTAAGGGTTCCTGCCGGTGAGCAATTCATACAAGACCAACCCCAGAGAATAGATATCGCTCCGCGCGTCGATGGCGCCGCCGCCGCAGAAACAGTCGAGTTGCTCGGGGGACATGTAGGACAGGGTGCCGCCGAGGAGAGCGACGACCTGAGTGCGTTGCTTGATGTCCTCGGCAAAGTTGAAGTCCAGCAGCATCGGCTGGCCTTCATCGGTCAAGAGGATGTTGGCGGGCTTCAGGTCGCGGTGCAGGATGCCTCGTTCATGGGCGTGCGCCAGCCCCTTGGCCAGGCGGTCGCCGATCCACAACACTGCCTCGACGTAACTGAAATGTTGCAGTTTCTCCAGGATCTCCACGGACTGAGACGCAGGAGCGCTCCGAACAGGTTGAGTCGAGTCGGCTTCCTGTTCAGCGCCGGTGACCGTCGAAGCCTGGGAAGCGATTTTGCCCCGGGCCGTCTGGAGCGTCGGTTCGTTTCGCCGCTGCAGCGTGCTGACGATCTCCTTGCCCGACTGTGGAATGCAGCCGGAGCGATGCAACTCGGCAACGATGTCCTGAAGCGTCGTCTCCCCGAAGTACGGCATGCAGATCGCTTGTAGGGCGCCCTCCAGATGAACGGAGTAGATGGGAACTATGTTCGTGTGCTGCAACTGAGCCAGTGTTTCCCACTCCTCCTGGAAATGCGCCGATACCTTGAGGGCCACTGGGCGGTGGGCAAGGTCCGGTTGCAGTGCCAGGAAGACTCGCGCGAAGGCGCCGCTGCCCAGTTCGCGCAGCAGCTGGAACCTCGCGAACACGTCGCCGGGCCGCGGCATGCTCTCGGCCGCCCTCTGGAGCCGATCCATTAGGGTTGGGTCGTCCACGTCCGGTACCGCCCCCTCGCGCCGAGGAGCGGCTCCTGGTGTGGGAACGGTTCTTTCGTCGGGACCATCACCCCCCTGTGGGAACGGTTCTTCCTGTCCTGGGTTCATTGACATCCTCTGCTCCCCATCGAGAAGGCGATGCAGGCGCAGCCGAGCGGAGCGAGGGATTCGCTCCCCGGTGCGTTTGGACCGCCGCCCCTTGGCGGGCGTCGATGCCAAAATCGCCGTTTAGGTTCACCAGCAGCCGTGGTGGGTGGTCCGAACAAGTGGTCCGTCTTGAATTGCCCCTGCCGCGCAGCGTCAGGAGTGGAGGGGAATAAAAAAAGCCCGGCTGACCGTGTGGTCACGCCAAAGCTTCGTTGCCTGCTTCCTCATCCCTACACAAGCGAGGGCTATGGAGAATGAGTCTAACCCGGCGGGAGGAAAATGCAAGAAGATTCTCCGAAGGGGAGGCCAACGCGGCAGGCTGGTCATCGGCCGGGATGGGGCGAATGAAGAAGCCGGCAGAGCGTTTGGGGGAAGCTGTACGTCATCCCAACAGGGAGGAACTCACATTCCCCCGGCCGGATGAATGTACTCATTGGGAGGGCGGATGCAAGAAGATTCTGCGAAGGAAAAGCCGGCGGAGTGGCTCCTACAATGCGACCGTCCGTCCGATTTTCCGGGATAAAACCCCGAAATCACGGACAACGCTTGTCCGGTTACTACACCCGACTACACCCGCGCCCAGGGGTTCCGAGGGGCAACTGGAATAGTGGGAAATGAAATAACCCTGGAAATCCTGGTTTTTTTGCGTCGCTTTGTTTGACGCCACCTTTCAACTTGGAGGAACAGACGGTCGCATTGTAGCAGGCCCGCTCCGAATGCCCATCCCCGCCGGGGCTGTGAGATCGGGTTTGCGGTCCATAGAGTAGACGGAAGTGTGTCCGGTCGCTTCCTTCCTTCTTGCAAAGGGCGCTCCCATGATTCGAGCAACATTCGTGGTGTTGACCGGCCTCGTCTTCGCCTGTGCCGCACCCGTTCGGGCGGCCGAGGAAGTTCCGGCGCCGGGCGGCACCTGGAAAGTCCTGTTGCCGCTGGAGAAGAACCTGGCGGGAGAAGCTCTCTGGCTGGTGAAGCTGGAAAAAAAGGACGGCAAATGGACCGGCAACGTGCTCGCCAACGGGGCCACGGTGCGCAAGGCGACCTTCGAGGATCTGAAGGTGACAAAGGAAACCGTCCGTTTCGCGCTCAAGATCCCGCAGCAGGTCTTCCGCTTCGAGTTCCGCCTGCCTGCGGAGCAAGCGACGAAACTGTACGGCACGCTCACCCTCAGCGGCAACAACGCGACTCCTGCGGAGTTGGAGAAGACCACGCTCACAAGTCTCGACCCGTTCGATCTCGCCAAGGAAACACTGGCTCAGAAGAAAGACGGTGCCGCAGTGGTGCAGGCGGCCATGAGCTTGCTCGGCATGGCGGCGGATAAAAAAGCCAAGCCGGAGGAGGTGCGCAGCTGGGCCGCCCGCGCCGTCAAGGCATCCGAGGCGTATGGACCGCGTTGGCACCGCAACGTCCTTCAAGGAGTGGTCGAGATCCTGGGTGAGCAAAAAGGCTACGAGAACATCGCCCTTACCTACGCGCGCCAGGCCGAGCGCCTTCTCGACGACAAGGACCGACCCGACGTCCGCAAGCGCGTGCTCGATGCGTTGGCATCCACGCTCACGAAGGCGGGCAAGGCCGACGAGGCCAAGGAGGTCGAGGCCCGCGTCAAGAAAATCAGCCTCGCGATCAAGACGCAGCCGTTCACCGGCCGCAAAAGCAAGAGCGACCGCGTGCTACTGGTTGAGCTGTTTACCGGAGCCGAGCATCCCGCGAGCGCCGCCGCCGTGCTCTCCTTCGACGCCCTCGGCAAGACCTTCAAGCCGAGCGAGGTCGTGCGTTTGCAATATCACCTGCACGCCGCCGGTCCCGACCCGTTGAGCAACACGGACAGTGAGGCGCGTGTCCGTTACTATCGGCGGCTCATCGAGGGGATTCCCGCCGTGCTGGTCGATGGCCGGCCGCTGCGCGTCGAGCCGGGCGAGGCCGCGGGCGCATGGGGAACTTACGATGAAATGGTCGAGGCATTGCGGCCATTGCTGGAAGCGCCCGCCAAGGCCAAACTGAAAGCGACCGCGACGCGCAAGGGGACCAAAATCAGCGTCGATACGAACGTCTCCGATGTGCAGAGCGACGACGACGACCTCCGGTTGCGCGTGGCGCTCGTCGAGGAACGCATCGCCTACACCGGACGCAACAAGGTGGCCGAGCATCAGCACGTCGTCCGCGCCTTCGCCGGCACTCCGGAAGGCGAGAAAATCACCAAGGACAAAACCTTCTCGAAGACCCTGACGCTCGATCTCGACGAAGTGCGCAAGGGGCTGAAAGCGTACCTGGAGAAGACGGACAAGGATACGCCTTTCCCCAATAAGGAACGTCCGCTCGATCTCAAAAACCTCCGAATCGTCGCCTTCGTGCAAAACGACGCAACCCGCGAAGTCCTCCAGGCCGTCCAGGTCGAGGTACCCGAATAAGTACGAAGTACGAAGAACCAAGTACAACAAGAAAAACCGGGCAAGGGGGGCGCTTTGCGCTGTTCCCCGCTCGGTTTTTCTTTTTTGTACTTCGTCCTTGGTACTTCGTACTTATCTGGACTCGGCTTGTAGTTTTCCCGCAAAGCTGCCACAATCCCCGCCCGATCTAGACGGAGTGGCCGTATTCCGTCCGTGTCGGAACCACGGGCGTCCCTCCGATACAGTAGGTCCGGCGAGCCGAGCCGGACCCCAAGTGCCGCTCGGCTCGCGGCACCTACTTGGGAGCGAGAGGCATGGCAGGCGCGTTGCGCTGGGGATTGGTGGCGTCGCTGGTCGGGATCATCATCGTCGCCCCGATGGTGCTCTTCCGCTGCGTCTACGACACGCACAAGCGACTGCGCATCGTCGATCCGGGCCGGCTCTACCGCAGCGGGCAGATGACCGCCGACGGCTTCGCCGACGCCGTCGATCGCTACCACCTCCACACCATCATCAACGTGCAGGACGAGGTTCCCGACCCTGACATCAATCTGAGTTTCTGGAGCCGGCAGACCATCAAGGAGAGCGATCTTTGCCGCGAGTTGGGTGTGCGCTACGTTCATCTGATGCCGGTCCTGCTGCCGCGTCATGAAGTTCCCCAGCATCGGCCCGCCGTCATCGATCAACTGCTCGCCCTGCTGGACGACGACTCGAATTATCCGGTGCTGATCCACTGTCACGCCGGCCTGCACCGCACCGGACTGCTGACGGCCGTCTATCGCATGGAGTACCAGGGCTGGACGATCGACGAGGCGTATCGGGACATGAAAGCCCAGGGTTTCGGACCGTGGGTATGCACCGAGGCGAACGACTACGTGACGCAGTTCGTGCTGACTTATCGTCGCGGTCTGCGCGCCCCGGCCGCCCAGTGAACGCGGTTGCACCCCACAACCTCACACGACGGATACGGGACCATGATCGTCAAGCTCATCGATCGGCAGCTGATTCGCGGCTATTTCAAGTCGTACATCGTCTGCCTGGCCAGCCTGCTCAGTCTGTATGTCGTCGTGGATCTGTTCACCAACCTCGACGATTTCACGCACCACAACAAGGGACTGTGGGAATCGCTGCTGCGCATCCTCGCCTATTACGGCTACCGGGTCGCCCAGATCTTCGACCGCCTGTGCGAGGCGATCGTCTTATTGGCGGCCATGTTCACGGTGGCGTGGATGCAGCGCAACAACGAGCAGGTGCCGCTCTTGTCGGCCGGCGTCTCAACGCGGCGCATCGTCCTGCCGGTACTGCTGTCGGCCTTCGTCATGCTCGGGTTGACGGTCATCAACCAGGAGATCATTATCCCGCGCATCGCCGACAAGCTGGCCCTGGAGCGCAACGACCCCGGCGGCGAGAAGAGCATCCCGGTGCGAATGGCCTTCGAGCCGAACCTTATCCACATCACCGGCGAGACGGCGATGCGCAAGGATCGCACGGTGAAATGGCTGCAAGTGACGATCCCCGAAACAGTGGCAGGCACGTTGCTGCACCTGACGGCCGCGGAGGCGCGCTATGTTCCCGGCGCCGGACGGCGTCGGGGCGGATGGGAGCTTGTAGGCACGAGGCCCGCCGATGTACCACCGATTCCCGGCATTCTCGACCAGCGCGACAGCGGCCGGTATTTCCTGCATACGCGCGAGGTCGATTTTGAGGCGGTGACGCGCAATCCCAACTGGTTCATCATGGCCTCGACGCCGCAACTCTACGACGAACTACAACGCCCCGAATCGACGCGCCTGGCGGCGATGGCGGTCCTCTTTCACACGCGCTTGACTCGGCCGATCCTCGGAATGGTGCTGGTACTGATGGGTTTATCGGTGATCCTCCGCGATCAGAATCGCAACGTCATCATCAGTTCCGGCATGTGTCTGGTGCTGTGCGGCGTGTTCTTCGCGGTCTGTTACGCCTGCAAGATGCTCGGCGACAACGAGTACATCAATCCCGCGCTATCGGCCTGGCTGCCCGTCCTTCTGTTCGGTCCACATGCCCTCGTGCTGTTCGATGCGGTGCATACATAATTAGTCCGCAGTCCGCAGTCCGTAGCAAAGACAGGCGCTTCTTTGCTACGGACTGCGGACTGCGGACTACGGACTAAATATGTTGCCATCCCGTCCCTTCGTGACCGAACGCGAACAGCGCCGGATGCAATATCTCCGCGAGAATCTCCAACGATTCGACCAATCGCGGACCCGGCCGGTTGAAATACTGATTGCCGTCGGCGACGAAGACGCGACCGTCGCGCACGGCACGGAGACGCGGCCATTCCGCTTTGTTCGTCAGGGCCGGGAGATCGCGGCGCGTTTGTGCAATGTCGAAGCCGCACGGCAGGAAGACGATTACCTCAGGGTCCGCCGCGCACAGTTGCTCCCAGGTCATCCACGGCGAATGCGTACCGGCGACGCCGAACCGATTGTTCCCTCCGGCCATCTCCACCAGTTCCGGCATCCAGTTGCCCGCAGCCATCAGGGGGTCGATCCATTCGATACAGGCGACAGTCGGCCGCCGAACGATCCCGCGCGTCTTTTCGGCGATGGCCCTCATGCGTGCCTGCAAACCGAGGATCACTTCCGCACCGCGCTCCGGCGCCTTCAAGGCGTCGGCGACCAGTTCGATGCTCGTCCACACATCGGCCAGGCCGTTCGGGGCCAGCGACACCAGCTGCGGACAGGCCCGCAGCCAGGCGCAGACCGCCCGCTCCACATCGCGCAGACTGACGGCGCACACTTCGCAGTGCGATTGCGTGACGATCACGTCCGGTTCCAGTTCGCGCAGCTTCTCGCCATCGACGCGATAGACCGAGAGTCCCTCCTGGAGTATCGCCTTAACGCGCTGATCGATCTCGTAACTGGTACCGTCCGGGTCGAATTTCGGTTGGGTGCAGATGGGCAGGCTCTTGACCGATTCCGGATAGTCGCATTCGTGGGAACGGCCGACGATCTGCTCCTCGAAACCGAGGGCGCAGACGATTTCGGTGGCACTGGCGATGAGGGATACAATCCGCGGCATCGAATAACCTCCCTTGCTGCGTCGTTTACGGTCCAGCGTCCGCTGACGGCTTGCTACCATGATACAAAGAAGCTCAGTGATCCGATTCCGGGTGGACTCAAGGAGGCCACAATGGAAATCGCCAACATCCGCAAGGAATACATCTGGGGAGGGCTGTCCGAGTCGGACATGGACGCCGATCCGATCCGCCAGTTCGCGGCATGGTTCCAGCAAGCGCTGGCGGCGAACCTGCCCGACCCCAACGCCATGACGCTGGCGACGGCGACGCCGGACGGCCTGCCCTCGGCGCGGATTGTTTTGCTCAAGGCGTACGACGCATCCGGCTTCACGTTTTTCACCAACTACGAGGGCCGCAAGGCGCGCGAATTGACAACCAACGCGCGGGCGGCACTGCTGTTCTTCTGGCCGGAACTACAACGACAAGTGCGCATCGAAGGCACGGTCGAGCGCGTCTCGGATGCGGAGTCCGACGATTACTTCCGCAGCCGGCCGCTGGGCAGCCGGCTCGGAGCTTGGGCCTCGGCTCAAAGCGAGGTCATTGCCAGCCGAGACGTGCTGGAGGAGCGTGTGCGGCAAGCGGCGCAGCGCTTCCCGGACGGCGAGGTGCCGCGTCCGCCGTTCTGGGGCGGCTTCCGCGTCCGTCCGCTGTCGATCGAATTTTGGCAGGGCCGGCCCGACCGCCTGCACGATCGGCTGCGCTATCAGCGCGTGTCGCCGGAGGGTTGGCACATCGAACGATTGTCGCCGTGAGATGCTGATGTGCGAATAATGAAGTCTCCTTCGCGGCGTCCCACCTGCAGCTGCTTCATCCTTTGCCGCTGGCTCGCGCCCGTTCGGCGATGTCGCGCAGATCGACGAGGGCGGCGCGGTCGCCGGCCTTGCGCGTCATCTCGCAAATCAACTCGATGGCCTTGCACTCCGGGTCCATCACGTACAGACAGGACGGGTGCGCCAGAAAATCGAAGACGGCCCGGTTCTCCAGCACCCATTCCAGCGCCAAGCGCAGCGCCTTGAGAAACCACGCGAGCTTCCAACGGCCGCCACGAAACGCGCCGATGTCGGAAATCGGACTCATCGGAACCTCGATGAGTCCTCCGGGATAAACGAATGGCTGCGCCTGCTTCTGCGCCCGCACGATGCCGTCGAGGACCGTGGCATCCGGTTCCTCGCCGGGCTTGCTGTTGGGATGGGCGGGATACTTGCTGCTGATCCAGGAGAACCCCAGATCGACGAGCATTTTCCGCACGTCGGCGCGGTCGGCGAGTCCGTTGGCGAATCCGCCCGGCGTGCGGAAGCCGGCGGGATCGACGCCGACGCGCGTCTTCAAGGCGGCGCTGCACAACCGGATGTTTTCGCGGATGACCTCGTGCGGCTTCTTGCCCTCGATTAGCCACGGTGCGCGGTTGAAGCGATATTGGATGTCGCCGGGGCGCGTTGCCAGGACGTTGACGTGATCGTAGGTGTGATTGCCGACCGGATGCCCCGCCTGCACGAGATCCTTGAGCCAGTCCACGTTCGCCTGCTCGAACACCTGCCCGACCGCGAAGAAGTGCAACCGTCCGCCGTGCGCCTTGACGCGGCGGGCCGCCTCGATTGCATACTTCTTCGTCTCAGCGTTCAGATTGCCCTTTTCGTAGTCCCAGTGGGTCGTCTCCCAGGTGGGGAAATTCCGGGACATCTCCAGATCGAGGGTGATGGCGACGAGAGCTTTGCGTTCCTCAACTTTGGCAGGAGCTTCCCCACGTCCGGCCAACCCAGAGCCGGCGACGAGTCCGGCGCTGCCGGCAAGGAACTCGCGGCGCGACAGGGGGAACATCATGGCGACTCCTTGGGTTTGGGCCAGCGCAAATGGCGGTGCAGGAACTCGAAAGTGCCGACGCCGTTAATGACGTGGCCGCCGTCGAAGAACTCGATTGTGGTTCGCTCCGGGATGCCCAGTGCGGCGTATAGGCGGCGAACCTTGGCGTACTCCGAGGCCACCCACTCATCCGGGGCGACCCCGTCGTGATGGCCGCGCTCGACCATGAACGGTCGCGGAGCCATCATCCCCGCGAGGTCGGCGTAGCCGAACGTGTTCGCCTTGTTGAACTCAAAGATCTCGTAGGTGTTGTAAAACGGATAGCTGTAGTGGTCGCGGGTGCCGGCGGCCTTGCGAACCATGTCGTTGAACTCGGCCGACGAGATCGCCAACGCATAGCGATCCAGCAGCGGCGGGACGTGAACGGCGGTGTAGCCGCCGTAGGACAGCCCATAGAAACCGATGCGCGATGGATCGACGAACGGCAGGCTCGACAGCCAATCGAGGTGTCGCTCGTGCTGGGCGAGGAGGACCGAACACATCGACCGCTTGAGCGGATGCAGTTTCCTCTGGAGTTGGCGAAACTCATTACCGCCGCGATAGAAGTTGTGCGGCGCGAAGGTGACGAAGCCGCGCTCGGCCAAACGGGCGGCGAAGGCGCGGTAGACCGCGTAGGCCGGAGATTTCGGATCGTCGTCGAGCGTGTCCATCGGCAGACCTTCCAGCCCATGCTGACAGACGACGACCGGCCGCTTTTCGCCGTCCTTAATCCCCTTCGGTACGACCAGAATGCCCCAGCAGAAGACATCCGGCCACACATCGAGCATCACCTCGTAGGCGGTCCACTTCGGGCGTTCGAGGAGCTTGCGCGTCTGCGCGTTGACCGGCTCGCTGGCCGGCGGAAAACGGCCAAGAACTTCATCCCAGAAATAGGTCTTGTACTCCTTGCACATGGCGGGCCACGCATCGGCCGAACCAGGTTTGGCCTTGCTCCAGAAGCGGGCGCGCTCCTTCGCGGATCGTGGGATCAGGGATTGGGTATCGTCCACCAGTTCCCGCACTTGGCGGCGCCGACGCGCGGAGGCATCGAGGGCCGGATGCCCTTTCGGCGGCGTCAATTCCATGCCGGCATCCGGGGCGACCGTCGCGCCTATACTCTTCGCGAATGCCGTGAGCGCCGGGGTCGAGAACGGACCTATCGTCGCATCCTCCTTTCCGGTGATGATTTGGAAACTCGGTTGAACCGAGGCGTCGGCGGGGAAAAACGAGCGCGCGCGCTCAACCTCCGCCCGCACCCGCGAAAGCGTCGGCGTTCGGATGACACCGAGAGCGGCGTAGGGCTTGCGGCCCGAACCGGCGGGCGGCGGCCCCTCGACCTTCGGGCAAGGGCTGTACTCGATCACCACGGGACGCGGCGCGATCAGGCCGGCGATCTCGGCGTCGCCGAACTCGCGCAGCAGACCGAAGACATTGCGATAAATCGGCTCCCTCCACAGTTGTTCGCGGCGGTCGAAGTAACCGCTGACCAGCACGGCGTCGATGTGCGGCTCCACAGCCGCCGCGTACAGCGCCAGCAGCCCGCCCTCGCCGTATCCGGCCACACCGACCTTCACCGGCTCCTTTCCCTGAGCGGCGAGGAACCAGTCCACCAGGGCGAGGATCTTCTGCACCTCGTAACCGATGATGTGCCGGCCCAACTCGAACGCCGGGCGATAAAGCCACTCGCGATGGGGCTGATTCGTCATCCACACATCCGGCTGACCGGACAGTTCGCAGCCCCGGTCGATGAGTGAAGGTACGACCACCTGACAGCCCGCCGCCGCCAACCGCCGAGCGATCTGCTCCTCCGCCGGAAGCCCGGACGCCAATCCCGCGAGTTGCTCCGGGGTCTGGTCCGCGTCGGGCAGCGCGATGACACACGCCTTCGGCTTGGCCTTGGGCTGGAGAAACAGTCCCTCGCCGGTGACGCCCTCCAGCACCGGCCAGCGGACCGCGAAGACGCGGAATGCGTCCGTCTCCGCAACCAGCGCTGGGGCGGCGGTTGTGGCGATCAACTCCAGCGCCGGGACGGGCACGCGCGCTTCCACGACGCCGATCATGCGTCTGAGGCGTTCTCGATTCGGGGCGACCGAGCGTGCGTACGCCTCGGGCGAGGACAGATCGCGCTTCCAGAAATGGGAGCGCTCCTTGACTGCCCTCGCACTCTCCCGCGCGATGAAGCGGTCGATACCGGCTCGCATTTGGGCCGATAGATCGCCGGTGACCTTTAGCGGCTTGGTATTGGACAGGACGGCCGGTTCTTCCGCATATCCTGCGGGCGGCGCGGCGAACATCAGGGACAGCAGAACGGTTTGAATCGGAAGGAGCAACCGCGATCTTTCTCGAAGCGATGGCATATCGTCCTTCCTCTCGACGGATTGATCTTCACTTGTTGCCCGAGGGGGGCTGCTCGCTTTGCAGATAGCGGAACAGATCGCGCAGTTCCTGTGGTTTCAATTGGCCCAGCAGGTTGTCCGGCATGAGCGAGGCCGGCGACTCCTGGACCGATTCGATCCGGTCGCGGGAGAGTGTCGTCTTTTGATTTTTTGCGTCGAGGAGCGTGATGTTGCCAGGAGTCTGTGCGACCATCAATCCGGTGAGGACGCGGCCGTCTCTCGTTTGCACGACGTAACTGACGTACTCCTTACGGATGAGTGCGCCGGGATCGACGATGCTGACCAGCAGATAATCGCGGTCCTTGCGGTTGGCGTGCGTCAGATCGGGGCCAACCGTCTCTCCTTCGCCGAACAGGCGATGACAGACGGCGCACTGTTTCCGATACAACTCCTGTCCCGCTCGGAGGTTTCCCGTGCCGGCGCGAAGATCGTTCGACAATCGGCGGATCTCAGCGAGTTTTTCTTCGGGCGTACCGGGCCGTACGTTGCCCCAGTGCTTCCGAACCATCTCATCCAGCTTCGCATCCTTGAACAGCGACAGAGGCCGCAGTTCATCGACCGCCACCTCGGCGGCGGGGAACGTCCTGCGATCGACTTCCTTGAGGAAGGAGATAGCCCAATCCTTTCGGCTGAACAGCAGCACGCGAGCACGGGAACGAAGCCGAGTGTTCAACTTGCCGTAGCCTCGAAGCAACGCATCGACGATCTGGGGATCATCGAAGCGCGCAAGTGCTGTCAGGGCCGCGAGCCGAACCGCTTCCGACTCGTCGGCGGTAACAAGTCGGAGCAATGGTCCGACACATTCGGGGTTGGCCACTTCTCCCAGTGTCCGCAACACTGCCAGACGTGCCTCCTCGGACGCACCCGAATCGAGCGCCAGCTTGACGGCGCGGTCCTGCGCCGGTCGATGGCCGAGGCGGATCATCAGCCGCAGGAACGCCGGGTCCGATTTGTCGTCCTTCCACAACTCAAGCAGAAGGTCCATGAGGACGGGCGAAACCGTCGCGGCTCGCTTTCCGTTATTGGACGATTTCCGCTCCACCGTGGCGAACGATGTGAGCAATGAACCCATCGTCTTGCCCTCGCGCCGTGCCGATCGGTCCTGCAAACCGAGGTCGAGCGCGACAATGAGTCTGCCTCGCTCGGCGGCCGATGGAGCCGAATCAAGCAATCGGGCGCAGGCGAGATCCCCGGCCTCGTTTCCTTCGGCCGCGTAACGACGCAACAATCGCTCTGCAATCGTCGCGCGGATGATGGGAGCCGCCCACGCCGTGCGCGAAGCGAAGAACTTTACGATCCGTTGGCGCGCCTCCAGGGCATGACGTTCAACGGCCCACCACAACAAAAGCGGAATGTACGGATCTTTCGCGTCCTCGGTGCGCAACGCCAAGCGCTCGATCAACCGCAGGGCCTCCGCCGCAGAGTGACGTTTCGCGCTGCACGCCAACTGGCGCCGTACCCGTGCGTGCGGTTCGTGTTCCGCCAGGTGGCACAGCCTCTCGCGAATCGCCCGGGAGACGCGTCCCTCGTCGCCGAGGAAGCGAACCGCCCAGCGCCGCACGTCCGGGTTTCGGTGGCCGAGGGCGTCCGCCGCGAAGCCCTCACCGAAGCCGCCGCTAACGTACAGCGCCCAAAGCGCTTGTACGGCGAGAGCGTCATCCTTGCTGTCAAGGACCAATGTGCGCAGTGGGAAGATCACTTCGGGGTCGCGCCGGTCGGCAAGGAGGCGGCGCGCCTTGCGAACGAGCCAGTCGTTCTTGCTCGACAGCAGATCCACGAGGCGCGCGCTGGAGTATTTACGCAGATCCTGCCCGGAGTAGGGACGAGCGCCCTCGGCTTCAATCCTGTAAATGCGGCCCTTGCTGCGGTCCCATTCGGCGTCCGGATCGGGATGGGCCGTCCGCTTGTCGTGCCAGTCGCACACATATACGGAGCCGTCCGGCCCGACGGTCACATCGCTTGGCGCGAAGGACGGATCATTGGCCAGGAGTAACTCCCCGCCGTGGCTGGAGCGGAAGCTCGAACCGAGCGGTTGCAAATCGTGCCAGTAGAGAGCGTGGCCGAGGAGGTCCGCCGCGATGAATTTGCCGCGAAAACGTGCCGGGAACGATTCGCCCTGGTAGACCACGCCGCCGACCGTAACGTGCCCTCCGCGAAATCGCTGGTGCGGGACGTGATCGAGGTAGCCGTAAGTATGGGGATTGCTCAGCTGGCCGTGTTTGTCGAACTGTTTCCAGTAATAGCCGCCCTGCACGCCATGCACCATGACATAACCGCCGACGTTGGTGCTGTAGAGCAATTCGCCGTGGGCATCGAAGTCCAGCCCCCAACAGTTGCCGCCTCCCTCGCAGAACAACTCGAAGCGATGGGTGATGGCGTGATAGCGCCAGACGCCCTGCTGGAACTCGATGCCGCGAACGCGCGCAGTGACGGTGCTGCCCTGGCAACCGTACAACCAACCGTCCGGACCCCACGTCAGCGAGTTCGCCACGGACGAGGCATCCTCCATCCCGAAACCGCTGAGCAGCACATCGGGCGGACCATCGGGCACGTCATCGCCGTCCCGATCGGGATAGAAGAGCAGGTAAGGAGCTTGCAGCACGAAGACGCCGCCGTGACCGAAGGCGAGTCCGGTCGCCAAATTCAGATCGCTTAGAAAGTCCTTGCTCTTGGTGGCGCGTCCGTTTTTGTCCATCTCCTCGAGGATCGTGATACGATCGGCTCCCTTCGGGCCGCGCGGCGGCGGCTCCGGCACGCGGTCGTAGACGGTGCGCGAATAGCGATCCACGCGCAGGCGCTTCAAACCGGCTGGGTTGGGATATTGCAAATATTGAATCACCCAGGGACGGCCACGGTCGTCGAACTCCAACGCCACCGGCTTGCGGACCAGCGGCTCACTTGCCACGAGCCGGACCGTGAACCCCTCGGCAGGACGCATCTTCGTCACGGCCGTTTGCGGAGAGCAATCCTGGGACCGTGCGGACCAAGTCGTCAGAGCGATCGCCAGAAGAATCACAATGAGAGAAATGACAATCCGCATACTCCCCCCTGGTTCCCAAGCGGAGCTTGGGAACCCACGTCGGGAAGCTCTGCTTCCCGTCCAGCCGGCGGCTCCGAAGCGCGAAGCGGAGCTTCGCGGACGGCGTTCCCAAGCAGAGCTTGGGAACGAGAAGCCTGGTTCGCGGAAAGGCTACCGTGGTGGCTCAGCTCAGGATCTCTTCGATCGGCGCCCCGTGGTCGATCTCCAGACGCTTGCGGCCCGGCACGTCCAGCCGGCGCGGGTCGAGTCCGAGACGATTCAGCACCGTCGCATGAATATCGGTGACGTAATGCGGATGCTCGACGGCGTGGAAGCCCAGTTCGTCGGTCGCGCCGTGGACCACGCCACGCTGGATGCCGGCGCCCGCGAACCAGACCGTGAAGCCATGCGGATGGTGGTCGCGCCCGGTCGGCATTTTGTACGTGTCGCGGACCTCCAGGCCGGGCGTGCGGCCGAACTCGCTGCAACAGACGACCAGCACTTCCTCGTCCAGTCCGCTGCGCTTCAGATCCTTCAGCAGGCCGGCCAGCGGTTTATCGACTCGGCCGCATGAGCGGGCGTGCAGGTTTCGCAGGTCGAGGTGCGAGTCCCACTCGCCGTAATCGCTCAGGTAGACCAGCGTGAAGCGAACGCCGTGCTCCGCGAGACGGCGGGCGGCGAGCAGTCGGCGACCGTAAACCGCCGTGGTCGGATTGTCGATGCCGTACAAGCGATGCGTTTCCCGCGTCTCACGGTTCAAATCGAGCACCTCCGGCACCGCCTTCTGCATCCGGAACGCCAGTTCGTACGACTTGATGCGCGCTCGCAACTGTTCGTCGTCGGGTCGCTCCCTCGCGGCGAGGCCGTTCAACTCGTTGACGAAGGCGAATTGCTCTTGCTGTTCGCGCGCCAACACGCCCTTGCCGCGCGTGCCAAAAGGCAGCGGGTTGCCCGGATCGAGCGACAATTCAACTCCCGTATATCGCGGACCCAGGTAATCCGAGGCGAAGTCTTGTTTGACGCGCATGTCCTTGTACTGGCCGAGAAAGACGAACTGTGGAAGGTTCTCGTTGAGCGTGCCCAGGCCGTAATGGACCCACGAGCCGATGACGGGCTGCTTCTCGTCGAGGGCGTGCCGGCCGTGGTGCATCTGGAACTCGGCGGCGTGGTCGTTGTCGGTGGTGTACATCGAACGCACGAAGGCCATGTCATCGACGCACGTCGCCAGGTTCGGCCACCAGTCGGAGACCTCGACGCCGGTTCGACCGTGTTTCTTGAAGCCGACTTGCAGGGGGAAGATTTTGGGATACGGGCGTTCGCCGCCGACGACGGCGCGCGAGCGTTCATGGAACAACGGCGACTTGAGCGGGTCGGCGTAGGGCGTCTCAGTGAAGGTCTTGCCGGCGTATTTGCTGAGGGCCGGTTTGGGATCGAAGCTCTCTAAGTGGCTGAGGCCGCCGGACAGAAAAATCCACAGAACGCTCTTGGCCTTCGGCGTCAAATGGGGCCGGCCATCGGGCGGCGTCCATTCAGCGGGTCCATCGGCGCGGACGATCCCGTCGCGGTGCAGCATCGCGCCCATCGCCAGCCCGGTGAAGCCCAGGCCGACATCGGCGAGGAAGTTTCGGCGGTTGATGCGGCCGCAGATCGGCCCGGTTCGGTGTTGTCCGCTCATCCCTTTTCCCTTTCGCCAATCGTGAGGAGATGCCTCAGCGCACCGTCACGAAATCGTTGTGATTGAGCAGGGCGTGGATCAGATTTTCACGGGCGCGAACGTCCGGTTCCGGCGAAGGGCCATCGGACCCGGCGACCTTGCTTGCGGCCTCAATTTCCTTTTTTTGCTGCTCGAACAGCCGCGTCTGCCGGGCCAGAAACGCCGTCGAGGCTCTCAACTCCGCAGCCGAGGGGAGCCGTCCCAGCACCTGCTCGAAAGTGGTGCGGATGAAGGTCGGTTCGTCCCTGGCGGCGCCCCAGAGCTTGCGGGCCAGCAGTCGGCCCTGGCGCAGCTCCAACTCGCTGTTGCTCAGGGCGAGCGCTTGTTGCGGTAACACCGAGGTGGAGCGCCGGTACGCTTCGCAGGCGTTGGCTCCGTCGAACAGTTCCAAAAACTCCATTTTGCTCTCGCCGTGGTGGGCGAAATAAAGGCTACGCCGGCGCGACGATTGTCCTTGCTCGTGCGGAACCTCCGGCCCACCCATCGCCGTATCCAGTTCCCCCGCGACGAAGAGCAGGCTGTCGCGCACTTCCTCCGCCTCCATGCGCCGCGGAGGGAACCGCCAGAGCAAACGATTCTCCGGGTCCACCGATTGCGGATTGCCTGTGGAATCGGCAATCGAAGAACTTTGGCGATAGGCCTCGCTGGTGACGATCAATCGGTGCAGCGGTTTCAGGCGCCAACCGTTCGCCATCAACTCGACCGCCAGGAAATCGAGCAGTTCGGGATGACTCGGCTGCGCGCCGCTGCGGCCGAAGTTGTAGGTGGTTTCGACGAACGGCCTGCCGAAGTGCCAGTTCCAGACGTGATTGACGGCGACGCGCGCCGTCAGGGGATTGTCCTTGCTGGCGATCCAGCGAGCCAGGGCCGTCCGCCGGCCGGTGCTGGTGCGCGGGTAAACGGGTGATAACGGCGTGTAGGAAGTCGAGTCGCTGTCCAGCGCTTTGCGGCAGGCGGCAACCTTTGTCTGAGCGGAGGAGAGTTGTTTTTCCAGCGCCTGAGTCTGCGCCGCCGGCGCGGGGATTTGCCGCGCTCGATCCAGCGCGATCTCGGCCTGGATCGCAGCCACGAGCGCGACGTCAAGGTTGTACTGCCGCTCAGCTCGGCTGGCCGCGCGGGACGATGCCTTGGCATCGCCGTTCGCGCCGAGATGAATGATTTTGTCAGCCGTGATACGAGCCTGCACGCAGTCGAGATCGGAGCGGGCCACCGTCAGCCTGGCCTCATCCAGTCGAACGGTACGTTGTGCCTCCGCGATGGCGCGCGCGCGCTTCGCCATCTGGTCGGCGACGACCGGCGGGGGCTTGTTCGCGGACACCGCGCCGCGCGCCTCCGCCAGCAAGCGCTCGGCCTCGGCCAGCGTTTTCCGCGCCGATCCCAGCGACGCCTCGGCCGCGGCGACGGCGGCCTGTCGTCGCTCCGTCTCCTCGCGCTGCACGAACGGCCGCAGTCCGGGATACCATGCCTGCGGCGGCAAGTTCACCGGCTCGATCTTCAGTCGATCGCCGCCCAGCGCGGCGGGCGCGCCGGGCACAACGGGAGGCTTGCCCGCCACACGGTTGCGTTCATCGCCGCCACTGTAGAAAAAGGTCTGAGCGTCGAGCTTCTCATCGAAGACGCGGATGCGGCCGCCGGCAATCGGGCCGTAGGCGACGCCATAGACGTACTTCTTGAAGGGTCCGGGGTCCGGCTCCCCGGCGACACGGTCGTGACGCAGTTCCAACGGCTCGAAGAAGGCGCGGAAGCGGAAGTATTCCTCCTGCGCGATCGGGTCGTACTTGTGATCGTGGCAATGACAGCAGTTGAAGGTAAGACCCAGGAACGCCTTGCCCGTGTGTTCGACGTTGTCGCGCATCCACTGGTTGTAGTTCCACTTGAACCAGTTGCGCACAAGGAAGCCGGTGGCGGCCAGGCTGTCCTCATCATCGGGGCTGATCTCGTCGGCGGCCAGCATCTCGACAATCATGCGATCGTAGCCGCAGTCCTCATTCAGCGACCGCACGATCCAATCGCGCCAGCGCCAGATGCGCGGATAGCTGTTCATCACATCGGGCACGGAGCGCCGGCCGTACCAATCGCTGTAGCGCCATACGTCCATCCAGTGCCGCGCCCAGCGTTCGCCGTACTGCGGACTGGCGAGCAGACTATCAACGACCTTCTCGTAAGCATCCGGCGCGGGGTCGGCGAGAAACGCTTGCAGTTGCGCGCGGCTGGGCGGCAGGCCAATCAAATCGAGGTAGAGGCGGCGCAGCAGAGTGGGGCGGTCGGCGGGACGGCTCGCCGTTACTCCCTTCTTGGCGCGCGCGGCGGCGAGGAACACATCGACAGGGTTTCGGGTGCCTGCGCTGTGCGGTCCAATGGGAAGCGCGGGACGAACGGGCTTCTGAAATGCCCAGTGCGCGCGGGGATCTTCTTCCGGTTTTTCGCCGGGTGGAGCGAGGGCGCCCTGGTCGATCCATGCTTTTATCAGCGCGATCTGGGTGGCAGTGAGCGGCTTGCCCTGCGGCGGCATCCGCGTACTGTCCTCCGCATCGCTGATGCGCTCGATGAGGAGGCTTCCGGCGGCATCGGCGGGCTTGACCGCCGGACCGTGCCGCCCACCCTTGCGGAGGAGCGCGGCCGCGTCCAGTCGAAGTTTCGCCTTTTGCTTCAAACTGCCGTGGCAGGCGAAACAACGCTGCTTCAGCACCGGCTTCACTTCGCGCAGGTAATCGACCGTTTCGGCGGCGCTGGGTCGCGCCGGCAGAACGGCCAGGCCGATGAGGAGCAGAAAGCGTCTCATCCACACCTCCGCGTGCGGGCGCTCGCCGCGAAAACAATCTGGCAGGATCGTAGGGGCGGGTCAATGACTCCAGAGTACCCGACCCTTCCGGGGCGAACAAGAGTCTGGTTGCAAACCAGGAGAATCAATGGCTATTCGCTCCGAACGCGATAGAGCCGGTAGAACTGATCGCTGTACACCTGCTCCAGCGCCTCGCAGCGGAGGTCGCGGTCGGCCGTCGCGATGACGTGCGTGATGCGCCGCCGATCCAACTCGGTTTTGATCTCCTCCCAGTCCCAATCGCGTTGTTTGTAGAGCGCATGGTTCCACCGGACGCGTTCGTCCCATTCCAGCACCTCGACATCCTTGTAGGGAATGGACTTGAAATCAACGTAAATCGGCGCGCCGGTGAACAGGCGAAAGCGCTGCAAATCGACCGAGATCACCTGGGTCTGGGTGGCGCGGCGGGGCGGCGGAGTGAAATTGAGCGAGGCAGCACCCCTCTTGCCGGCCGTGAGTGTCGGCACTTCCACGGGCAACAGATACACTTCCCCAGACCGCTTGTGTTCCCAGATGTAGCCCAGCAACTTGAGTTCTTGTGAGTTCGTTCGATAGCCCAGGCCGAGGTAGTTGATCGACGCCCCTCCGACCGTCATAATCGCAAGCACCACTCCACACACGAATGCGGTCGGTCGCTGACGCGAGAGGGATGGCGAAGGGAACCAATCCGCTACCCGGTTGACAACGCGCGTGAGAACGACGGCGGTTGCAAGGGGAACCAGGATGGCGGACGAGCGCCAGGGGAACAGCAAGGCGAGCGTGTCGTTGCCGGTGCCGAGTTGCACGAGCGTCAGCAGAAGTGACAACGTGAATGTCATCCCCAAAATCACAAACAATCGCCTGCCGCGCACCAGGTACATCGCCAGCAAGACCCACCCGAGTTGGGCGCAGGCGATGCCGTCGAGCCAGCGTTCCACGAGCGCATGATGCGGGATGCGAACGTGCGCCAATAGATATTGCGCCTTCGCGAACTCCTCCGCTGACGAAGGCGCGAACGTGAGGAGGTTGTAAACCAGCACCGGCGCGACCAGGAGCAAGGCCCACGCGCCTACGAGCAACGCGGCGCGAACGCGCTTCTCACGACAGAGAAGAAACAAGTAGGATAGCGTCAAAAGCGTCGCCGTCAGGAGGTAGGTTGAGTGCATCACCGCGGCCAGGGAGGACCATGTCGCGGCCGAAAGCGGTCTGTCGCGCAAAAAGGCGGACACGGAGAGGAGCAGCAAAACGCCGAAAACCGAGGGCTGCAATCCCGCTCCGAGGACGTACTGATTGGCGACGCCGGCCTGGAAATACCAGGGATAATCCACGCCGAACAATTGGGCCGACGCCCAGCGCACCAGACCGGAATGGAGCGCAACGAGGAGCGTGACGAAACCAAGCCGCGCGCAAGCCGTCGGTCGGCCGCCGCTGAGGGCGGTGAAGAGGCCGGCCAGGGCGTGCAGGTAGACGCCGAGGATAAAAAGATAATAGATGTAGAAAAACCATTCGTGAAGATAGCGGTAAGTGAAAGCGACCAGAACGCTGAAGACAGGCGTCGGATCGGCGGTGCGCGCCAGCCAATCCTGGTCGAGAAACCCAAAGCCTCCGTGGGCGAGGCCGTGCAGAAAATACTGGTTCTGGTTCGAGTAATACAGGGCGGGCTGCGTATAAGCGACGCCGAACACGACTGTGCCCAACAGGAAGCCGAGCAACCCCTTCGCGCCGTCGCGGCTCTCGCGTCCTCCAGAAACGTACAATCCCTCGTTCTCGCTCTGCCGCATCGGAGCTTCTCGCGTCCTCTCAGCCGTTTACGAACTTGCACTCAATCTATGATTGCGCATCGCGCCCACCAACGCCGATCTCGGTAGAATGAACGGAGGAGGGCACATTGAGGTGGGAACAGAGGCGGATGCTTTGCCGCTGCCGGCGGGGAAAGGCGAACCATGAATCCGGCGACACCAACAACACCGAAACACTTCTGGGCCACGGCACTGCTCTTGCAACGGTGCCCGCACTGCCGGACGGCACGAATCTTCACCGGCCTTTTTTCCATGCACGACGCCTGCCCGCAGTGCGGCCTGCCGTTCCGACGCGAAGAGGGATTCTGGCTCGGTGCGATGTATTGCAGTTACGGGTTGGCCGTGGTGGTCCTCGTGCCGTTGTTCTTCTTCTTCCAGTGGCTATTTCCGAACCTGCCCGGTTTGCTGGTGGCCCTGCTCGCCACCCTGCCTTACCTCCCGTTGACGCCGTTGATCTTCCGTTATTCGCGGGTGATGTGGATCTACTTTGAGGACTACGTTGAACCAAGAAGTCTTTACTCGGCCCGCAGATGATTGCTTTCCGAGTCGCCGGGCATCATGCTTAGCAAGGGCGCGATCTCCGAACCACCATCCGAGGTAATGCCATGCGTTGCGGGTTTCACTGGGTCGGGACAATTGGACTTGTCTTGCTGTCGATTGCTCCGGCGTTCGCGGCGGACGGCCCGGTGTTGGGTCTGAGCGATCCGGGTCTGCCGCTGCAAGAGATTCGGCCGCTCGACCGTCACGTTTGGGTGCTGGCCCTCGAAGGCAAGTGGAAGCAGCCGCCGACGCCCGGCTTCTCCTATTACGTCAATCTGCTTTTTCCCAACGGCGGCAGTTACTCGCATCGCGTCCTCGACGACGCCACGTTCGCCGCCGGCGAGGTGCGGTGTCTTGTGCCGGAATATCAACTGGTGCGCAATGGCGCGGCGCGCGGCCGCTTCGTCGTCGTCGTCTCGGCGCGGCGCACGGTGACGTCCGCGAAGGCTCCGGAGATCATCAGTGAAGGAATGGTCGTGAACTGGCCGATGGACCGACCGATCTTGCGCTGGGCGCCGCCCACGCGCTTTTCCCCGCCGGTTCCGATCGACGCCATGCCCCTGCCCGGCCAGCGACTCCCCTCGAAACCGGGAAAGCGGCCTGTCGGCGAACCGCTCCCGCCGCCGAAAGGCAAGATTCAGCCGGGTGAGCCGCCGCCGGTTCCCGATTAAGGTTTTCTGGCCGGAGCGTCCGAGCCGAACCGGGAGCGCAAATCGCCCAGCGGTTTGCGGCGCTCATCCTTCGTCATGTAAAAGCGATACCCGAAGTCCGCAAGACGCACGTTCAGCATCTCTTGCAGTCCCTTGTACGCGAACTGGCGATTGACCAGATAGGGATCGTCGAGCGCGTCGAGCAGACGCGGCAGGGCCGGACGATCGCCGGCGCGGGTCATCGCCTCGACGGCAACGAGGCGGACCGATTCGTGCTTGCTGTCCAACCAGCCCAGGCCGACCGGCTTGTCCCGTTTCGGGTAGTTGTCCGCGATCTGGCCTTCCTTGTAGGTTTTTCCGTACCACTCCTTCAGGGAGCGCAGCGTCCAGTCGATCGGCTTATCGGTGTGGCACAGGTTGCAGGCGTTGGGGTGATTGGACTCGATCATGTCGGCCCGCGTCGGCGAATAGATCATGTGCGTGCGCACCACGTCATGGATGCCTTCGTTGATCCGCGGCATGTGGCAGTTCAAGCAGCGCGCCCCCTCGCTGCCCATTGGATGATGCGTATGCTGGACGCGCTTCTCCGCCGCTTGAAATTGCTGATGGCACTTCAAACACACGGCATCCTCGCGGTCGGCCGTCCCGGACCAACGCGGGCCGATGCCGCGATGCGGATTGTGGCAGTCCACGCAACGCAGTTGCGAATAGCAGCTGCCGCGCATGGCGTCGGCATACTCGACAGAGTTCCACGTAGACATGCCCGCAGCGAACCGCGGCCGGGGTCCGGTGTGACATCGCCCACACGCCCAATTCAAGTTGTCGTGGCTGCGGCCCGACGGCGGCGACTCCTCTTTCGACTCGACGCGCAGGTACGGACTGGCCGGAAAGAACCGTGGCGGGACACGCCCTTCGCTTTTGACGTGTTCGCGGCCGCCCAGGTGACAGGCCTCGCAGCTGACGCCGAGCGTCGCCGCGTAACGCGACGCCTCCCAGCCATGCATGGGGTTGGCCCCGTCCTTGCCCTGCTTCACCATGCCCGTGTGGGGATTGAGCATCTCCGGGTGCGCTTCGCTCAGGTAGCCGCGCATCGACCAGTGCAGCGGCAGCGGGGCGTGTTCTCCCATCTGCTGGGTGCGGCGACCGAACATGTCAGCCAGCGGGAACGTTGTGTGACAGGAATTGCAACTGGTGGCATATTCCGCATAGTATTGTCCGCGTTCGGGCGGGGTGAACGGGTCGGGGCGCTCGCTGTCCGCGACCTCCGGGCCGATGTGGACGATCGGCACCCACTCTTTCTGATCCAGCCAGTAGCCGAACGGCAGCACATGGTCGGCGCTGTAGAAGTGGTGCGTCTTCGGCTCCGGGCCTTCCGTTTGCCGGCCGACGTAATACTGAAACAGCCGCGAGCCGATCGTTTGCGTGATGCGATAGCTGCGCCGCAGATCGCCGCGTTCGAGTCGCATCACGAAATTGCTCCCTTCGCGGGAGAAAGACGCCCGGCCGCCGCGATAGGAGATGGCCGCCTCCTTCGAGAAGTCGCCCTTGACAGTGGACGAATCGGCCAGCGCATTCATCCAGCGGTGCGGATGTTTGGACCACAACTCGTAGTTCTCGGCGTGGCACTGCTGGCAGGTCTGTGGGCCGACGTAATCCGCCGGCCGGACGTTGCTTCCATCGCCGGAAGCTACCGACTGCTCGCGGACCTCGTCGGGCAACATGTCCCACCACACTGTTAGGTTCCGCCCGCGCGCCAGCTGCATCGGCTCCGACGGGGCAGCGGTCGTGGGCTTGGCTTCGATGATCGGCGGAGGGTGCGAGGGACTCGGCGTTCGTCCCAGACTGCCGCGAAAGACGGCAAACGAGCCGGCCGCGACCAGGACGAGCGTCGCCAGCCCCAGCAACCACAGGCGTTTCCCCCTCAGCTCAGGGGATGAAGAAACGATCATACGCCAAGCCTTCGGATTCGCGAGTCGAGCGATGGGGCGGCATGCGCCGCGCGGCCCCTCATCTAACGAGTCTACAGGGGAACGAAGCGGGCCGCAACAAATGTTACGTCAACGATTCACAGTTGCACTTCGGGCAGTTCCGGTCCCTTGTCCGCGCGCTGCAACTGCTCGACGATCCGTGTCGCCAGCGTCTGATACGCCTTGGCCACCGTGGAATCGGGATGCCGATGAACGATCGGCTCACCCTGATCGCCGCACTCGGCCACGCGCGGGTCGATGGGGATTTCGCCCAGGAACGGGACGCCGGACTCCGTCGCCAACTTCTGCCCCCCGCCGTGGCCGAAGAGATTGACGCGCTTGCCGTCCGCCCCCTCGAAATAGCTCATGTTCTCGACGATGCCCAGCACCGGCACGCGCACTTGCCGGAACATCTCCAACCCCTTTCGCGCGTCGATCAGCGCCACGTCCTGTGGCGTCGTGACGATCACCGCGCCGGACAGAGGGGCCGTCTGCGTCAGCGTCAGCTGAGCGTCGCCGGTGCCCGGCGGCAAATCGATGACCAGATAATCGAGAGCGCCCCAGTCGAGGTCGGTCAAAAATTGCGTGATAGCCCGATGGACCATCGGGCCGCGCCAGATGACCGCCTGTGTCGGCGGCACCAGAAAGCCCATCGACATCAGTTTCAGACCGTACCGCGACAGCGGCAGCGGCGTGGTCTTCTGGTCGATCACGTCGTTGACGCCCATCATGATCGGCACGCTGGGTCCGTAGATGTCGGCGTCCATCAAACCGACGCGCGGAGTGAGGCGCGCGAGGGCGAGAGCGAGGTTGGCGGCCACGGTCGATTTGCCGACGCCGCCCTTGCCGCTGGCGACAGCCACGACGTTCTTGATGTTGGGCAGGGCGATCTTCTGCGGCGGGCCTCCGTGAGGCTGCATGACAAACTCCTAGGTGAAGGCGAGCGGCCGGCGTAAGCCGGCTGTTGCGGATTTTAACAGCCGGCTTACGCCGGCCGCTCGCCCGTGCATTGTGGACACTGACACAGGGAACGCAGGTGTTCGAGGGTATAGATGCCGGAATCGTGGCCGTCGCTCCAAACGATCTTGTAGGCGTAGCGGCCGACCGGCGGCATACGCAGCGGAGCGAGCGGCACGAGTTCGCTGGGTTTGAGGATGCGAAACGGATCGGGCGGTTTTTCGCGCTCGTCGCGGCAGCCGGCGCACGGGCAATTCGAGCGCAGATGCTCCCAGGTGCAGACGCTGCGGTGGCCGTCGCTCCACTCGATAATCAGGCGATCCGGGCCGTCTTTCCGCAGGGCCAACGGGATCAATGGCTCCGATCCGGACGCGGACATGACGGTAATCTCCTCTGGATGGTGGGCGGGACGCCCGCGCTCCGGAGCGCGGGCGTCCCGCCCGCCATAACGTCTCATACCGTCATTATAGAAGTTGGAGCGAGAGACTACGAAGGGAGCTTCATTCCGCCCTATTCTCGGCGGACTTTTTGCCCGTCACGCGGAAAAAGCAGATCGCGCCGCAGGTGCAGAGCGGGAACAGCCAGGTGAGGAACAGTCCGGCGGGAGAACGTCGCGCATCGGGCAATCCACCTTGCCGCAAGACGCGGACGTAATCGCCGGTGTGACGTAAATCGAGGAGCGCGACCTGCCCACCGGGTTTCAGTACGCGGGCGATCTCCCGAACCGCCTGCTGCCGGCCTTCGCGGCTGGGGATGTTGTGGAGAACGAGACTGGAAACTACCACGTCGAACGAGGCGTCCGCGAAGGGCAAGCGCTGTGCATCGGCGTCCTGCACTTCAATCCGATCGGCCAATCCCGCTCGCCGCGCGTTCTCCAGCGTCGCCTCGGGCCGATTGCCGCTCAGGTCGATGCCCGACCAGATATCCACGCCGGTAGCCGTGCCGGTATGCACACGCTGGGCGGCGCCGATCAGCAACAAGCCGCGACCGCAGCCCACATCGAGAACGCGCTCGTCGCCGCACCAGACGATCAGATCCAGAAGGCGATCGCGCTGGCGCATCTTCCCGACTCGGCTGTACCAAAGCATGGCGGCCGCGACGATCAACAGATCGGCCGCGACGACCGCCAGCGCGAGCGCGATCATCACGACGACCGGCGGATGATTCGGGACCAAGGCATACAGCAGCGCCGCACCGCCGACTCCGATGGTGCTCAGGAAAATCAGGACGGAGACAGCCCGCGGCGCATCAATCCCATAGTCCGGGCGTAGTGGGGAGGTGGTCGGCATGTTCCTCCTCGGCGCGGGGCGGCGTGCGATTACTCGGCCGATACAGGAGCGGTCGCGTCGCTGGAGGCAGCGATCTGCGGGGCAGGGTCGGGCGTTTTGGGCCAGACCACGGCGATGCTCTCGAAACCCGGCGCGGGAATGAGGTCGAGTCCCTCGACGAGGCGCGTATGGTAGCGCGGACGCCGCCCGCCGGTCAGGACAAACGGTTCCAGCTTCCGGTGCCCGTTGTCGAGAAGAACGCCCTCGCCCTGCCACGGTTGCGTCATTTGCCCTTTGTCCACGCTGGTCAGGTGCATGGCGATCTGCGTGCGATGATGCTGTGACCCATCCAGGTAGAGGGCCATCAGGCGCTCCTTGTCGGAAAAAATCTGCGCTCCCAGCCGCAGAGCGTCCCAGCAGACACGGAAGCGATGGCTGGCATCGCGGACGAATCGCTCCTGCTCCTCCGGGCCGAGATTGGGGGGCACAATGACGTTGCGGCGCGCGAATTCGGCCATCCGCGCGACCTGCTCCTGATGGGCCGGATCGCGCTCCCAGCGGCGCACGCGCCACTCGGCAATCCGCAACAGGCAGAAGCGGAACGCTTGATAGGGACCGAACCGCAAGAACCACATGAAATGGGTCAGACGCGAGGGCGGCAGGAAGACGCTTTGAAACCCCAGCACGCGGATCAGTTCGGCGATCGACGACGTGTAGGAGTCCATCAGTCCGCGGTCCGCGCCGTTGGCGATAAGCAGCGTCTCGTCATCGAAGACGATCTGAAATTGCAATCCCGGAGCGTAGACGCGCTGCACCTTGTTGTGCCAGGAGACGAGGTGACACAGCGCGAAGAATTCGGCCCAGTCGGCGCGGCGGTGCGTCACCGCGTTGGGGTTTTTGAGCGGGCCATAGCCCACAGTAATCTTGATGGGTTTGCCTTTGCGGACGAAGCGGCGCACCGGGGCCAGGAACTGCTCGTAGAGGTCCGGGGATGGCAGCGGTCCCACGCGGAACTGTCGGGTCAACAACGTATCCAAGGCAGCGCGGGCGGTGTCCTCAACCTTCCCCTTTGCGTCGGGTGGGAGCGGTTCGGCGGGGTGGGGCGCAACCCAGTGCCGTCGGAGAACCTCAGCGACACGCGAACGGAGAGCCTCACACGCCAAGTCAACCGACAGGGGCGTGTCCATGAGAGTGCTCCTCGATCCATTTGACCGCGATGCTCAATCCCTCCTGGTAAGAGACGCGCGGGACATAACCAAGCTCCTTCGCGGCACGTTCGATACTGAAGGAGCGGGAAGTGCCAAGATGGCGCAGGCTATTGCGGACGATCGGCGGCCGGCCGCGATAGATGCGCAGACGAGACAGCCACTCGAACACCACGCACCCCAGGTAGGGAACCGCGTAGAGGAGGACTTTCTTCGGCACGGGGCAGTCGATCCGTTTGGCCAGTTCGTCGATGAATTCGCCGATGGTGGTGCGCGAGCCGTCGGTGATATGGTAGAGGCGCCCTCGCGAGGCCGGCATATTGCCCGCCGCCAGCATGGCCTGCACCACGTCGCTGATGTAAACGATCGGCGCCACGTTGTCGCGGCTGCCGATGAAGGCGAACTTGCCGCGCCGCAGCGCGCGCATCATCTGTGGCACGTTATGGCGGTCGCGCGGTCCGTAGATCATCCCCGGTCGCAGCACCGTCACGTCCACGCCGTGCCGCTGCTCGTACTCGTGAGCCAACTCCTCGATCGCGACTTTCGCGTCCGCGGCCGCGTCCCCGGAGCGTTGGGGGGGAATGTCCTCCGTGGCGGCGTCGAGGGAGCGCGTGCCGAGCACGTTCACCGAGGTCAGCAGCACCGCCCGCCCGGAGCCGGCCTGCCGCAGCCCTTCGAGCAGATGGCGAGCACCCATCAGGCCGACGTCATGGATCTCGCGCTGACTGAAGGCCGGACCCACGGCAGCGGCACAGTGATAGACGATATCGACGCCGCGGACGGCTTCGCCAAGCACTTGCGGGTCGCGCACGTCTCCGACCGTTACGTCCACGCCCCGGTTGCGAAGTTCCTGCGCGGCCGCCGAATCGCGCACCTGGGCGCGCACGGAAACTCCCTGAGACAAGAGCGCGTCGATGACGTGGCTGCCGACAAACCCGGAAGCGCCTGTCACCAACGTCACCATACAATGGCTCCTTTCGCGAATAGCCGAGAAGGACCGGCCGGCTCCGATGAGTACCTCTATCGAATAGAGTCCGCGACCAACCCACTACATCCCATGCTCGCCGGTCCTTCCTGACGATCTCCTCCCCCAGTTCCCCCGACCTCATTCAAGGAATGGGAGGGCAACTCCCCATGAAACTGTAACGCAGCATCCGCCTCCCGGCAACTATTAGTGACAACCGGCAGACACTCGCGATTTCAGTCGTGGTGAGGTAGGTCGGTGGTCGCGCGATCTGTACCGTCAAGGCCGAGAGCGGTTGACATGCGAGAAATGGCACATTCAGAACAGCCCCAGGACCGGCTTCCCATTGCAAAGAGGCAGGGGTCGGCCCTGACCGTCGCGGATTTCGCGATCAGCTGAGATACCCAGACCGTGGAGAACCGTGGCGGCGAGGTCGTCGGGGCTGACCGGCAGTTCGGCGGCGTAGGCGGCCGAGGCGTCCGACGACCCGTACACCTGTCCGCCGTGCACACCGCCTCCGGCCGCCAGAATCGACTGACAGAAGCCCCAGTGATCGCGCCCGGCCTGCTTGTTGATCTTCGGCGTCCGGCCGAACTCCCCCATGCTTAGGACCAGCGTCTCCGCCAGCAGACCGCGCGCGTGCAAATCGTCCAGCAGCGCCGACACGGCCTGATCGTACGCCGGCAACAGATAGTTCTTGAGGCGCTCGAAGCTGTTGGTGTGCGTGTCCCAACTCTGGTTATCCGCGTTGGTCGGCGCGTTCCAGTAGACGGTGACGAGCCGAACGTCCGCCTCGATGAGACGGCGCGCCAGCAGACAACTCTGGCCGAAGTGGTGCAGGCCGTAGCGCTCGCGCACGCCGGCCGGCTCGGCTGACAGACTGAATGCACGCCGCGCCTGCGGCGATTGGAGCAGCCGAAACGCCTTGTCGTGATAGTCGTCCATCGCGCGGGCGGCCGGCAGGTGGGCCAGCCGCTCGCCCTCACGGTCGAGAGCGGCCTGTAAATCGATGCGCCGCCGCAGACGGCCGCCGTCCATGTCGGCGGGCAGTTTCAGGGTTTGAATGGAGAAATCCCGCCGGGTCGGATCGCCGTTGACCATGAACGGCGTGCAACGCTGGCCGAGTAGCCCCGGCCCCTGACCCGGAACCTCGCCGCCGTCGCCATCGTAAAGCACCGACGGAAGCGAGACAGTCGTGGGCATACCGCGCGACGGCCGCGCGAAGCGATTGACGGCCGCGTTGACGCTCGGATGGTCGTTTGGCGTCGGATGCCGCAGCGTACCGGGAGTGAAATGGATGCGGCCCGTCAGCATGTGATAGGCGCTGGTGCCGTGGTTGGTTCCCGTGTGCGTCACCGAGCGGACGATCGCGTATTGATCGCTGCGTTGGGCGAGGCGCGGCAGGTGCTCGCAGATCCTCAGGCCGGGCGTGCGCGTGGCGATGGGACGAAACGCGCCGCGAACGCCGTCCGGGGCGTGGGGTTTCAAATCGAAGGTTTCATGCTGCGAGGGACCGCCCCAGAGAAAGAGTTGGATAACACGCTTGAAATGCGTTTTTCGGTTGGCGGCATCGGCGCGCAACAGTTCCGGGAGCGTCAGCCCGCCCAATGCCAGAGAGCCGGCGCGGAGGAACTCTCGCCGGCTGAGTCCGTCGCACAAACGTAGTTTGCGACCGCACAGGTGCAGCATGAATACGCGCTCCCGATACGGACACGGCTATGCGGAAATCCACTCGCGGATGGGCCGGCCCTCGTTGAGACGAATCGGCCGTCCGTCCGGCGTGTGCGTCTCCAGATCGAGCGGGATGCCGAGTTTGGTGTAAATGGTGGCGGCGATGTCCTCAGTGAAGTATTCGTTGTGTGTCGGCCGGCCGCCCTCTTCGTCGGTGCGTCCCAGCACGGCGCCGCCGGGGATGCCGGCCCCCGCCAGGATGGCGAAACCGGCCGTCGCCCAGTGATCGCGTCCGCCCGCCGAGTTGATCTTCGGAGTCCGCCCGAAGTCAGTCATCCACACTACCAGCGTCGTCGCCAGCAGACCGCGCTCCTCCAAATCGATCAGCAATTCCGGCAAACCCTGATCGATGGGCGGAATTCGCGATTTCTTCAGGGCGTTGAAATTGTCCGCGTGTGTGTCCCAGCCGCCGTCCGAGACGGTGACAAAGCGCACGCCCGATTCGATGAGACGCCGCGCCAGCAAGCAGCTTTGCCCGAAGCGTGTGCGGCCGTAGCGATCGCGCCGGCGCGGATCTTCCTTGCCAATCTCGAAGGCGCGTTTCGTCTCCGGCGCCGTGATGAGGTTCAGGGCGGCCTGGTAGTGTTGATCCAGGGTCGCGAACGCCGCCGGCTGCGCGTCGAGGGACCGCTGCAATTCGTCGAGGGTGTGCAGCATGCGGCGGCGGCGCGACAGCCGGCCGCTATCGACGCCCTGCGGCGGCGTGATGTCGCGGACGCTGAACTTCTCGACGTTGGGATCGGACAGAATCTCGAAGGGATTGTGTTCCTGGGCGAGGTAGCCGGCTGTGCCGCCGCCGTTGATGCGATCGACCTGATCGCCGAGCTGGATGTGCGGCGGCATGCGCGTCTTGAACCCCTTGTGCTGGCTGACGACCGAGCCGTAACAGGGATAAATCAGCGCGGGGTTGAAGGGATGACCGGACAGGCAGTATTGATCGGCGACGCCGTGCCCGCCGTTCTTGGGGTTCCAACTGCGAAGCAGAGCGTACCGTTTCAGTTCGCGCCCCATGCGCGGCAGGATTTCGGTGAACTTGACGCCGGGAACCGCCGTGTCGATGACCTTGAACTCGCCGCGCACGCTGGCCGGCGCGTCGGGCTTGGGGTCGAAGGTATCGTGATGGCTCGTCCCGCCGCGCGTCCAGATAAGGATGCAGTTGACGTCGGCCGATTTGCGTCCTTCCCGCGCCTGCGCCTGTTTGCTCGCGAACACCGACGGCAGCGATAATCCCAGCCCGGTCAGCGCACCGAGCTTGAGGAACGCACGCCGTTCGATGCCTTCACACGTCCACATGCGAGTGGGAGAAAGATTTAGCATGGCGGGATCTCGGGACAAAGGCGGGGAACGAACCCAACGCGGATAATTATCCTAACACAATCGGAGCTTGGCGGCCAAGAGAATAGGCTTTTTTCACGAGGGTGCGAGGGTGTGATCGTGGCCACACCAAACGCGCCATTTTTTCGGAGACTGGTATGCGGGGTGCATCAATGTTCCCTAAGGCAATGAGGTTTTCGATTTTCGGCGGACTTACCGCCGGAGTGTTTGGAGCAACCGAAAGGAGGACCATCATGGCAGCCACAGGAGAACGGATCAGCGCGCAAGAGGCGAAACAGGACATGGAGTCCGGCGCGCCGCTGGTTTGTGGATACGACAGCCACGAGAAGTTCGAGCAGCACCATCTGGAAGGGGCAATGTCCCTGGAGGAGTTCCAGTCCCGTGAAGGCTCATTCTCGCGAGACCATGAAATCATCTTCTACTGCGCCTGACCGCACGACGCCACAGCCGCCCGTCGGGCGGAGGAATATCGGACTGAAGGTTTCCACAACGTCAAGATACTCAACGGGGGCGTGCAGGCCTGGAAAGCAGCCGGCTATGGAGTCGTGGCCGCATCGGGCCGAGACTGAACCGGGTGAAGAGAACCGTCCCCTTCGGACGCGGACCCGCTCGCTCTCCGCTTCCCTTTTGCGGGGGAGCGGAGGGCCGACGATGACCGAGAACCTCGAACAAAAGGGGGCCAGTGCTAAGGACGCCGATCAGTAAGAGCGTCCAGCCGACGGTCCTGCGCTGGCGCTTGGAGAGCCTATCTGCCACGAGGAGGCCGATGCCGGCTCCCAGCGCCGCCCGTGTGCCGGCGATCAGATCCAACACGGAAAGGGGGATGCGCGTTTCAGTCATGGCGTTGCCTCCAAGGATACGGGCGCGACGAAAGACGTAGCTGGGGGTTATGAGGATTGTTACTTCCGAATGCCGGCGCGTTTCCGCAATACTCCAATCACTGCGGAACTGAGTACGGAACCGATTACGGTATAGGGAAGGACGGCGACGAGACCGAAGAAGAACCCGGCACAGAGATCAGGTTGCCAATCCGTCGGCCCGTCCTGCGATGCGGTCCCGGCAAGCATCCCAACCGCGATCCAGGCGATCAGTTGGATCAACATTACGGCCAGCGCGAGTTGGAAGGTTCGTTTCACGGAATGCAGGGTGCCCAGACCCGCCGCGACGCCACATCCCAAGGCGATGAACGGACCCCAGGCAAATGCTTCTCGTGCCATGGCGTCATGCCCTCATTTCCGGTTCCGGGCCTTCTGTTGGAGAAGTTGCTTGGCCCGCTCCAACTCTCGTTTTCGCGCCGCCGGCAGGTTTTTGCCGGCTCGGTTGATAAAGAACTGAATCATGCGGATTCCCGACCCGATCCCCTTGGGGCTGACTTTCTTGCTGGCCATCGTTCGCGCGATGGTCTGGGCGTCCTTGGTGAATAAGTCCTTGGGAGGGAAGGTGGAAATCGTCTTCACGTGGCGGACCCATTTCTTTTTTTGCTCGCCCATCCCCGTCTCCTGATCGATTGCTCACTCTCGACATGGCGAATGCCGCGCCCGGCAAGACGGTGGTGCAGATTGGATGCCAAAGAACGGCATGCCAGGGTGTAAGAGAATCGGCCCGCGCGGGTAGCTCCCTTGCTTGTTTTCGTGTGGACGGCGCCGGCTAGGCCGCCTATCGTGGAGTCTGCCGGAGTCATTTCATTCCCTTGGATTGAGGGGAGAGCCATGCCGACTCGCGCTACGCTCTTCTTCGGCGTTGTCTGCTTCAGCTTCGTCGCCGGACAGACTTCCTATGGCCAACCGCCGATAACGCGAGAGACGAGATCCGCGAAGTCAGATCAGCCGGTACGCGCCGACCGCTACGGCGACCCGCTGCCGCCCGGCGTCGTGTCCCGGCTGGGAACCGAGCGCCTGACGTTGGCCGACACGGGGAGCGAGTTGACGTTTTCTCCCGACGGCCGCCGTTTGGCCACCTATGACTTCGCGGACCAGCTCCGCATTTGGGACGTAAGCTCCGGCAAGGAACTGCTCCACATCAAGCAGCACCCTACTCGATGGCGTGGCAGCCTGGTGTACTCGCCCGATGGCAAAACTCTCGCTATGGGATATGGCGATCAGGCGGCGGGGACCGGGAGGGTGTGCGTCTGGGAAGCGGCCACGGGCAAAGAGTTGCATCGCCTCGGCGGTCGGTTCGGCCAGAAGATGCCGAGTTCTCTCCGCTTCAGCCCGAACGGGCGATCCCTGTTCGCCGGCGGCCACGACCGCCCGCTTCTCTGCTGGGATCTGGCCGGCGGCGGAACAGCGCGGAGAATTGGCGACTTTTCCTCCGCTCCTTTTGTAGCGCTCTCCCGCGACGGCAAGACGGTGACCGCCGGCTGCACCGAGGGGAGTGATGGGCGGAAGCGGACCTTCGCCCGCTGGAACCTCGACAGTGGCAAGGAGATCGGGCGGCAGATACTCACTGTCGTTCCGTATTGGGGCGGCGCGCTCTCTCCGGACGGCAGTGTCTTCGCCCGGCCGGAGGAGGATGGGAAAAGTATCACACTCTTCGATCCAAGGACCGGCCGTGAGGTTGCGCGGGTACGAGACTGCCATTACCCCGTCGCCATCAGCTTCTCCGCAGACGGAACCGTCATGACCTGCCGCAGCAAGGACGGCATCGTCCAGCTCTGGGACACCGCTACCGGCAAGGTACGGGCGCGCTTCAAGGCCCTATCCACGAGCATCGACCGCATCGCCCTGTCGCCCGACGGCAAACGGGTGGCGCTGACGGGCCGGGCGGACCATGCCATCCATGTGTGGGACGTGGCCGCCGGGAGCGAAGTGCATTCTTTCGTCGGCCACCGCGGCAGCCCGCTAAGCGTCGCGTTTCTTAAAGGCGGCAAGGAGATCGCCACCGCAAGCCGGGACGGGGCCTGCTCCACCCCGATGTTCGCGTGGGCGGACTGGTCGCTCCGCCGCTGGGACGCCGCCACGGGTGCCGAGTTGGCCGTGACGAATCCCGACCTGAGAGGCGAGGTCTGTCATACTTCCTTCTCGGCAGATGGCCGGCGCTTGGCGACAGTCAGCTATGACGGCACGCTGCGCCTGTGGGATGTCGAGTCCGGAAAGACGTTGCGGAGCTGGAAGATGCCAACCATGGAATCGACGATGAACTGGAACGACGGCAGGGGTAGCAAGAAGGTCATCAAGGTATTCCGCCCAAAGACCAATGAGCTGGCATTCAGCCCGGATGGCAAGGCCCTGTGGGCTACCGAAACCTCGCGGATCCATCGCTGGGAGGTGGCGAAGGGCCGGGAACTACCCACTTTCAAGGTCGAGGGAATCGACTCACGAAACCTCTCCTGGTGTCTACCCTCTCCGGACGGGAGAACGCTGCTCGTGTGGAGCGTGGGGGGCACCCCCCCTCCCGTCCTCCTGGTGGACGCGGCCAACGGCAAGGTTCTGCACCGGCTGGGAGTCACCCGCGGGCAGCCGCATCGGCAGGCGTTCTCCCCGGATGGGCGGACACTGGCCATCGAGGAGGGCGGTGGTAACGTGTCGCTGTGGGAGGTGGCGAGCGGCCGGCGGCGGGGGCGGTTCCCGCTGGCGGAGATGATCGGAGGCGCGGCCTTCTCGCCCGATGGCCGCTTCCTCGCCGTCGCCGAGGGCCGCGATTCGTCGCTGAACCTCTGGGATCTTGTCACCGGCCGCCTCGCCGCTCGTTCGCAGGGCGATCACGGTAGGATGGAGTCGCTCGCCTTCTCTCCGGACGGCTCCCGCCTGGCCGTGGCGGGTTCTTCTCCCACCGTACTCATCTACGATGTGGCCGAGATGATCGGCAAAAAAAAGTTTGACGAGATCGCTAAAGAGATCAAAAGCTCCACGGAGGAGCTGGAGGGATTATGGGCCGAGCTGTCCGGCGCCGACGGCGCCCGTGCCTATCGTGCTATTCGCCGGCTTGGGCTGAGCGGGCTGCGCGGCGCGGACTTCTTGAAGGCACGGCTCAAGGGTGACAAGCCACCGGACGAGCGGCTCATCGCCCGGCTTATCGCCGACCTCGACGCCGACAAGTTTGCCACCCGCGAGAAGGCGTTTGCGGAGCTAGGCAAGCTCGGCGTCCGGGCCGAACCGGCGCTGCGGCGGACGCTGGAGAACGAGGTCTCTGCCGAAGTCCGCACGCGGGTCCACCGCCTGCTCGAACGGCTCGGCGCGCCCCACGATCTGCCCCCGTCACGGGAATTGATCCGGCTGCGCGTAGTGGAGGCGTTGGAGGCCAACGGCACCAAAGAGGCGCGCCAGGTGTTGGCGGAGTTGTCGGAGGGAGCTACGGACGCTCCGCTGGCGCGGGAGGCGAAGGCATCCCTGGAGCGGCTGTCCAGGCAGCGGGGGCCATGACCGTGGTCTTTTCATTTGACGATTCCTCATGCAATCCGGTATCTTTTTCTTACTGCCTTACTTCGCCCCTTGCCCCCTGGCCTGCCCCGCAGGGCTCCCACCCCCAGCCGTTCTGGAGGCTTCTCCGTGTTCTCTCGACACGCCTCACCTCTGTTGCCGATGTTCCTCCTTGCCGTTCTCAGTGCGCCCTTCCTCCCCTCCAGCCGAGCCAACGCCGACTTCCAAATCACGCCTCCCGCCGTCACCCTCGACGGCAACTTCGCCCGCGCCCAACTGGTCGTCACCCAGCGCGACGCCAGCGGCAGCAGCAACGAACGCGCGGCGGACCTGACCCATAAAGCGCGATACGTCTCTTCCGATCCGCGCATCGTTACCGTCAGCGACACAGGGTTGCTGCTGGCGAAAAGCGACGGCTCGGCGACCGTCACGGTGAATGTGGACGGCGTTTCGCATCCGGTGGCCGTGACCCTGAAAGGCGTTGTCGCTCGGCCTGCCCTCGGTTTCAAGGAGCACGTCATGCCGGTGCTGTCGAAGGCGGGTTGCAACGCCGGCGCCTGCCACGCCAGCCAGTACGGCAAGGGCGGTTTCAAACTGTCGGTGTTCGGCTTCGCCCCGGAAGACGATTATCGCGCCATTGTCCGCGATAGTTTCGGCCGGCGCGCGAACACGCTCACGCCGGCGGCGAGTCTGTTCCTTCGCAAGCCGACTGGAACCGTTCCGCACGAGGGCGGCCAGCGCCTGCAAGCCGGCTCGGTCGATTATCAGATCCTCGAACGATGGCTCGGCTGCGGCGCGCCGGCTCCGGCGGCGAAGGAGCCTAAGGTCGTCTCGCTCCGCGTTTGGCCGCCGCGCCGCGTCGGCTCGGTTGGCTTCACCCAGCAATTGCAGGTGCTGGCGAGCTACGACAACGGCGGGACGCGCGACGTGACCGCGCTGGCCCGCTTCGACAGCATGGATGAGGGCGTCCTGCGCGTGACTCCTTCCGGGCAGGTCGCCACCGTCGGACGCGGTCAGGGCGTCGCCCTGGCGCGCTTCGAGGAACAGGCCGAAATTGCCACCTTCGTTGTCCCTTATGCCGACTCCGTGGATCTGACCGGCTGGGTGGACAACAACTTCATCGACCGCCACGCCGCCGCCAAGTTCCGCGAGATCGGCATCTCGCCCTCGCCCCTGTGCGACGACGCCGCGTTCCTGCGCCGCGCCTACCTCGACGCGACCGGCACCCTGCCGACACCCGCGCAGGCGACGGCCTTCCTCGACAGCAAGGACGCCGACAAGCGCAATCAGCTCATCGACGCTCTGCTGGGGCTGACAGGCGATCCCGCCCGCGATGTCCATAACAACGCCTATGCCGCCGTGTGGGCCCTGAAGTGGGCCGACCTGATCCGCTCCAACAGCGCCGCCATCGGCGAGCAGGGCATGTGGGCGCTGCACAACTGGCTGACCACCTCCTTCCGCGAGAACAAGCCATTTGACCGCTTTGTCCGCGAATTGATCACCGCGCGCGGCTCGACGTTCAGCAACGGCCCCGCCAATTATTTCCGCATCGCCAACAACCCGCAGAATTTGACGGAGGCGACGTCGCAGCTTTTCCTGGGCGTTCGCCTTCAGTGCGCCAAGTGCCATCATCACCCCTACGAGACGTTGGGCCAGGAGGATTATTACCGCTTCGCGGCGTTCTTCGCGCGGGTCGGCAACAAGGGCAGTCAGGAGTTCGGCCTGTTCGGCGGCGAAACCGTCATCGTCGTCCGCTCGACCGGCGAGGTCGGCCATCCGCGCACCGGCCAACTCATGAAGCCGACGCCGCTGCACGGCAAACCTGCAGCGGACACGGGCGACCGCCGGCAGGCGCTCGCCAACTGGCTCACCGCCGCCGACAATCCGTATTTCGCGCGCAACGTCGTCAATCGTTACATGGCCTATCTGCTGGGCCGAGGACTCGTCGAGCCGATCGACGACATGCGCGCCACCAACCCCCCCAGCAACGTCGCCCTGATGGACGCCCTCGCGGCGGATTTCGTCAAGAGCGGCTACAACGTCAAGCAGCTGATGCGCACCATCATGCGCTCGCGTCTCTATCAGCTCGACTCGCAGCCGACGAAGTCCAACGCGACGGACAGCCGTTTTTACAGTCATTACAACGTCAAGCGCTTGTCGGCCGAGCCGCTGCTCGACGCGGTGGACGCAGCCACCGGCGTGCAGACCAAGTTCGACAAGGTGCCGCTCGGCACGCGGGCCATCGAGCTGCCCGATGCCCGCTACAACAATTATTTCCTCAACACCTTCGGCAAACCGCGCCGCGAAGGCGTCTGTGAGTGCGAGCGCGTCTCCGATCCGAACCTGGCGCAGGCGCTGCACACGCTCAACGGCGACATCGTGACGGCCAAGATCGGCGATGCCAAAGGCCGCGTTGCCGCATTGCTCGCGGCCAAGAAGTCTCACGACGAGATTGTCAACGAGTTGTACCTGGCCACTCTCAGCCGCCGCCCCGGCGCTCGCGAACAGGACATCTGGCGCCGGCAACGTGCCGAGTCGCCCGATGCGAAGGGTTTCTACGAAGACTTGCTGTGGTCGCTCATCAACTCCAAACACTTCCTCTTCGTTCGCTAGGAAGAAGAACGAACCACAGAGTCACAGAGAACACAGAGAAAAGACAACACAGAGAGATAAAAATGTTCCACAATCGTTCCGCATCACGAATTGGCCTTCGATTCTTCGCTCTGTGTTCTCTGTGTCTCTGTGGTTCAATTCTTCGCGCCGAGACGTCGTATCCGATGGTAATGTGTGTGCGTCCCGTCGCCGTGCAGATTGGACAGACGACGGAATGTGAAGTGATGGCGCGTTACAACCTGCATGGCGCCTACAAGGTGTTCGTCACCGGCGCAGGCGTGACGGCGACGGCCGAGGAGCCGAAGACGCCGCCCAAGCCCGGTGCGACCAAACCGCAGGTAAGTAACCTGAAAGTTCGCTTCCAGGCGGCTCCCGATGCGATGCTCGGCGTGCGCGACGTGCGCCTCGCCACGCCGCAAGGCGCGTCCACGCTGGGGCAAATCGTGGTGGTGCGCGATCCCATCGTCCGCGAGGCGGCGAACAACGACACCCTGCAAACCGCGCAAACCATACCGTTGCCGGCGACGGTGTGCGGCGCCATCGAGAAGCGCGAGGACGTGGACTTCTACAAGTTCAAGGTCGCGGCCGGGACCGCCTTAACATTTCATGTGCGCTGCCAGCGATTGCAGAATCGCATTCACGATTTGCAGGAGCACGCCGACCCTATCCTTACGCTGCGCAACTCCACCGGCACCGTGCTGGCGTCCAATGATAATTACTTCTTCGGCGATCCGCTGTTGCACCATCGTTTCACAACCGCGGGAGACTATTATCTGGAGATCCGCGATACGCGATACGGCGGCAACCCCTACTGGCAATATTGCATCGAAATCAACGATCGGCCGTTCGTGACCGCGGTCCACCCCCTGCGCGTGACGCCGGGCAAAACGACGCAGTTGCGTCTGATCGGGCACAACCTGCCGGCCCAACCCGTCGCCTCGCTGATACTGCCACCCGACACGCCGGAAGGGCTGCTCTCGACCACGCTGCCGCTCGGCAAAGACAGGACCAATGCGGTGCCCCTCGTCGTCAGCCGATTGTCGGAGACGGCCGAGTCCGAGGGGGAGCACGCCACGCCTGCGAAGGCACAGGCCATCACCGTTCCGTGCGGCATCAGTGGCCGTCTCGCCAAGGAGGATGAGGCCGATTGCTACAACTTCGAGGCGAAGGCCGGCGAGCGCTTCACCTTCTCCGTCGCCGCCCGCGCGCATCAGTCCGGCCTCGATTCGCTCCTGCGTATCGTCAACGACAACGGACAGACCCTTATCGAGAACGACGACGCCAGCGACCGATACATCCACGCCGACTCGCGCATCGAAAACTGGGCGGCGCCGGCGGCGGGCCGATATACGATCGAGGTCCGGGACCTGCATGCGCGCGGCGGCGACAACTTTGTTTATTTTCTGAAGGTCGCCCGTGCCGAACCTCATTTCGATCTGGAGATCGACACGGACAAGACGCTGCTCGCTCCCGGTTTGGCGAGCGTGATTTTCGTCCGCGCCGTGCGCAAGAACGGCTTCGCGGGTGAGATTCAGTTGGGCATCGAGGGGCTGCCGGCAGGCGTGACGGCCCACTGCGGCCGCATCCTCGCCGGCGGCAAGGACGGCTGTATCATCGTGCGGGCCGCTCCGGACGCGAAGCAAACCGCCGTCAATCTTCGCATTCTCGGCAGCGCGCCGCGCCCCGACGGCAAGGGCAAACTCACGGCGACGGCCCGGCCCCTTCAGGAGATTTACATGCCCGGCGGTGGACGCTTTCACTACCCCGCCGAAATGCACACCCTCTCCATCGGCGATCCGCTTGATCTCAAATCCGTCACCATCAGTCCGGCGTCCGTCACCCTGAAACCGGGAGAGTCGAAGAAAATCGACATCACCATCGAGCGCCGTCCCGGCTTCAAGGGCAACGTCACGCTCGATACGGTGTATCAGCACCTCGGCACCATCTACGGCGGCAGCATGCCGCCGGGCGTCAGCATCGACGACCGAGCGAGCCAGACGCTGCTGACCGGCGAGCAGACCAAGGGCCACATCACCCTGAAAGCCGCACCCGACGCCAAGCCAGTCGAGAAGCAGCAGGTGCCGATCATGGCCCACGTCTCGATCAACTTCGTCATGAAATGGACCTGTTGCGGCGAGCCGCTTTTCATCACCCTCGCCAAGTGATCGCCGCCGCTTTGCACCTCCACTACACCCCTTTGGGAACGGCCCAGTGTCCCTCTCGATACTGGCGGCGGACGAGCATCGCTGCCTCGCGGTCGTTGGTGATTTGCTCCGTCTTCGGGTCGAATTGCAGAACGCGCCCCGTGCGGGCCGCGATGTTCGCCAGGTGGACGAGCGTCGCGGACAAATGGCCGGCCATCACGTCCGCGTTCAGGCGCTTCTGCTCGCCGCGGATGCAATCGAGGAAGTTTTGATGGTGGGCCGTCAGGTCGGCGCGGCCTGTCTTCTCGGCGATCGGCTTGTTCTTCGGTCCGTACAGTTTCCAGCCGACCGAGTGGCCGATCACAAGCATTCCCTTCGTGCCGTAGAACGCCGCTCCGTTCTCGTAGCCCTCCTGCACGTAGGGCGACCAGATCCGCTGCTCGAATATCAGTTGCTTCTTCTTTTCGGGCTTGCCTTCGACGGGGTACTCGAAGACAGCGTACTGCGTGTCGGGGAACTGCTGATCGTCGTCGAAGAAGTATTTGCCGCCCAGGCAGGCGACGGTGCTGGGATGCGTCACGGCGCCCAGTCCCCAGCAGGCGACGTCGATGTCGTGGACGCCGTCATTGCCGATGTCGCCGCAGCCGAAATGATGCCACCATCGCCAGATGCCCGGCAGCATGTTGGCGCGATACGGCACCATCGGCGCGGGGCCGACCCACAGATCGTAGTCGAGGTATTCCGGCGGCTTCGCGGGCTTGGTCTTGCCGATCGACCGCCGCAGCTGGCTGTTCCACGCCTTGGCGACCAGGATTTCGCCGATCTCGCCCTCGCGGATACGAGTCATGGCTTCTTGCACACAGGCGGTGCTGCGGCTCTGCGTGCCTACTTGCAGCAGCTTGCCGGATCGCTTCACCGCGTCGGCCATCAGCCGGCCTTCGCGGATGTTGTGACAGCACGGCTTCTCCACGTAAACGTGCTTGCCGGCATCGAGAGCGAGAATGGCGGCCGGCGCGTGCCAGTGGTCCGGCGTGGCGATCACCACGGCGTCCACCGTTCGATCATCCAGCACGCGCCTGAGATCGTCCACTGCTTTCGGGGCCTTCCCGGAACCGGTTTCGGCGAGCTTCGCCGCGGCCGCCAGCCGATTGCGGTCCACGTCGCAGACGTAGGCGATCTCGACGTCCTTGCGGGTGGACAACTGGCGAAGGTGGTTCGTGCCCATTCCTCCCGGACCGATGATGCCCAACCGCAATCGGCGTCCGGCGTCCGCCCCGGCGGCGGCGCTGCTCAGCGACAAGCCGGCTGCTCCCACGGCGGCCGTTTTCAAAAATGTTCGGCGTCGGCGTAGCGTCATGAGTTGATCTCCGATTTTGAGGCGAGAGGTTTAAGGGTGGGTCGAGACACGGACATTATGAGCGCACGCGTGGCGGAGATCAAAAAAAATCGGCGTCTGTCGCGGCAGCGCCGAGAGCCGGACCCCTGTCTAGAACTTGGGTGGCGAGCCAGTTCCGCGACAGACCGTCGCGGAACCGGTGCAAGCACACGAGACATTATCGAAGTGAAGTGTTCACTTGCCGACGACGGAATCGAAGACGCGGACTTTCTTCCAGTTGTCCTTGTTCTCTTCGATGAATTCCTTGTGGCGTTTGTCGTCCTGATACTTGTCGTGTGACGCCTGGTCCTGGAAGACGATATGCAGAGCCACGTCGAAATCGCGGTCGTTGACCGGACGTTTCAGATCCTCGGCGAGAGTGCCGGCCGCGAAGAAGACCTCGCCGGGGTGTTTGGTCAGATACTTCTTGCAGGCGTCCACCAGTTTCTTTCTCGCCTCCGGCGAGTTGTCCTTGAGCGAGAAATAGACGTTGTGCGCGATCATGGAACCTCCCTCTTCCGCTCCCTCCGTCCGCTCGCGTCCGCCAAGGAGCGCGAACGCCGCGACGGTCAGTCCGAGAACGATACCGCACACGAGTTGCTTGCGCATGTTGTCCTCCTTATCAAGTGATCGGTGCCGGTTGATTCTTGATGTAGGAGTGCGCGCGGGATCGACAAGGTGAAGGCTGGAACGAGAGGGAATGCTGGAGGAGGGACTCGAACCCTCACGGGACTTTCGTCCCTTCGGATTTTCGTACCACTATGGCTTTCGCCACCCTTGCGGTTTGTGGTCTGGACTTTCCCTTGGCCCTAGGTGTCCCCCGTAGGCCTCAGCCGCCAAGTCTCTACACCTTCTCCAACGCGACAGGTTGGAGCTTGGCTCGGGATTGCCGCCACCCTCGTTCGATGTGCTGCGGTTTCCCCGACTTCGACTGAATTCACGCGGAGGGTTTCCCACTCCGGTGCTCAATTCCTCAAGTCCGATGCGTCTGCCGATTCCGCCACTCCAGCGGCGTTCTCACTGTAGCGGTAGCTCTGGGACAGGACAAGCCGTTTGCCCACCCTATCGCGCTTCCGGCAGAATGTCCGGCTCGACCTGATAAGCGTCGGCGAGGCTGTTCATCAAATTGAACAAGCCGACCACGGCCAGCACCTCGCCCAGCCCTTCATTGTCCAATCCCAGCCGCTGCACGGCGGCGGTGTGCGAGTTGATTCAGTAACGGCAATTGTTCGTCGCCGACACGGCCAGGGCGATGATCTCCTTCGTCAGTAGATCGACCTTGCCCGGCTGCATGATCGCCTTGAGGCGCGTCCAGCACAGTTCCAGATGCTGCGGGTGGCTTGCCAGCGCCCGCCAGATGTTCGGGACGCGGTCGATTTTCTTGGTCGCCTTGATGTCGGCGAACACACGCTGCACGATGGGATGATCGCTATTCTCCTCGACCAACTTGACCGTAGCCATCGGTAATTCCTCCTGTGTTCGTTCACCTGTCCCCGTCATCGTCTGCTGTCCGTTGATTTCGCGCTCCCCGCCCCGGCGACGCGGAAATCCATCTGCCGTCGCTGAACATCGACGCGCACCACGCGGACGTGGACCTTATCGCCCAAACGATAGCGCTTCTTCGTCCGCCGTCCGAGCAGGCTGTGCGCGGCCTCCTCATAGTAGTAATAATCGTCGGTCAGCGTGCTGATGTGGACCAACCCTTCCACCGGCCATTGCTCGGCCTGGGCGTAGAAGCCATAGTCCGCCACGCCGGTGACGATCGCCTCCAATTCCAAACCCAGCCGCTCGCTCAGATAGGTCAGCAGTTTCAGTTTTATCAACTCGCGCTCGGCCATCTCGGCGCGGCGCTCCATCTTGCTGCAATGATCGCCCAGGCCGATCAACTCCGCCTCGTCGCTGCCGCAACGGCCGGTGCGCAGCCACTGGTTGAGCAAGCGATGCACGGTCAGATCGGGGTAGCGACGGATCGGCGAGGTGAAGTGACAGTAGTTCGTACTGGCGAGGGCGTAATGGCCCTCTTCCACCGGGCTGTACACAGCCTGCTTGAGCGATCGCAGCAGGGCGTAGTGGACGGCGTATACCTCCGGTCGGCTCGCTGACTTTTCGAGGATGCGCTGGAGAGCGAAGCGGTCGAAGTCCGTCGGCATCTTGTAGCCGAGACTGCGCGCGAAGTCGGCGAACGCGGACAGCTTGTTCGGGTCCGGGTCGGGATGCACGCGGCGCAGAAAGGCAACATCGCGCTCGGCCAGATGCTCGGCGACAGCCTCGTTGGCCGCCAACATGAATTCCTCAATGATCTGGTGACTGACATCGTGTTTGCGGAAGTGCGCGCCGGTGACGCGCCCCTTCTCGTCGTACTCCAGCGCCGCTTCCGGCATGTTCAATTCCAGCGCTCCGCGACGGATGCGCCGCTTGCGCAGAATCATGGCGAGATCGCGCATGCGGAGAAGCAGGTCGTAAACCTCCGGCTCGACCGCGCCCGGCGAGCGGGGGGCGTCCGCCCCCTGTTGGCTGCGCGAAACAGGGGGCGGACGCCCCCCGCTCGCCGATTGGAGCAGTTCCAGAACTTGCTCGTAGGTGAAGCGGCGGCGGACACGAATGGCGCCGTTGGCGAAGCGGACTCCGGTCTTCTGGCCTTCCGGCGTGAAGTCGATGACGACGCTCTTGACGTAGCGCGTCCGGCCCTGCTGCAAACTGGCGAGGCTGTTGGAGATGATCTCCGGAAACATCGGCAGCACGCGCTGCGGCAGGTAAACGCTGGTAGCGCGGCGGCGCGCCTCCCGATCGAGCGCACCGCCAGGCGGAGCGAAGTGGCTCACGTCCGCGATGTGGACGGACAGTTGCCAGTGGCCGCTCTCCTCATCGCGCGTCAGCGCGATGGCGTCGTCGAAGTCGCGCGCGTCGCCGGGGTCGATGGTGACAATCACGTCGCGCGTGAAATCCTCACGGCCGTCGAGTTCTTTTTCGTCGAAGGCGGCAGCCGCGTCGCGGGCCTCGCGCAGCGCGTCCTCCGGGAATGTCTCCGGCAGACCGAAGGCGCGGATGATCGACAGCGTATCGACGCCGGGCTGACCGCGCGGGCCGAGGATCTCCGTGATGACGCCTTCGCCGCGATCTTCCGGCGTTGGGAAGCGGAGCATCTCGAAGACGACCTTGTCGTCCGGCCGCGCTCCCTTGGCGTCGGGATCGCCGACGTAGATACTGTGGCTGAAGACGGTGCCATCGACGCGGACCAGCCCTTGCCCGTCGCGCTCGAAGTAGGTGCCGACGAACTGACGTGTGGAGCGTTCGAGGACGCGCAGGATCTCGCCGGAAGCGAGCATGTCCGGGCGGTTCGGCTTGCGCGTCAGGCGCACGAGCACGCTGTCGCCGGTGGCCGCGTCGAGGGAGTTTTCCTCCTTGATGCGGATCTCGGCGCCGGACTGGCCCTCGATAAGATGCGGGCGAACGAAACCGAGACCGGAACCGGTGCGGCGATAGGTGCCGGTGATCGTGCCGTGCGGCGGCTTCGCCTTCACCGTATGGTTCTTGCCCATTTCGATGCGACCGTCGCGGTGCAGACCGCGCAGAGCGCGGCGAAAGTCGGCGTACTGCGGCGCGGTCACACCGAGTTTACGGGCCAGGGCTTTCGGCTTGAGGGGTTGATAGTTCCGCCGCGATATTGCCGCCACAATCTGATCTTCAAAGCTAGGCATCACACGCTCAGGGTTGTGCCCTGTAGCCCCTGGCAAGTTGGAGTAAGTTCGCCCGCGGCAAGCCGGGGCCATCTGTCGAAGGAGCGTCGCTGTCGCGGTCATCATAACAGAACGCTCCGTCCCTGCGTCAACCGCGTCCTCCCCGGCGATCTTGCGCCGGTCGAGGGGCACAACCCGCATTTCGAGGAAGGAGGTCCCTTTCCTCACCTCTTTTCCCGCATTCGTGGATTGCCTTATTTGACACGGCGCAACGCGATACTATATTTTCATAGGTTGGGTGTCCACGACATCCACTCGGTTCCCCGCGCCTTAACCATCTCGGTTGCCAAACGCAGGCCCTGGCTGCGAGTTCACCCCGTTATCTTTTGAGGATAGCTCATGTTCGCGCCTCGGTGGTTGCGTCAGTTCCAGCGTTGTTTGTTCCCGCGCCGGTCACGAAATGTCTGGAACGCCAGGCGGCGAGCGCCGGTTCGCCGTCGGCTGCGGCCGTGTCTGGAAGAGTTAGAGGAACGCACCGTCCCGACGGTCCTGGACGTGAATACCGGTATGACATTCAGCACCATCCAGGCTGCCGTGAACGCCGCCAATCCCGGCGACACCCTGCAAGTCGCCGCCGGCGTTTACCAGGAGAACGTCACCATCAACAAGTCCCTGACCCTGCTGGGCCCCAACGCCGGCATCAACCCCAACACCGGCACCCGCGGGGCGGAAGCCATTGTCGAGCCGGCCACCAACGACCCCATCGGCGGCAACGTCTTCAGCGTCGAGGCCAGCGACGTACTGATCGACGGCCTGACGATCGACGGCAGTAACCCGAACCTGTCGGGCGGCGTCAATCTCAACGGCGTGAACGTGAACGCGGCCAACGGCGTCAGCAACGTCAACACCTTTATCGATCATCTGGTGGTCCGCGACGACATCATCCGCAATTTCAACGAAAACGGCGTGCTCGGGGATCTGACCTCCGTGGGCGCGACACCGTCGGGGTTCAACCTCATCACCGAAAACCTCTTCGATAACATTCCCTCGCTGGCCACGAGCGACGGAAATGTCGGCCACGGCGTCAGCCTGGTGGACAACTTCTACGCCTCCGTCACCGATAATGTGCTGACGCGCGTCCGCACCGGCATCCAGACCAACAACTTCAACCAGGCCAATCCCGGCCCCGAGGCGGTCATCGACGGCAACACGATCACGTTCTCCGTCCGCGGCATCTTCGACAACTTGCAGTATCAGGCCGCCTCCCCCTGGACCATCTCCAACAATGATCTCACCTATATCCCGCTGGCGGCGACCGCCGACTACAACGGCGGCCTGTTCGTCTTCTCAATCCAGGACAGCGCGTCGGCGACGATCCAGAACAACAACGTAACCGGTGCCAAGTACGGCGTCGAATTGTGGAACCTCCCGACCACGAGCACGATCGCGGTACAGGGCGGCACGCTGACCAGCAACCAGGTCGGCGTCTGGGCGACCAATAACGACCCGAACTTCGGCGCCGCCGCCGACACAACCGCCATCGTGGACGGCGCGACCATCACCGGCTCCACGAGTGACGGTGTGTTGATCGAGAGCGATCCGGCGATGACCGCCCTCATCGGCCTGACGGTGCAAAACAGCACGATCGAGAGAGGCGCCGTCGGCGTCGAAGTGAAGGGCGCCGTTTCCTCGTTCGTGCTGAACCAAGACGCCATCTTCGGCAACCAGACCGGCGTGCTGCTCGACGATGACGTCGTCACGACGGCCGCCGACCACGTCAACAACGCCGCCATCAGCGGCAACACCGTCGCCGGACTGGTCCACAACGGCAGCGGCACGCTGGACGCGACCAACGACTACTGGGGCAGTTCCACCGGCCCGACGCACCCCGACAACCCCGGCGGGATGGGCCAGAAGATCATCGACTCGCGGAACGGGGCGCCCGGCTCCGGCATCGTCAACTTCACGCCGTTCCTGACCACCAACCCGTTGCCCGCCCCCACCGCGACCACGGCCGGCAACGCCGCGGCCACGTTCAGCGACAGCAATCAGAATGTGACGCTGACCGCCACCGTGCGCAGCATCGCCGGCGCGGTCAATGAGGGCACGATCACCTTCACGATTCGGCAAGGCAGCACGGTCATCGGCTCGCCCGTCACCTCGGGCACGATCAGCAACGGCCAGGCCAGCGTCGGCTATGTCCTGCCCGCCAGCACCGCCGCTGGAACTTACACCATTGATGCGGTGTACAACCCCGGTCCCGACTTCACCGGCAGCGGCACGACGGCGTCCTTGATTGTGAACCCCGCCGCCACGACTCTACAACTGACCAATGTCGCCATCGTTCCCAATCCGCTGGGCGGATCGGCGCAGGTGACGCTGACGGCCCAGGTGAGCAGCCCGGCGGGCGGCGTCAACGAAGGAAATGTGACCTTCACGTACGCCAGCCACTCGGCGCAAGGCATCGTGCAGAGCGGTACGGCCAGCGTGCAACTAACCGTGCCGCTGCTGGATGTGATCGGTCGTCAGAGCGCGTCTCTCGCCTACGCCGACGACAACTCGCCGGATCTGTTCGGTCCAAGCGGAGGCTCGGCGACGATGGTCCTGAATCTTTGGAACGCGCTGTTGCCGGCGAACATTACGTTCACCTCCAACGGCGATCTCAATACGATCCCGTTCTTCGTCGCGCCCCTCGAATACTTCTACACGAATCAGTTGCTGAAGGAGTTCCGTTATGGGTTCCTCGATTTGCAGGTGGGACGCGTCAACATCGGCGGGCAGGTGCTGGTGACGCTTGACGGCGTGCCGTGGCAGGCGCAATTCTTCGGCCCGCAGGGACAGTTCCTCGGCGCCGTCACGCTCGCGCCGCCCGATAGCGGACTGAACATCCTGTTGCCCGGCGTTCTCTAACAGCCCAGCGGGACCGCGCCGGCGGAGAGGTCGATTGTCTTTATCCGGCGCTCGCGGGCTGGAGCGGCAGCTGTGCGGCTCGGCGCGCTGATACGACGCGCCGAGCCGCACGACGTCGAGGGCGAGAAGATCCCTCCCAGCGGACCCCCGGGTTCTTCTCCTTCTCTCCTCATTTTGGCCTCATTTTCTGTTTTCTCAGTTTAGGTTCTTGACCCGGTCCAACGCAGTTTTATATTTGTACTTGTCTGGCCCGCCCTCTCAACATTCGCTCGGCTTCTTCTCGCCCCCTAAACCAACTCGGTTCCAAAGGCGGAAACGGCGTGGGAATCCACCCTGTCATCCTTGAGGATTGCCGCCATGCTTGTACCTCTGTGGTTGCGTCAACTCCCGCGTCATTTGTTCGGTCGCCGGTCGCGGCACGCCGGGAACGCCGGATGGCGTGCGCCGATCCGCCGCCGGGTCTGCTTGGGCCTGGAAGTATTGGAGGACCGGCTGACGCCCTCCACCCTCAACGCGACCGGCACCGCCGACACGCCCATCGACCCCTCCCACGCCGCCATTGCCCAACTCAACCCCAGCACGTCCGTGACCCCTGACGTGGCCGCTGCCACCACGATCACGGCCAGCAGCGCCACGGCTCCCTTCAGCGCCAGCACCCAGAACGTGACGCTGAGCGCCACCGTGACCAGTAGCGCCGGTACGGTCAACGAAGGCAGCGTGAACTTCGAGGTTCTCCAGGGAACCACGGTCCTCGGCACCGCGACGGCGGGCAACGTCAGCAACGCCCAGGCCAGTGTCAGCTACGCTCTGCCGGGCGGCACTGCCGCAGGTACGTACACCATCGAGGCCGATTACAGCGACAGCACGGGCAACTTCGCCGCCAGCTCCGACACTACCCACACCCTCATCGTCGGCTCCGCCACCACCACCACAGCCAGCAACGCCACCGCCACCTTTAGCACGAGCGACCAAGAGGGGACGCTGAGCGCCACCGTGACCAGTAGCGCCGCCACGGTCAATGAGGGCAGCGTGACCTTCACGATCATCGATAGCCAGGGAAATCCGATCGGAACAACGAGCGCAGGGGTCAGCAACGGCGCCGCCAGCGTTAACGTTGTTCTGCCGGGCGGCACACCGGCCGGCCCATACACTATTGAGGCCGATTACAGCGACAGCGCGGGCAGTTTCGCCCCCAGTTCCGACAACACCCACACCCTCACCATCAACTCCGCCTCGACCACAACCACGGCTAGCACGGTCACGACCAGCTTCAGCCAGAGTGCGCAAAGCGTGACGCTGACCGCCTCTGTAACCAGCAGCGCCGGCGCGGTCAACGAGGGCATCGTGACCTTCACTCTCGTCGATGCTCAGGGAAATACAATCGGGGCGGCGACGGCGGGTCCGGTCAGCAACGGTCAGGCTAACGTCAACTACGTCCTGCCCGCCGGCACGGCTCCCGGTAGTTACACCATCGAGGTCGACTACGGCGACCTTTTTGGCAGCTTCCTCGCCAGCAGCGGACAGGGAGCGCTGGGGGTGAACACCGCCGGCACCAGTCTGGCTCTCACCACGGTCCAAATCGTCCCCAACCTGTTGAACGACACGGCGCAGGTGACGCTGACGGCGCAGGTGAGCACGCCAGCGGGCGTCGGCGGCGAGGGCGTCGTGTCGTTCACGCTGGCAGGCACATCGGGGCAAGGCAGCGTGGTCAACGGTGCGGTCAGCGTGCAACTGACCGTGCCGTTGCAAGACGCGGTCGGCGATCCGAACGTCTCCCTCGCCTACACCGACAACGCCGCGTCCGCCTCCTTGGCCAAAAGCAGCACCTCGGCGGCACTGCAACTCAACATTTGGAACGCCTTGCTGCCGACCGACCTGACCGTCGCCGCCGACGGCAGTCAGCAGTTCCAGGCGCAGCTGGCGGGCCAGTCGCTGCTCGGCTTCGCCTATTCCTCGTCGGGACTGCTGACAGAAATCGACGTGGGATCCCTCTCTTTGCCCGTGACGTACACCAACGTATCCGGCGACGCCTTGGTGACCATCGCCGGCATGCCCTGGCAGGTGAACTTCTTCGGCCCGAACGGCCAGTACCAGGGCACGGCGACGGTGGCGCTCCCCGGTAACGGTTCGGCAGAGTGGTTGTTCATCGACCCCACCGGCCAAGTCCTCGGTGCAACGCTGTTATGAGACCAAATCATCGGATCGTTATTTCCGACGCCCGCTCTCCGTGGGAAACCAAGGCGGATAAGGCATCAATCGTCCGCGTTGCCCGGTGCGGGAGAATTGCCGGAGATGGGGCGGCTGCCCTTGAACAGGCGACGCTGCGTGGCCTGGCTGTACGGCGTCCACGACGATGGGCTGCGGTCCTCGCGGATGTCGCGCGTGAAGCTGTGGACCTTGGCGTCGAGATTGTCCAGATAGTGCAGGGCGATCGCCTCCGGCGTCATCGGCAACGTCGGGCTGCCGAACTCCAGTGAGCCGTGATGGCTGACGATCAGGTGTTTCAGCCGCAGAAGCAATTCCGAAGGGAACGGCTCGCCCGTCAGGTCCGGCACGCGCCGCACCTGCTCGCCGAGCATCTCGACGCCGAGCACGAGATGGCCGATCAACTGCCCCTCGTCGGTGTAGCTGAAGGCGCGGTCGTAGCTTAGTTCGCGCACCTTGCCGATGTCGTGCAGGAAGACGCCCATCAGCAGCACGTCGCGGTCCAGGTCGGGGTACAGCGGCAGGATCCGGTCGGCCGCGTCGAGCAGCGTGACGACGTGCTCCAACAAGCCGCCGACGAAGGCGTGGTGGTTGCGCACGCCGGCGGGGCACTGGCTGAAGTTGCGGACGAACTCGTCGTCCATCAGGAAGCACTCGACGAGCGCCCGCAGGTGCGG